>JAAGNR010000050.1 GCA_010435995.1 Ferrovum sp. | reverse complement strand
CCCGAAACCGCCGCCGCCCCAGCCTGTGGTGCATCATATGGTGGCCCATACGGAGCCTCGTCCGATCCCGGTTCCCACACCGGCTCCGGCTCCTGTGGCGCAGGCAGAAGCCCCCCCTGCTCCGGTAACGCCGACACCGCCACAGCCCACAACCAAGGCAGCTCCGACCATGCCCCAGCATGTTCGGCCGGCGGATATCTCCATCACCTTTGCCGATAAGGTGCGTGCGGCGGTGCAAAGTGCGGTGGTATTCCCCATGGCGGCGCGTGCTGCGCATTTGTCTGGAGAAACCAAGGTCTCTTTTGACTACAAGGATGGGGTGGTCTCCGATGCCCATGTGATCACCACCAGTGGCAATGCCATTCTGGACAAATCAGCCATGGCTGCGGTTCATGCAGCGCACTACCCGATGGCGACGGCAGAGTACGTCGGGCGGGTATTGACCTTTGAGATTTGGGTGCGGTTTTTGGGGCTGGATGAACACGAATGAACGAAATCAAACGATATGACCGTATTTGGCGTGGCTTGCACTGGGGGATGGCGCTGGCCATCGTGGTGTTGCTTGTGCTGATCGAGGTCAAAGGTGATTTGCCTAAGGGGCCGCTGAAAGGGCTCCTGACGGATATCCATAAACAGCTGGGTATCCTGGTGTTTGGACTGGTATGGTGGCGTCTGGTATGGCGTTTGAGACATCGCGCTCCTCCGGTAACCCCGACACCCTCACGCTGGATGGTGGGGTTGTCCCATGGGGCTCACGGATTACTTTACCTGGCAATGATCGGCATTCCTGCTTTGGGCGTGCTGTTTCAACAGGCGCGGGGTAATGCCGTGGTGTTTCTGGGATGGACCTTGCCCTGGATACTTAACGATGACACGGGTATTTCTTATGCAAAGCCCCTCAAAGAGCTCCATGAAACCCTGGGCAATGCTCTGATCTGGCTCATCGTATTGCATGGAGTGGCGGCGTTTTACCATCATTGGATCCGGCGCGATGACACTCTCTTGCGGATGGTGGGAAAACCTTCTGTAGCACCCGCTGATTTCGTGGTGGAACAGCGGTAATTTCGAAGAAAAGGAAAGCGAAGATGAAATTGAATAAACTGGTCATTTCAGTGTTGGCCGTGGGTCTCCTCAGCAATGCAGGACTGGCCTTGGCCTACAAAGGGGATCAATATGCCAAGGAAGCCAAATTGACCATCGAGCAGGCTCGTGCGGCTGCCATTAAGGCATACCCAGGGGACATCTTGGAAGAAGAACTGGAACATAAATTGGGCGGCAGTGGCTTGCGTTATTCTTTCGACATCCGGGCCAATCATCTGACCCATGAAGTGGCCATCGATGCCAAAACGGGGACCGTATTGCAGAATGAACGTGAAAGCGGTAATGACGATTGAGTGATTTCGCCTGAGCGGATTCACGAGGTTCCTGGAAGTAGAATACCCGCAGCGATGCGGGTATTTTTATGGGAAGTCAGTTACGACATCCAACCCGCAGAACATTTACTCTGACATTCAGGTCCTGTTTGGGAATTTCGTGTGGCTTTTTCCCTTACAAAGCGATTCATTCTTTATCTTTTTTCGGTCGGTAGCGCTGTTTTTTACTTGCAAATATTTTCAAGTTGCCTTATCGTTATTTATACTACACAATATGTTATGGTTATAAATTAAGGTTTGAGTGTAATCGGAGCATGATCTGGCGTCTGCGTTAAAAAAAGATCCATTGACTGACAAGATCTGGCGAGGAGTATCCCGATGCAGAAGGTATTTTCCACAGGATGGCTATGATTGTTTCCCTTTCAGGCAATGATGCCTGACTGTTTGGCATGAACGTCCTGAACCGTATGCTTACGCATGGGCATATGTCCGACGAGGAACGTTGTCGGCTGATCATGGAGGAGTCTGCCTGTCCGGTGCTGGAACTTGATCTCAATGGGTTGGTGCGAGGAAGCAATCTCCTGGCCAAAAAATACTTGGCTGTAGAAGGAAATCGTGATTCTCAAACGCTGGAGGATCTTTTCCCTGGGGCACACCTTTCAGATTCCTTAAGGCAGGCTTTTCTGGGCGTCTCCAGTCAATTGGAGGCTTTTGTCCAAGCCCCCTGTCCGCGATATTTCGATCTCTGTTTTGTTCCTGTCCGCGATGCGTACGGGGATGTCAGTAGGGTGCTGGCTGTGGCGGAAGACGTGACTGAATCCCGCTGTATTGGTTCCATACTTCAGCAAGTCGCCCAGTTGTTATGCACCTCGGCAGATGCTTTTGTCATCACGGATGCCGAGGGTCAAATTCAGGAGGTGAACAGCGCCTTCGGGAAAATAACCGGCTATTCCATGGATGAGGTGATCGGCAAGAATTTGTTTCGCCTGCATTCGGGATTGGCGCGCGCGGATTTGTACAAATCAGTATGGCGCGGGATCAAACTGTATAAGCAATGGACTGGAGAAGTCACCAATCGGCGCAAGGACGGTGAGGTTTATCCGGAGAACTTCAATCTTTGTGTCATCAGTGGTCCATCGGGAAAGCCGCAGAACTTCATTGCGGTGATGAGCGATTTATCGGAATTTCATGGACTCGATTCCACCGCCTGGAAACGGGCCAATTATGACTATGTGACGGGCTTGCCCAACCGCCAACTGTTCATTGAGCGCCTTGGTCAAGAAATCAAGAAACACCGGCGTAATGGTAGTCCGGTGGCGTTATTGTTACTCGATCTGGATCATTTCAAGGAAGTCAACGACACCCTGGGTCATATGAAAGGGGATGTGTTGCTGGAGGAAGCTGCGCGACGCATTCGCAAGTGTGTTCGTGAAACGGATACGGTTTCTCGTTTGGGCGGGGATGAGTTTGCCGTGATTTTGCCGGAATGCGCGCTGTTACAAGTGCAGCAACTGGCCCATGATATTGCAGAAACCCTGGCACAGCCTTTTGAATTGGGCGATGGAGATAGCAGTTTCATTACCACCAGCATCGGGATTGCCTTGTACCCAGACAATGCGAGGGATATCAATACCTTGGTGAAACACGCTGATCAGGCCATGTATTCTGCCAAATCCGAGGGGCGCAACCGCTTTCACTTCTTTTTGCCGGCCATGCAGCAGGAAGCTCAAACTAAAATGAAGCTGACCAACGATCTGCGATATGCCACACAGCGCGGAGAACTGGAGGTTCATTATCAACCCATCCTTGAATTGGTGAACGGTCGTCTCAAAAAAGTCGAAGCGCTGCTGCGCTGGCATCATCCGTCTCGGGGGGAAGTAGGGCCCCAGGTATTCATTCCTCTGGCAGAGGCATCGGGACTCATTCATGACATTGGCAACTGGGTTTCTTTGCAGGTCATTTCACACATTGTTCAATGGCAGCAGCGGTTTGGCCAAATCGTTCAAGTGAGCGTCAATCGTTCGCCGATCCAGTTTGACCAAGGCGATACCCTTTGGCTGGACAGACTGAATGCCGTGGGGTTGCCGGGCAACTGTATTACCGTGGAGATTACCGAAGGGATGTTGCTGAAAAAATCCGACCGGATCCAGCAAAGTTTTCTGGATTATCGAAATCAGGGAGTGGAAGTATCCATCGATGATTTTGGTACGGGGTTTTCGGCGCTCTCCTATCTCAAGCAGTTCGACATCGACTACCTCAAAATCGACCGTTCGTTCATTTCCGAAATCATGGTGGATGACAGTGACAAGGCGTTGACCGAGGCCATCATTGTGATGGCCCATAAATTGGGTATCAAGACCATTGCTGAAGGAGTGGAGACGCAGGATCAGCATCACATGCTGCGTCAGTTCGGTTGTGACTACGCTCAGGGATTCTGGTATTCACGCCCAGTGGGCGCGCCCATATTCGAGTCCATTCTCGACCGGACGCAGTCAGGGGAGGGAAACTTTATTTTTACGCCGGGGACGGGCTTCCAATAATCAGCGTCCCGGCATGAAGTTACGCATGCCACGCATCATCTTGGACAAACCTCCCTGAGACAGCATTTTCATCATTTTTTGCATTTGTTCAAATTGTCCGAGGAGACGGTTTACTTCTTGAACCTGCACCCCTGATCCGGCAGCAATACGTCGCTTGCGCGAGGCCTTGAGCAATTCTGGGCGGCGGCGTTCCAGCGGGGTCATGGCGTTGATAATGCCTTCGATACGACGCAAGGCACTCTCATCCGGGGTGGCGCCTGGGGTCAGACCACGGCTGAGTTGGGCGGGGAGTTTGTCCATCATGGCGCTGACCCCTCCTGCTTTGCGCATTTGTTGCAGTTGGGTTTTGAAATCTTCAAGATCGAAGCTTTGGCCTTTTTTGAGTTTCTTGGCGAGTTTCTCTGCCTCAGCGTGATCCACGCTGCGTTGTGCTTCCTCGATCAGACTGAGGACATCCCCCATACCCAGAATGCGCGAGGCCATACGTTCGGGATGGAACGGTTCCAGCCCCGTGAGTTTTTCCCCTACCCCAATGAACTTGATGGGGCGCTGGGTGATGTGTCGTACCGAAAGCGCAGCACCGCCTCGGGCGTCGCCATCCAGTTTGGTCAGGATGATCCCAGTGAGGGGGAGGGCTTCGCCAAAGGCGCGGGCGGTATTGACCGCATCCTGGCCCTGCATGGCATCGACGACGAACAGGGTTTCCACCGGTGAGACTGCCTGATGCAAGCGTTGGATCTCTTGCATCATGGGTTCGTCGATGGCCAGTCGACCTGCCGTATCTACAATCAGTACATCGTGGAAGTGATGGCGTGCATAGTCCAGCGCAGCCAGAGCAATGGCATCAGGGCTTTGATTCGAGTGCGAAGGAAAAAAATCGATTTCGAGGGATTCGGCCAGTACACGCAATTGCTCGATGGCGGCCGGGCGATAGATATCGCAACTGACCAGCAAAACTTTTTTCTTCAGCTGTTCTTTCAACCATTTGGCCAGTTTCCCGCTGGTGGTGGTTTTTCCGGCGCCTTGCAAGCCCGCCATGAGAATGACCGCAGGGGGTTGTGTTGCGAGGGATAATCCTTCGTTGCGTTCTCCCATCAATTGGGTCAGGGCTTGATGGACCACGCCGATAAAAGCCTGTCCTGGGGTCAAGCTTGACAGCACCGCCTGCCCCACAGCCTGATCGCGTATCGTTTGAATGAAATCCTTGACCACGGGGAGCGCCACATCGGCTTCCAATAAGGCGATGCGCACTTCGCGCAGGGCATCCTGAATATTCGAATCTGTCAGGCGTGCTTGCCCACGTAGGGATTTGAGAGCTCCAGTCAGGCGTTCGGTGAGTTGGTCAAGCATGGATTCAGCAGCCTCATTATGGTTTGGGAGTGGTAAACTATCGCCATTATGG
>JAAGNR010000049.1 GCA_010435995.1 Ferrovum sp. | reverse complement strand
TGCACGATGAATTCACTCATCGACAACCCCTTCTGAAACTGGATACTGTTGATCGCCATGGTTCACCTCAAACGGTTTTCGCAAGAGGTCAGCATACTGTATATCTATACAGTTATCCAGTACGGCCTGAGATAGAGACATAATCAGGCGTTTTGTTTTGTGGATTGGTAATCAGCGATCTGCCTCATGGTAACCACCTTCATGTTTTCTGCATTACGCCAAGCCTCATGCCAGTCTAGCGTTTTTTGTAATGCAGTTCGTAATCTCCATTGCGGATGCCAGTCCAATTGGACATGCGCCTTGCTGCTGTCCAGTTTTAGATAATTTGCCTCATGCGGTTGCGGCGTTTCGTTGAATTTCCACTTTATGTCTTTTCGCATTTCTGTCAACTGCTCTACAATCCAGCGCACTGACTGCGCATCATCATCTGCCGGACCAAAATTCCAGCCCTCGGCAAACGATGCCCCTTCCACATAAAGCTTTTCTCCCAACGAAAGATAACCTGACAACGGCTCAAGCACATGTTGCCAGGGACGCGTGGATTGGGGTGAACGTATTTCCAATGTTTTTCCCGCATCCATGGCACGCAAGAAATCCGGTATCAATCGATCAGCAGCCCAATCGCCACCACCAATGACATTTCCTGCGCGGGCAGAAGCCAAAGCGATCCCAGCCGACTCAAGAAACGATCTCCTGTACGCAGAAGTCACCAACTCGGCACAGCCCTTGCTGCTTGAATAAGGATCAAAGCCACCCATCGCTTCGTTTTCGCGGTAGCCCCAAATCCACTCACGATTTTCATAGCATTTGTCAGTCGTGACATTCACCACAACTTTTACGCCGGGCGTTGCTCGCACTGCTTCGAGCAAGTGCACCGTGCCCATCACGTTTACCGCATAAGTTTCAGCAGGTTGAACATAAGAGTAACGCACCAGAGGCTGTGCAGCCAGATGAAAAACAATCTCTGGTTGCGCGGCCTGCATGGCAGTACGAAGCTTGTCGGCATCCCGAATATCCGCAATGGCGCTGCTCTTCATACCTTTACCAACTTCTGCCACACCAAAAAAATTGGTTTCCGTTGGCGGGCTAAGTGAATAACCATGAACTTCTGCGCCCATGGACTGCAACCACAAAGACAACCAGCCACCTTTGAAACCAGTGTGCCCTGTCAGAAAAACTCGCTTACCACTCCAAAAATCTGAATTCATTTCCACTTCTTCCAGGGTGCGTTGCCACTATGCCAAAGCTCTTCAAGGTGATTTTTATCTCTCAGCGTATCCATCGGCTGCCAGAAACCTTCATGTTGATAAGCAGAAAGCTGCCCCTCGATTGCCAAACGCTGCAAAGGTTGTTGCTCCCAGATTGTTTCATTGTCATCAAGATAATCCAGAACCGATGGTTCAAGGACAAAAAATCCACCGTTGATCCAGGCTCCATCACCTGCTGGCTTTTCCTGGAAATGCTGTACTACACCGTTTTCAATGTGTAGCGCACCATAACGACCGGGTGGCTGAATTGCTGTGACCGTGGCTTTTCGACCAGAAGACTTGTGATAATCAATCAGCCTGGAAATATCAATATCAGAAACGCCGTCACCATAGGTAAAACAGAAGGTTTCATCTTCAATGTAGGACGCCACACATTTAAGACGACCACCGGTCATTGTATGTTCACCCGTATCGACCAAAGTTACTTTCCATGGCTCGGCAAATTTTTGATGAATTTCCATATTGTTTTCACGCATGCAGAAAGTCACATCAGACATATGCAAAAAGTAGTTCGAGAAATACTCTTTGATCATGTAGCCTTTATATCCGAGGCAAATAATAAAGTCATTAACACCATGATGAGAATACATTTTCATGATGTGCCAGAGAATCGGCTTGCCGCCAATCTCAATCATGGGCTTTGGCCTTAGATGAGACTCTTCGCTAATACGTGTGCCTAAACCACCGGCTAGGATGATTGCTTTCATAATTTGGCAAATGCAAACACGGGCGCTACTACCGCTAAGGTTTGGTAATAAAAAAAAGATACATTCATTATGATTTTGTTAACAGGGTGTTGAAAAAGGCCGGAACAGTCCCAGACGGACAGGGAATATGAGATAAATCCTGTTGAATCAAAGAAGAGTGAGTGCCATGCGTGGAGCGAATATTACTCAGATTGAACTGTTTAGTTACCGTAATCTGGAAAAAAAAAGCCTTGCTAATCATCCTCTGCGCAAATTGCGCCCGGTGGGGGATGCGATTCTGGAATCCATGGATAGCGAATTGGATGCGTTGTATGCCGATCTTGGTCGTGTCTCTATTCCACCAGAGCGATTGCTGAGGGCCAGTTTGCTTCAGACCTTGTTTTCCATCCGATCCGAACGGCAGTTGGTGGCTCATATTGACTACAACCTGCTGTACCGCTGGTTTGTGGGGTTGGGGATAGATGAGGAAGTGTGGAATCACTCGACATTCAGTGCCAACCGGGACCGACTGCTTAATGAAACCGTGGCTCGTAAATTTTTGCGAGGCGTCGCTACGCTCCGTCCCTGCGAACAACTTTATAGGCGGGTTCTGGCATTGGCTGAATAGCAAAGGTTGGTGTCTAACGAACACTTTTCTGTGGATGGTACCCTGATTGAAGCCTGGGCTTCGATGAAGAGTTTTGTGAAGAAGGATGGAAACACGCCTCCGCCAGAGGGTGGTAGCCGCGATCCGACGGTGGTGTTCAAGGGGGAAACTCGATCGATCGATACCCATCAGTCGACCACGGATTCCGATGCTCGGTTGTACGAGAAGAGCGAAGGGGATAAATCCCGGTTGTGCTACTTGGGACACGCGCTGATGGAAAACCGGAATGGACTGGCGATGGATGTCGAAACCACGCATGCCTCTGGCACCGCCAAAAGGGATGCGGCAAAAACCATGGTGATTCGCTCGATCAGAACAAACAGAGCCACCTTGGAAGCGGACAAAGGCTACGATGTGTCTGGGTTTGTATAGGCAGTACGCGACCGTGGGGTCACCCCTCATGTGGCAAGAAAAGATTTTCGCAGGGATGGCGCGAAACGACACCTCGCAAAAACCAAGCGGTGCGCCATCGATAGGTGCACTACCCGACATGCCGGATACGGAATAAGTCTGGACATTCGCAAGCGAATCGAGGAAATATTTGGTTGGACCAAGACTGTGGGGAGACTGAGAAAAGCCAGGTTCACCGGATTGTCCATGGTGAGGGCGCAGACAACTTTTACCCTTGCAGCTTGCAACCTGACACGCATGGCGACTATTTTTGCGAGGTGTCGTTTCGCGCCATCCCTGCCAACCCCTATTGGTTGGAGATGGTCTACTGCATAGGGAGAAATCCGTCCCAAATATGGAAAAATTATGGTTGATCACTGACCGTGCACCAAAATAATGGCAAATAGCCGGGTTCAGGGCTTGAAAAGAGGTTGGCAGGGATGGCGCCATCGGGCGACACCTCGCAATTGGTGAAAAGTTGGGGAAATTTCTTCGTTTCATGAGGAATAAACCGTAAGGATGGCCTCGTTTTTCAACAACCTGATAACCACTCAGCTTAACAGAACACTTGGCAGGGATACAGTACTACAAAACATGAACATAATCATGTCGGTCACGAGGCAAGTTTTCATTGTAATATGGATCACGGAAAATAACTTCAGCCCAGCGATCACGAAAAAGGAGCGTTTCATTACTATCAGCAACCTCTCGTACGACAGAATAACTTTCAAAATGATACAGCTCAGCAAACGGTGTATAAACCACTCGAAAACCTAGTTCTCTAACTCTCAAACAATAATCAACATCGTTATAATCGATTCTGAAACGTTCGTCAAAACCAGTCAATCGTTTTAACAGGCTACGCCGCGTGAGCATACATGCGCCTGTTACCGCCGAGTAATTTCTGATTACATGCGTGTATCCGTTATAACCCACATATTCCGCAGGAAAACCATGATAAATATGCGCCGCACCGTTATGCACACCCAACACCATACCTACATGCTGTATAGTGCGGTCAGCGTGCAGCAGACGGGCACCCACGATCCCCACACCATCATCCTGCATTGGTTCAAGAAGCGCTTCAATCCAACCAGGCGATATCACCTCCATGTCATCATTAAGAATAATTACATGCTCGGTTTCTACTAAGGGCCAACAGTAATTAAACTTCGCCGCAAAACTGAATTGGCCGGGCTGTTGCCGATAACTTTCTATACGGATGTCCATATCAAGCGCTGCCAATGATTCTTTGGTTTCATTCGACATGTTGTGGTTGTCCACTACAATAACCTTATAGTTTGGATAAGTTGTTTTTTCCTTAATGCTACAGAGAAAATTGACCAGTAAGTTAATCTTCCCTCGCTCAGGAACATCTTTGACCACATCATTTGTTGGAATTAATAAAGTGACTGGTGGATATGAGCCAAGCGAAGGACGTACGCGCCACAAGCCCAGAAGCATACCCTGTTCAACAGGGCACCCCATGACATCCGATAAACTCCGTGCCGCATTATCTAACGCCTTTGGCTTTGCGTCCACAATGTCGGCAGCGGAACCAGGAATCTTTCGCCAATGATAAAGAACTTTTGCGATGTGTCCTATGTGACGCGCTTCCTTACTTGCTCGCAACACAAGATCGTAGTCTTGAGCACCGTCAAATTCGAAACGAAGGAGTTTAAGTTTACACAAAAGCGTTTTTCGAATAACAGTAAAGTGAAGAACATACATACAAGAGAGTATATGTTCTGGCGACCAGTCTGGTTTGTAATACGAGTCGCAATGGTTATCATACTCATCCAATTTATCTTCGTCAGTATATAGAAGATCAGTCTCGGGAGGATTAAGTATGTACTTGTGTACTTCAGCAACAGCATCTGTTGCCAGCTCGTCATCATTGTCAAGAAAACCAACAAAATCTCCAATCGTAAATTCGATTGCTTTATTAGTTGTAATAGCAATACCATCATTATTAGGTTTCCGTACAACTCGTATGCGATGATCTATACCACGGTATGCCTCAAGACAGTCAAGTGTTTCATTATCTGTTGAGCAATCATCACAAAGCACCAACTCCCAGTTCGGATCGCTCTGTGCTCGAACAGATTCTATACATTTTTGTAACAATGCTTTCGAAATATTAAAGACAGGGACAACAATTGACAAAATACTATTCATAAATCATCCTTGAGTTTTTTGTAATATCATTTTAAACCTGTTTGTCATGATGTCTGCGATGCGATCCACAGAATACTGTTCTTTAACAAAATTACATGCTATTTTTCCTCGTAAAAGTGCAATCTCTTGATGCTCGTAAACATCTTTTAGTTGCTCAACAAGATGATCAATATCAGGCTCTGCCCAAATGTATCCGGGCAGATATGGACCATGCTGCTGACTGATAGGAACCAAATCGCATCTCACAGGATAAGCATGTCCTGATTTTACAAAATCAGTAGAACCACCATAATCTGTAGCTATTACGGGCTTACCTGCAAGCATAGCTTCGGCAATAGTCAATCCAAACCCTTCAGTACGATGCGGCGATACATAACAGTCAATTACATCAAAAAACCTTATAACATCTATCTTATCCAGAGATCTCTCAATTGTCCGAATATTATGATGTCCATCGATAACTTTTTGAATAGTATGATATAACTCCGGATCCATATCACCATTAGCAATCTTTAAAAGAAGTATAACATCCTCACTTTTAGCATACGCTTCCTTGAACGCTTTGATTAGTGAAAACGGGTTTTTTCTGGCAATAGAACTTGAGCAATCAAACATATATCCAAATATAAAAACTTCATCTGGCAGATTAAAGTAACTACGCTTATTGGAATCGGTTATTATCTGCTCTTCAACCACATGTGGAACCACATACACTGGCACAGGAGAAATTGCTGATATACTTTGTTTGCAAAATTCACTCGGGACCCATATTTCATGAAAAGGCATAAAACTATCGTACCAGTCTGGTCTGAACGCAGCTAATTCCCAGACCCATAATCCTATGTTGTATCGCCCAGCCAAGCAATCCTTGCCCATTCGACTAAAAAAATATTGGATGGAGTCCGCATTCATATGAACAATATTAAACATAGCGGATTCATTAGGGGTGGTCTCTACAGGAAAATCAATCTCTTCTAAACCGCATGGAAGATTGAGTGCTGTTACTTTTCTATCACAATGTTGTAAGGCATGTATATAACTACGACTTGCACTTCCTAACCCACTCACCGCACGAATATAACCATAATAGTTGATTGCTTCATTATCAAAGTATTCGGCTTTTATCGGAGATAATTTCTCAGCATCCCTTTCTTCATCAAGACAAAGATTGGCATAATATTCGTATGGATTACTGACACTTTCAGAAACTCCTTCATTAACATATAATTTGTTATGGAGAGAAAAGTAACGCATCTCTCTCCCCTCCTCTTTACCATATTTTTTATAGTGTTCATAAGGATTCATACCACTGAGAGCCACATCAGGATATCTCTGCAAATACCACTCAGAATCAAAATGTTTTTCGGCCATGCTCGATGTTTCTGCTGTAGACTTTTGAAAATTATTGTTGGTTGTTATTATACTCTGTACTTGCTGTACTATTAATTTCCTTAGATTGCTGATTGCCATATCAAACTGAACATGGTACTTCTTGTTTTTTTCGTCCAGTTGATACAACTGATTTTCTAATACTCTAATTTTTTTCCCTGTATAACCACCATCCAGCCATTTGCATAAAAGCATACGCAAAAAAGAGTATCTCATCCATCTGCGGCTCAGTATAAATTTATCTAATCCCGCCAGGTATGCATGATGTTTTTTTCCTTCTTTACTAGAACTTATTTGATAAATAATTTCAGCCTTACTGGTACCTGACCTGATTTTTTTAAGGTAGAACCCCATGCCATCTGCATCGGGTGTGCGGCCAAGCAGAGTTAGGTAAGCACAGCGAATAAAGCGTTCATCATGGTAAGACAATAGTTCATCTAAAGTGGATACTGCAGTGTTATATTGGCTTAGAGACATATCTCTTACTCCGGTTTTATTTTGTAGTGTGGATGCTAAATTTAGAGCGGTGTCATCAACAGTTTCAGCCTGAGTTTCTATGATTCCATTCTGGTGAATTTTTTCGATAACCTGCTCAGTACTTTTCAGTACAGCGTCATCCTTAACTGAATTATTTACACTCAGCAAGCGAATTAAATTACGAAACGGAGCCGTCGAGCGCCATAAAAATGTGTTACGCATGGAATTCAATTGATGCTGGAGATGACTAATCATCTGTATTTGTGCTTGTTCTGTGGCCAACCAATTCCGCGTTAACTTATGTATCTCATCCTGCTTGATGGACAATTGTTTATTGAAGGCCTCGACATACTCGCGTCGCTGCTCACTTTTTTGCTGTTCATGCGATTGCTGGTCGGTTTGAATTTGCTGGATAAGTTTTTTTTCACGCTCTGCATATCGATAGTGCAGAACTCGTTCTTGTTCACCATAACCATGTGCTTGTTTGACTTTTTCCTGTTCGGCTTGCTGTTGCAAAGCAATAAGTTGGCTCGCCATTTCCCGCTCACGCTGGACTTGCACTCCCAAATTATCAGCCAGCTTATTTTGAAGAGAAACTATGGCTTCTGCATGAACCCGTTTCCCTGTTTCGTTTTCCGACCGCAAATGATGCAGTTCCTGGTTGAGCATTTGAATGCGCTCTACAGAAATCTGCTCATGCTCTGCCTTTTGATCGTGCAAAGTTTGAATTTTGGCCTCGTACTGTTGGCTTAATGCCGCTTTATCGGTGTCAGCCTGCCGTTGAATACCCAATATCTGTGCTGATATTTCCTGTTCGCGTTGCACTTGGTTGCGCAAATGGTTAGTCAGTTCACTTTGCAATGAATCCATGGTTGTTCTATGCGTAAGTTCACGCGCCGCATACTCCGTTTGCAGGCGCTGTAGTTCCTGATTGAGAATATTAATGCGCTCTGCAGTCAGCCATTCGTTCTCCGCCTTTTGATCGTGCAGTTCCCGAATCACCGCTTCGTACTGTTGGCTTAAAGCCGCTTTATCGGTGTCGGCCTGCCGTTGAATACCCAATATCTGTGCTGATATTTCCTGTTCTCGTTGCGACTGGTTGCGTAAATTATTGGTCAGTTCACTTTGCAATGAATCAATGGTTGTTCTATGCGTATGTTCACGCTCCGCATACTCCGTTTGCAGGCGCTGCAATTCCTGATTGAGAATATTAATGCGCTCTGCAGTCAGCCATTCGTTCTCCGCTTTTTGATCGTGCAACTCCCGAATCACTGCTTCGTACTGTTGGCTTAAAGCCGCTTTATCGGTGTCGGCCTGCCGTTGAATACCCAATATCTGTGCTGATATTTCCTGTTCTTTTTGCGCCTGGTTGCGCAAATGGTTGGTCAGTTCACTTTGCAATGAGTCAATGGTTGTTCTATGCGTATGTTCTCGCGCCGCATACTCCATTTGCAGGCGTTGCAATTCCTGATTGAGTATGTCTGTTTGCTTGGAATTTTCTTTTTTTTGTTCTGCTATCTGTTGTAGTTGACCTTCGGCTAGTGCCATCGATTGATCGCGCTGCGCTTGAATTTCCTTTAATGCGTTCAGTAATCCATCACGAGTGAAACCAATAAGATTATCAGATGGGATTCTCCCTTCCGAAATGCCATAACTGATGTAGTGCTGATATGGATCCACTAGCGAGGGATCGATATCCGGATATTTCTTTACATACCAAGCCGGATCAAACTCTTGCTTAAAAATATTTGGGTCTTGTGCAATTGCGGATGTGACAATACCTGTGATTTCCGCATTACGAACTGCGATGGATTGATTAAGTTGATTGACCTGTGCTGTAAGTTGATCTGCCAAGCGCAAACTGGATTTAAGTCGTTCAAATTCATTTATCCATATTTCAGTGCGCGCATAAAATTCCGGTAGTTCTATTTGTTGTTGTCTGTTATCGGTTACGGCATCAAGTAGTGCGACATAGAGTTCATGTGCTAACGGCGGACAAGCCGGGTCAAGTGCCAAATCATTTTCATCATAAATCGTATGCCGTAATTTTTTATCAATAAACTCGGATTGGTAGAGTTGCATTGCTTGTGCGTCTTTTGCCAAACCCAACCGTTTTGCGACCAATTCTAGGTTTTTTTGTGGTTCCTCCATCAGACAGTAGTAATCAATCAGTACTCGATGATATGTTTCTGTGTGCTTAATACTGGTTAAGACATGACCCAGCCATAGCATATAACTTTTTCGTGGCTGAACCCATCGCGGTTCGCTAACGATCGTGCAATGCTGAGGGGATTGCGAATTGCCAATACATAGCTGATGTCAAATCCACAATGGATGAATATGGGTTTCCAGAAAGGCAATAATTTGGCTAGGCGCGGGTCTTTAAAGCCGAAGATTGGGGTGCCTGCCGTCTTTCGCCGAAGCAGATCCACTGCACGCAAGAAATAACCTTTTTGATTGAGGGTTTCAATGTCATGCGGTTCGATCGGGGCCAAGCAGTGCCAGTCGCTGTTTATAGCCTGCAGAATTTCCATATTAAATGCATAAATATCAATATCTTCAAAAAAGCCTTTCGCATTGATACCTTCAACGGGCGGCAACAATTTGTTTCCCAGATCGACACCCAGGGCTGTTAATCCACAGGTCACCGCGCTGGTACCGCTACGGTGCATGCCTAATACAACGATTATGCGTTTTGATGGGCGCATAGGTTATAAATCTCCATAACGAACGATTGCTTGTTCTACCGTATCGCATACCTGAAGTTCTCCATGATGGAGAATCGCCGCATGGTCGCAGTGATTCCGAATCAGGTCCATCTGGTGGGCGACGATGATCATGGCGCGGTCTTTTCTCTTGTCGAAGAGTTCCTGGTTGCATTTCTCGTGAAAACGATGATCCCCCACGGACATGGCTTCGTCAATCAGGAAACAGTCAAATTCCACGGACATGGAGATGGCGAAGGCCAGTCGTGCGGCCATTCCGGAGGAGTAGCTTTTGACGGGTTCGTAGAGGTAGGCGCCCAGTTCGGCAAAATCTTCCACAAAGGCAATACAGTCCTTGAAGTCGATGTTGTAGATCCGACAGATCAATCGGACATTGTCCCGCCCCGTCAGACTGCCTTGAAAGGCCCCCCCGAAAGCGAGGGGCCAGGAGATCGAGCGGTATTTGGTGACGCTTCCCGAATGGGGAGATTCTGCCCCACTGATGAGGCGGATCAGGGTGGATTTACCGGCTCCATTGCGTCCCAGGATTCCCCAGCGTTCGCCTTCCCGGACTTTCAGGCTGATGTTGTTGAGCACCTGCCGCTGGGCTTTACCATGGTGGATGGGGTAGCTTTTGCAAACCTCCTTGAGTTCGAAGATGGTGGCGGTCATACGGTCACCCGCCGTATCGCCAGTTGGGTCAGCAGCAAACCCATAAAGGTCATCACCAGATTGGCCATAAGCGTGTAGGGCACTGAATAATAGGTATGCATCCGTTCCCCGAAGTAGCCCGCATGGAACATTTCCACGGTATCCAATAAGGGAAACAGGAGCATGGCGTCTCGAAATTTTTCCGGGATAATTTCGGCGGGCGCAAACACTCCAGAAAATGGGATCATCAAATAAAGAATGATGTGAGAGATGCGGTCGATGGTTTCACTCAGTTCGCTGAGGGCACCCATCAACAGGACGAAGCCGAAGGAGAACCAGACCACCATCAGGTAGCCGAGGATCATTTGCAGGACATCGGCGGGCCAGTGACAGATTCCAAGGGCGACGAATACCAGGTACAGCATCAAGAAACTGCCCGCCGCCCCGGAGAATTCCAGCAGGATGCGGGAGTAGAAGAGATCGATGGGACGAATCGGGCCGTGGTGCAGCAAGGCCCGGTTGGATTCGATGGCTTTGGCGACACGGCCCGTGGTGTTGCGCCAGAGCAGCAGGGTCGGATAACTGACGGCCAGGTATTCGGCAATGGGGATGCCGTTTCTGGCCTCGTCCATCTGCGAGAAGATGGTCATCACTCCAATGATGAACATGGCGGGTTCGCCCAAAAGCCAGAGGATGCCGATGCCCTCTCTTCCGAAGCGGGTGATCATTTCGCGCAGGACGAGCGCCCAGATGACTCGTCCCTGGATGGCGAGTTGATGCCAGAAGGTGGGTTGGGTTCTACCGGTCATGGTGTTCTCTTACCCCGGCAATGACGATGGTGAGGATACCCCAAACGATCAGGGAAACCAGGAGGGTGGCGAGGATGTCCTGACCGCGCTTGGGTTCTTCATTGTCGTCGGGCAAACTGGGGTTGCTGATGGTTTCGAGGTAGAGTTCCTGCTTCAAGGCGGTGAGTCTGGCCTGTTCCAGACTGGCGACCGACACTTCCAGCAGTTTTTGCTGGAGGGCCTGGTTGACAGTCAGTCGTTCATACTCCACATCCTTGGTGGCCAGAGATTCTCCTGCGCCGGTGACTTCGCCAGACAGTTTCTGGATTTCCTGCTCCAGGGAATGGATGTTGCTTTCCAACACCGGGATTTGGGGATTACGGGGAGCATGAATCTGAATGGCATCCAGTTGACCTTTGTTGGCGATCAACTGGTCCTGCAGTTTGGACACCATCTGCAGTTGCAGGGCGGATTGGGCCGGTGGGCTGAACACCTTATGTTTGTTTCGGTAAGTGGCCAAGGCGACGGTGGCCCGCTGCAGTTTGGTCTCGGTCTCCAGAACTTCCTTGTTGGCATATTCCACCGCCATTTTATGGGCCGTGTCGTTCATCTGGTTGACGATGTCCTCGCTCTTTTTGAGCAGGAACTGGTTCAACTGCTGGGCCTCGGCCGCACTGTACGCGCTCACCCTCAGACTGGTGATACCGCTGGTGGTGTCGATGCTGTCGCCCACCTTATGCCGATAGTAATGCAATAACTCCACATTGCTGCTCTCGGAATAAACCAGTCCCCCAAAACGGTCAAAGAGGTCGATGTCGTGGTTGCCGTAGACCTTGCGCAGGTTAAACTTTTGATCGAGGGTTGTCATGGCATCCCACGAATCGATGTAGTCATGCACCGCATAGGCGGCGCTGGAGGAATTGTTGCCGGACATGCTCCCCAGCAGACTGGACAAACTGGTGGCACTGACATGCTGGCTCGGGGTATAGACCACAAAGCGGGATTCGGAGATGTACACCGGGGAAGCGATCAGCCCGAAATAGAGAATGGATAGCGTGGTGGGCAGGGCAACGGTATAGAGAAACAGGGTGTTCCTTGCAAGGCTTTTGAGTTTGGTCAACATTGTTTTTACAGGGCGCTCAAGGTTTGGATCGTGGTGTCGATCTGGGTATCGGTATGCAGACTGCTGAGAAAGAACCGCAGTCGGGCCATTTTCTCCTCCACGGCGGGGTAGAGAATGGGTTGCACATTGATGCCCTGATCAAAAAGTTTGTTGGACCATTGGGTGGCTTTGATGGACCCTCCGGCCAGCGCCGGGATCACGGCATAGCCTTGGGACAGGCCGGTGTCGATGCCCTGGTCCTGGGCTTGGGTTAAAAATCGGTGGGCGCGGGCGTGCAGTCGTTCCACCCGTTCCGGTTCTTCTTCGAGGATGCGGAGCGCGGCCAGGGCGGCGGCGGCCAGGACAGGCGCGATACCGACGCTGTAGACGAAACCGGGGGCCGCGTATTTCAGATTCTCGATCAGCGCCCGTTCCCCGGCGATGTAGCCGCCGCAACTGGCCAACGACTTGCTCAGGGTGCCCATCCAGATGTCCACGACCGGCCCACTGACTTGGCAATGTTCGCGAATGCCGCGCCCGGTTTTTCCTAAAACGCCCAGGGAATGGGCTTCGTCCACCATGAGAAAGGCTTTATGACGCTGTTTGATGTCCACAAACCGGGGCAAATCGGGGATGTCCCCATCCATGCTGTACAGTCCCTCGATGACGATGAGGGTGCGCTCGAACTGGCCCCGGATCTCCTGCAGCAGGGCGTCAAGGGCGACCGGATCGTTATGGGGAAAAGAGCGGCGCGCCGCCCCGGACAACTGGATGCCTTCGATCACACTGTTGTGGATCAGGCTGTCGTGGACCACCAGGTCCTTGGGTCCGAAGAGGTAGCCGATGGTGCTGACATTGGTGGCATGGCCGCTGACGAAAACGACACAATCCTCCACTTCATAAAACGCCGCCAGAGCTTCTTCCAGTTCCCGCTGGATCGGACGCTCTCCGGCCACCAGTCGGCTGGCGGAGACCGTGGTGCCATAGTGGTCGATGGCATTCTTGGCGGCCTGATTGACCCTGGGGTGACCGGACAGGCCGAGGTAATTGTAATGGGAAAAATTGATGTAGGACCGCCCGCCGATCTGAGTGGTGGCTCCCCCCATGCCTTCATGGGTCTTGAAGAAGGGATTGGCAATGCGCAGGCGTTGGGCCGCGGCCCGGGGGACCAGAAGTTTCTCGTAACCGGGGTGACGGTTCCACTGACAAAACGCCTCGGGAATATCGAGATACGCGGAGTTTCCACCGAATACCGTGGAAGCCGTGGCCTCCGTCTTGCGGTTGAGAAAGCGTTTGACCAATTGTTCCCGGGCGTGCGTTCCCAGCCCGAGATGGGGTTTTTTGCTCATGAGGCTCCTCGGCTTGCGCGACGCGCCAAGTCTTGCATGGTTTCCACCGTTTCCGCAACCAGGGTGGCGCTGAGTTGTTCGCCATGCTGCCCCGCCAACGCCACGACCAGTTCCGACATACCGGGTTGGGCGGAGTCGTCCGGTTGCTTCGAGTGCAGTTTCTCGGCAATGCGGGCGCTGATGCGCTCCAGGGTGGGGCCCTCGTTGAGGATCATGGCGGGCAGTTGAATCCCGCAGCGTTTTTCCAGTCCCAGCGCCAGTTCCACCGCCATCAGGGAATCCATCCCCAGATCATGAAGGGAACGCTGGGGGTCGAGTTGGTCGGCCTTCATGCACAGCACCTGCGCCACTTCATGGGCCACCAGATGACGCACCCGTTCAAGGACTTCCTGGGGAGATTTACCGGCGATCTGGGCGGCAAAATCGCCGCTCTCCTGTTCCGCGTCCTCGTCATGGGAATGGCGCAAGGGATCGAAGCGCGCACTTTGAGCCGAGGGAAGAAAACGCGCCAGGCTGCCCCAGGAAAAATTGGCCAGGGTCAAGGAGGAGTTCACCCCCTCGGCTTTCAGCCATTGTCCCATTTGATCCAGAGCCGCCTCAGCCTGGAGGGGAACTCCTCCCAAGCGGGCTTCCAGCCCTTCCAGCAGCGCCTCGTGGGTGGTCAGATAACCGGCATCGGCCACCGGACCCCAAGCGATACACAGCGCGGGAAGACCGAGGGCGCGACGCTGTTGTGCCAGACTTTCCAGATAGGCATTGGCCGCCACATAGTTGCCCTGCCCCGGATTTCCGATCAGGGTGGTGACCGAGGAATACAGGATGAAATACTCCAGCGGGATGTCGGCCGTCAGGCGGTGCAGGTGCCAGGCGCCAAGCAGTTTGGGCGCCAGGACCCGGCGAAACCCTTCCTCGTCCTGATTGGCCAGCAAGGCATCCTCCAGCACCATGGCCGCGTGGACCACGCCTCCCAGCGGAGGCAGGTTTTCCTGAATATGGGTCAATACCGTGCGCAAACTGTCTTCATCCGTGACATCGGCGGCCAGGAGTTGAACCGTGGCCCCGGTTTTGTGAAGGGCCTCGAGCGCCGTGGCGGCTCCCGGCGTTTTAGCACCGCGCCGTCCCACCAGCACCAGATGACGGGCCCCGCGCCCAATCAACCAGCGCGCCGTGGCCAAGCCAAAGCCCGCAATCCCTCCGGTGATGAGCCAGGTGCGTTCGGCGCTGAGGGACAGAGGCGCGGGGGTCGGCAGTACGGCGGCATCGAAGCGGGGTTGAAAATCCTTCAGAGTGACCACGATCTTGCCGATATGATGGGCCTGTTGCATGGTCCGGAAAGCATCCACCACCTGTTCCCCGGAAAACACCCGATAGGGCAAAGGAGTGAGCAGGCCGGCCCGGAACAGCGCCATCAGTTCGCGGAACAGTTTGGCCGCCAGTTCGGGGCGCGCCGTCAGAATCTGGTCGGCATCGATGCCGAAGTAACTGATGTTGTCCTTGAAGGGGCGCAGACCCAGCGGAGTGTTCTCGAAAAAATCCCGTTTACCCAGTTCCAGAAAACGCCCAAAGGGTTTGAGCACCTGCAGGTTGCGACGGATGGCTTCTCCCGCGAGGGAATTCAGCACCACATCCACCCCTTCCCCCCCGGTTGCAGACAGAATCGCTTCGGCATAGTCCAGAGTGCGCGAATCAAAGACATGATCGGCCCCCAGCAGATGGACAAAATCCCGCTTCTCTTCGGTGCCTGCGGTAGCAAAAATTTCCGCGCCCAGATGCTTGGCCACCTGGATGGCGGCGATGCCTACCCCCCCGGCTCCGCCATGAATCAGCACCCGTTCTCCCGGTTGCACCTGGGCCAAGTGTTGAAGGGCGTAATACACCGTAAAGAAAGCCGTGGTCACCGAGGCGGCGGCTTCAAAGGACCAATGGGCGGGCTTGTGGATCACCGCCGCCGCAACGGTTCGCACTACACTGGAAAAACAGGCCGAGCCAAACCCCATCACTTCATCGCCCGCACGGAAGGTATGTACCCCGGACCCCACACGCAGCACGGTACCGGCACATTCCAGACCCAGGCTGGCCCCGGCAAAACCCTTCTCTACCGCCTCATCGGGCAGAAGTCCCAGGACATACATGACATCGCGGAAATTGAGTCCCACCGCATGGGGACGAATCTCGATGTCATCGTCGCCCAAGGGGCGATCCGGGATCGGCATCCAGGTCAGATTGCGCAACTGTCCCGGCACCTTGAAATCCAGTCGATAGGAATGGGGGGCGCAGTTCGTCGCGGGCGCTTGCAGGGGAATGACGCGCAGGCCATAGCGTGCCTCCCGGGTCAACACGATTTCCTGATCCGCACCGGGGGTACGCCATTCTTCCACCACCCGTTCGGCCCAGGAGGGTCCGGAAATATTTTCCGCCTGAAGATCCAGCAGGGTCACCCGCCAGTCCGGATATTCGTTCATCAGCACCCGTCCCAACCCCCAGACCGCCCCATGGGCGGGTTGACTGAACTCGGGAACCGGGTCTGTCTGGAGACTGCCCCCCTGGGTCACGATCCACAGTTGGGTCGGCGTGGAAGATTGGATCCGGGCCAGGGCCTGAACCCGATGAAAAAGCGACAGGGTGGGGGTCATCTCCCCCTCCGATCCCTCCGGGGCTGGGGCAAAGTACACCCAGTGAGTCACCTCTGGGGGAAGAGAGGGTTCATCTTCCAGATTATCTGGCACCCACACCTGATCCCCCTGGGAGCGCAACAGTCGCCCCAGGGCTTCCAGTTCATGGGGGCAAGGGTTGAGCCAGCCCCAGTGTCGGGAGGGGGAAACACTGGGTTCTGCAAAGGAGACAGGCTCGGACATTTGGGCCAGCATCAGGTAGGACCCCATGGCCATCTCCCCTGAGACGGGTTCGGTGACCACCGTCACTTCCCTCCACCCGGCATGTTCCAGCACCGCCTGCCACGCCTGGGGACCGTGCAGCCTCCCCTGATCCGGTTCATCCGGCGACCACCAGGACGGATCCATGCCGTAGTTCAGATGGGTGCTCAAATCAGCGTGCCGTTCTGCCAGGATCAACACCCCTCCCTGAGCCATCCAGCGCCTCACCGCCGCCACCGTGCGCGCCGGATTGTCGGTGCCATGCAACCAATGACGCAGAATGATCAGATCGTAATGACCGGGAACCGCCGGCGCATCCATCGGTGCAAGGGTTGCGGCATCGAGTTGCACCGCGTGGAGCCAGGGATAATCCGCCACTTCCACCTGCAACCGTCCCACCACTGCCGACTCTGTGTGCCCCAGTACATAGTCCAGCCGTTCCGGGAGAACCCCCTTCAGGCATTGGGCCAAGGTCGCCGTCCCCGGACCGATTTCCAGAATTCGCAGGCGCCGTCGAAGGGGCCAGTCTTTCGCCAAGTGGGGCAACCACTGGGTCAAGGCCCGAAAAATTCCACTGTAGGCCGGCGCTTCTTCGAACAGGGTTTCGGTCAAAGGACTGTGGATCAGCCCGGTTTTGAACGGGACCAGATCGATTCGCCCGCTCAGCAGATCGGACAGATGCCGCCCCACATGCCCCAATTGCACCAATTCCGGCAAAGCCTGAGGATATTCCTGCAACAAGGTGCGCCAGATCTCTTCCGGCAGCGGCAACTCTCCCGACATCAAGCGCCACTGCCCGGACTTTAATTGCAACCACCCCTCCTGTTGTAGCTGCCGTCGCAACCAGTGAAAATAGGGGCGGAGGGGTGCCGGGCAACGGGAATCGTCGCGCACCCAGCCATCGAGTTCCTGCCCCAACTGGTCAAAAGCCCGGCAGGCAAACGCCATGGCCAGAGCGTCAAACAGGGGCAGCCCTTCGCGGAACAAAGCCAGCCGATTGCCGTCCGACTCCTGGGTCAGCATCAGGGAGCGCAGTTGCCCTCCCCACTGCGCCACTTTCCCCGGCGGGGACTGGCTCTCTTCCCGAGCACCGGGACACAGGACGGCCACCGTACCCCAACATGCCGCATGGACCGAGTCATGGGCATTCGACAGGGGCATGGCACGAAAACGGCAGTCGGTCAGTTGCGCCACACAGTGTCCTGCTTGGTCCCACAAGGTGAAGTCAGCCGTGACCGAACGGCCCTGGCGCCGCTTGAGCAGAGCCTCGAAATGGGTGACCGGAGTCTGGCGCCAGACCTTGACTCGGCCCATCTTCACCGGCAGATAGGGTACGCCCCGCCCGCCTTCGATCTCCGCCTGAAAAAAATCCACCAATGACTGAAAACATTGATCCAGCACCCAGGGCGGCAGCTCCCAATCTCCAGCCTCCGGAGACGGGACGGAGCGCAGCGTGGCGCTCAACCGGTCACCCTGCACCCGGACCGTATCGATGCCCTGAAAAGTGGGCCCGTAGTCCAGGCCGAGGGCGTGGGTCATGCGGTAATGGGTGGCACCGGACAGTTGCTGAACAGCCCCTTTGAACTCACCGCCGAGTGAAGTGACGGGAGAACCACTGGAGGCTCCCAACAGCCGACCCGAGGCATGCAAGGTCCATTCATCCTCGCTCAACCGCTGACGGCTGCGAAGGGTGAAATGCCCGTCACGAGGGTGAAGTTCAAAACGCAGGGTGCGCCCATGTTCGCCATCGAACACCACAGGGGCCAGAATATCCAGTTCTTCCACTTCTGCCGAGGACGCGCCGAACCACTCCCGGGAGGCGGCCAGAGCCATTTCCACATAGGCCGCCCCAGGGAGAACCAGCGCCTGACCCACCCGATGATCTTGCAACCAGGCCTGTTTGGCCGGATCCAGAATCACTTCCCAGGCCGCCTGGGTTTCCTGCAGTCGCCATCCCAACAGCGGATGACGCCGCTGCCGCTGGATGATCTGATAGCCCTCGCTGGTTTTGGGGAGCCAGTGACGCTGCCGTTGCCAAGGGTAGCGAGGGAGATCCAGAAACTTTCCCTTGGTCGGGAAATAGGGGGCCGCGGGTGGACTCGCATCCCACAGATGGATGCGCACAACCAGGCGTTCCAGATCTTTCAGGCCATCGCTCTGACGCCGTTGACTGGCGGCGATGTGATAGCTCCCGTCACGGGAGGCCAAACATTCCTTGAGGTAATGTTGCAGAATGCCGTGGGGACCGATCTCGATGAAGGTACGGCACCCCAGATCGGCCAGGGTACCAATGGCCGAGGCAAATTGCACCGGACAGCGCACATTGTCCCACCAGTAACGCGCCCCCAGTTCCTGCCCCTGAATCTCTTTTCCTGTCACGGTGGACACCAGAATTTTTCGGCCCGGCCGGGGGTGCAACCCTGCCAGGGAACGCACCAGTCCCGCCTGGATGGGATCCATGAAGGGGCTGTGAAAGGCATAATCGAGATCCAGTTTGCGAAAAAACACCCCCTGGGCGTCCGCTTCCGCTTTGACCTGATCCAAAACCGCCTCCGACCCTGCCAGCGTCAGATTGCCTGGCCCATTGTAGCCGGCGATGACGACTTCGCTCCAATCCCGTTCCACCGCCCAGGCCTCCCACCGGGAAGCCGTCAACCCCAGCGCCGCCATGCGTCCCCGACCCCGAGTCGTGGCCTGCGCTGCGCTGCGGGCGCAAATGACATCCAACGCCTGATCCCGCGTCAGAATTCCTGCCGCCCACGCCGCCGCCACTTCTCCCACGCTGTGCCCGGTCACGGCCATGGGCTCCACGCCCTGTTCCTGCAGCCACTGGGTCAGTGCCAGCTGCACGACGAACAGGAGGGGCTGGGCCACCGCCGTATCGTCGAGGCGGCTGGATTCTTCCCCCGCCCACAGTTCGGCGCGCAGGGAAAAACCGGCACGCGCGGCCAGGGGTTCTTCAAAACTCTCCAGAATTTCCCCAAAACGCGGAGATTCCTCCCACAAACGACGGCCCATCCCCACCCATTGGGCACCATTGCCGGTATACACGAAAGCCACTCCCCCCGCCGTTCCCGGCGCTCCTTCCTCGCGCACGATCCCGTTGCTTGCGCCCCCCTGGGCAAAGGAGTCGAGGGCTTCTGCCATGGTGACCAGGGACGAGGGTTCGAGCGCCAGACGCTGTTCCAGCCAGGCGCGATGATGGGCGGCACTGTAGGCCCAGTCGTAATAGTCTTCAGGAGTCAGGGTACGGAGAGCGGCGGCATGACGCAGGGCCAGTTCGCGCAGGGCGGGGACCGTCTGCGCCGAAAGAAACAAGGGTGGCCAAGGGGACGCGGGTGCCGGAACGGAGGGGGGATTCAGGGGCGCCAATGCCGCGCGGGGGGCCGCCTGCACCAGCACATGGGCATTGGCCCCGCCAAAACCAAAGGAATTGACTCCGGCGATGCGAGGACGATCGGATGGCGGCAAGGACTGCGACCGAGTCACCACCTGCAGGTTGAGGGCGGTGAAATCGATCTTTGGATTGAGTGTCTGACAGTGAAGAGTGGGAGGAATCTGGCCATGCTTGAGCACCAGCAATGTCTTGACCAGCCCCGCCATGCCCGAGGCCGTTTCCAGGTGTCCCAGATTGCTTTTTACCGAACCGATGGGCAAAGGATGATCGGGCGAACGGGCGGCACCATACACCTGACCGAGGGCAGAAGCCTCGATGGGATCGCCGATGGCCGTGCCGGTACCGTGGGCTTCCACGAAATCCACTTGAGAAGCCTCCAGACCGGAGCGCCGCAACACGCTCGCCATCAATTCGGCCTGACCCTCGCTGCTGGGAATGGTCAGCCCGGTTTTGCGTGCCCCGTCGGCATTGACCCCTGTTCCCAGAATCACCCCGTGGATCAGACGGCCTTCCGCCTGGGCGCGCTCCAGAGGCATCAAGAGCAGTACGGCTCCCCCTTCGGAGCGGACATAGCCGGTGGCAGCGTCGGAAAACACCCGGCACCGACCGGCAGACGACAGCATGGAAGCCTTGCTGAAACCGATGAAAGGATAGGGATGAAGCAGCAGGTTGACCCCGCCCACCAGGGCGGTTTCGGCTTCTCCTGCCTGCAGGGTTTGGCAGGCATGGTGCAAAGCCACCAGAGAGGAAGAGCAGGCCGTATCCACCGCCAGGGAAGGACCCCGCAGATCAAACACATAAGACAGACGATTGGCCGCAATGCTCAGGGTATTGCCGGTCATGGAGTAACCGGTCATACTGGACAGGTCATCCAGCCCGCGCATGCTGTAATCCAGTCCGGAAATGCCGACATAGACGGCAGTATGGGTCCCGGCCAGGGAGGACGGGACGATGCCGCCATCCTCCATGGCCTCCCACGCCAGTTCCAGCATCAGGCGTTGCTGCGGATCGAGCCAGGCTGCCTCGCGGGGAGAAATTCCGAAAAACCCCGCATCAAAGGCGTCAATGCGCGACAACACGCCGGCGTCGAAGGTCACGCTACGCCCCGGTTCCTTGCGCCGGTCATCGTGCAATTCGCCCACAGCCCAGCGTTCGGGATCGATCCGGGTCACCACATCCCGACCGCCGCGAAGCACTTCCCAAAAACCCTGTTCACTTTCTATGTCACCAGGAAAACGAAACGACAGGCCGACAATGGCAATCGGTTGTAACAAAGGCTAAACTCACATCGAGGGTTTTTGGAAATGGTCGCGCGCCTCCAAACTAACACAATTGGTGCCCATATTCCAGAGGGAGCAATTGCGGTGCCCGTTGGAGAACTTGATTACCCGCAAAAAATAGCCAATAATGGAAACTGATTCCATTATTGCCGGAATAATTCATGCGTTCGAGAACCCTCAAAGCACCCCTCCTGTTGGCCAGCCACACATTTCCCGTGGTTTTATTGACCGGACCGCGTCAGGTGGGCAAAACCACCTTGCTCAAAAGCATCGCTGGGGCAGAAAGAAATTACGTCACTCTGGATGACCGGGATGCCAGAACCTTGGCCGAATCGGATCCCGCCTTGTTTTTGCAGCGATATCCCCCCCCACTCCTCATCGATGAAGTGCAATACGCGCCAAACCTGTTTCACCACATAAAAGTGATCGTCGACCAGAGGCAGACCAATGGGCTGTTTTGGTTGACGGGCTCACAAAAGTTCCACCTCATGCACTCCGTCACGGAAAGTCTCGCCGGGCGCGTCGCCATTCTTGAACTCAACGGCTTCTCTCAGGCAGAAATCCAGGGACGCGGTGATCATGCCCCTCCTTTCCTACCCACCACGGAGTGGCTTCGCCAGGCGCGTCGCCAAGCGCATGAAATCGATCTAAAAACCCTTTATCACGGCATCTGGCGCGGCAGTTACCCCAGGGTCGTCTCGGAACCGGAACTCTCCACCGATCTATTCTATAACTCGTATATTCAAACCTACATTCAACGAGATATCAGGGAGATGATCAAAATCACCAACGAAAGTGCGTTTTACCGGTTCATCCAGGTCATCGCTGCCCGCACCAGTCAACTTCTGAATCATGCCGATATCGCACGCGATGTCGGCATCGACCAAAAAACCACCAAGGCCTGGCTGTCCGCACTGGAAGCCTCAGGACTGGTCTACCTCTTGCAACCCTACCATAACAACCTGACCCATCGACTGATCAAAACACCCAAGATATATTTCATGGATACCGGACTTTGTGCCTACCTCACCCGATGGTCAAGCTCGCAAGCCTTGGAAGCCGGAGCCTTTTCTGGAGCCATCCTCGAAACCTGGGTAATCTCTGAACTGCTGAAGAGCTATTGGTACAACGGCAAAACCCCCAATTTTTATTTCTATCGTGACAAGGACCAAAAAGAAATCGACCTTCTGATTGAACAAGACAATACCCTTTATCCCCTAGAAATCAAAAAATCCGCCACCCCCAGCCAAAATTCCACCCATCATTTTGGCGTGCTTGCCAAACTCAACCAACCTGTCGGCCACGGGGCCGTACTGTGTCTTCGCCAGCAGGATATCCCCCTATCGGCGGAAATTGACGCCATTCCCGTGGGCTACCTCTGAGCGTCAGCCGGAGGCCACCCCCAAACAAAAATCCCGCGCTCCCCACCCGTTGCGGTACCATTCTCTCCTGCGCGCGTTATTGCTCGTCACTTTGAAGATCCTCTGCTCATGCCTCTCATCCTCCTTGATGCTGTGTCCCTGGCCTTCGGGCTGGACCCTTTGCTCGATCACATCGACTTTCAGATCGATCCCGGCGAACGTATCGGGCTGATCGGCCGCAACGGCGGCGGAAAATCCACCCTCTTACGCATCGTACTGGGCACCCTCACCCCGGACGAGGGCAAGGTCTGGCGCCAGCCCGGCCTCAGAATGGGGTATGTTCCGCAAGAACCCGAACTGGACCCCGAATCATCGATCTTTGACGCGGTGGCCCAAGGGCTGACCGAGTGCGGATTACCCGTGGCCTCCTATCAGGTGGAACGACAACTTTCCCAAATGGGACTCGACCCGGAAGGACAGGTCGGTCAACTGTCGGGGGGATGGAAAAAACGTGTCGCCCTGGCCCGCGCCCTGGTCGGTGAACCGGATCTGTTGATCCTGGATGAACCCACCAACCATCTGGATGTAGCGGCCATCGAACGACTGGAAGGAGCCTTGAGAAATTTCCCAGGCGCCGTACTGTTCATCACCCATGACCGACATTTCCTGGATCAGGTCGTCACCCGCGTAGTGGAACTGGATCGAGGCAAGTTATCGACTTTCGGTGCATCCTTTGCCGACTACCTGCGCCGCAAGGCCGAGCAACTGGCCTCGGAAGCCCTCGAACAGCGTCGTTTCGACAAGTTGCTCAGTCAGGAAGAGGTATGGATTCGCAAGGGGGTCCAGGCACGTCGCACCCGCAATGAGGGACGGGTACGACGGCTCGAAGAACTGCGCCGCGAACGTGCCCTGCGCCGGGATCAGATCGGGTCGGTCCGTCTGGCCGTGGATTCCGGGGACCGCTCCGGGGAACTGATCGCTGAATTGCAGGAGGTCACGTTGCGCTACGATAACCAGATCCTTGTGCAAGGCTTTTCCACACGCATCCAGCGCGGCGACAAGATCGGCATCATGGGACCCAATGGCGTGGGAAAAACCACTCTGCTACGGACCTTGTTGGGATTGCATGCCCCCGATGAAGGAATCGTGCGTAGCGGCACCCGCCTGAACATTGCCTACTTCGACCAATGGCGCGAACAGTTGGACTCTTCGGCCACTTTGGTGGAAACCATCAGTCCAGGATCCGACTTTATCGAGATCGGCGGAACGCGCAAACATGTCATCAGTTATCTCAGCGACTTTTTGTTTCCGCCCGAACGCGCGCGCGCCAAAGTGGCCTCCCTGTCCGGGGGGGAACGCAACCGCCTGCTCCTGGCGCGCCTGTTTGCCCGCCCGTCCAATGTGCTGGTCCTGGACGAACCCACCAACGACCTGGATATCGAAACCCTGGAATTGCTGGAATCCCTGCTCATCGAATATCCAGGCACCCTGTTCCTGGTCAGCCATGACCGCGCCTTTCTGGATGCGGTCGTCACCCAGGTCATGGTCCTGGAGGGTCAGGGCGTCGTCACGGAGAATGCCGGGGGTTACAGCGACTGGATCCGTTACCTGGCCCAACGAAAAAGGGCTCGGGAAAACAAGGAATCCCCCGTCAGTTCATCCTCTGAAACTGCCAAAACGAACCAGCTCCCTTCGGTCAAACCACGTAAAGCCCCAGTCGAGCGATTGTCCTACAAGGAGCAAAAGGAACTGGAAACTCTTCCAGACACCATCGCCCGCCTGGAAAACGAGGAAATCGAACTGGCCCGGCAACTGGCGGACGGGTCTCTCTACCGTCATGCCCCCGATGAGGTCAAGCGCCTGAGTCAGCAGCAGAGCGAACTCGCCCACCAACTGGAACAGGCATTCCTGCGTTGGGAGGAACTCCAGCAGAAATACGACAAGACCCAGTGACCCCCCTCATCCCGAACATCTCAGGCGATGGGTATGTCTCGCTAGAACGCCCGAGATAATTCTCCCCAGACCAGGGTACCCGCTGGGCTTCCCGCCAGTTGGGTCGGTACCGACCCAACTGGCGGGAAGCCCAGCGGGTACCCTGGTCTGGGGAGAATTATCTCGGGCGTTCTAGCGAGACATACCCATCGCCTGAGATGTTCGGGATGAGGGGGGTCACTGGGTCTTGTCGTATTTCTGCTGGAGTTCCTCCCAACGCAGGAATGCCTGTTCCAGTTGGTGGGCGAGTTCGCTCTGCTGCTGACTCAGGCGCTTGACCTCATCGGGGGCATGACGGTAGAGAGACCCGTCCGCCAGTTGCCGGGCCAGTTCGATTTCCTCGTTTTCCAGGCGGGCGATGGTGTCTGGAAGAGTTTCCAGTTCCTTTTGCTCCTTGTAGGACAATCGCTCGACTGGGGCTTTACGTGGTTTGACCGAAGGGAGCTGGTTCGTTTTGGCAGTTTCAGAGGATGAACTGACGGGGGATTCCTTGTTTTCCCGAGCCCTTTTTCGTTGGGCCAGGTAACGGATCCAGTCGCTGTAACCCCCGGCATTCTCCGTGACGACGCCCTGACCCTCCAGGACCATGACCTGGGTGACGACCGCATCCAGAAAGGCGCGGTCATGGCTGACCAGGAACAGGGTGCCTGGATATTCGATGAGCAGGGATTCCAGCAATTCCAGGGTTTCGATATCCAGGTCGTTGGTGGGTTCGTCCAGGACCAGCACATTGGACGGGCGGGCAAACAGGCGCGCCAGGAGCAGGCGGTTGCGTTCCCCCCCGGACAGGGAGGCCACTTTGGCGCGCGCGCGTTCGGGCGGAAACAAAAAGTCGCTGAGATAACTGATGACATGTTTGCGCGTTCCGCCGATCTCGATAAAGTCGGATCCTGGACTGATGGTTTCCACCAAAGTGGCCGAAGAGTCCAACTGTTCGCGCCATTGGTCGAAGTAGGCAATGTTCAGGCGGGTGCCGCTACGCACGATTCCTTCATCGGGGGCATGCAATCCCAACAAGGTCCGTAGCAGAGTGGTTTTTCCCACGCCATTGGGTCCCATGATGCCGATCTTGTCGCCGCGCTGGATGCGTGTGGAAAAGCCTTGCACAAGGATCTGGTTATCGTAGCGCAACGTGACCTCCTGCAATTCAGCGATCAGTTCCCCGGAGCGGTCCCCGGAATCCACGGCCAGACGGACCGACCCGATCTGATCCCGGCGCAGGGCACGTTCGCGGCGCAGTTCTTCGAGCCGTCGTACCCGTCCCTCATTGCGGGTGCGACGTGCCTGGACCCCCTTGCGAATCCATACCTCTTCCTGACTGAGCAACTTGTCGAAACGACGCTGTTCGAGGGCTTCCGAGGCCAGTTGCTCGGCCTTGCGGCGCAGGTAGTCGGCAAAGGATGCACCGAAAGTCGATAACTTGCCTCGATCCAGTTCCACTACGCGGGTGACGACCTGATCCAGGAAATGTCGGTCATGGGTGATGAACAGTACGGCGCCTGGGAAATTTCTCAAGGCTCCTTCCAGTCGTTCGATGGCCGCTACATCCAGATGGTTGGTGGGTTCATCCAGGATCAACAGATCCGGTTCACCGACCAGGGCGCGGGCCAGGGCGACACGTTTTTTCCATCCCCCCGACAGTTGACCGACCTGTCCTTCCGGGTCGAGTCCCATTTGGGAAAGTTGTCGTTCCACCTGATAGGAGGCCACGGGTAATCCGCACTCGGTCAGCCCTTGGGCCACCGCGTCAAAGATCGATGATTCGGGGTCCAGTTCGGGTTCTTGCGGAACATACCCCATTCTGAGGCCGGGCTGGCGCCAGACCTTGCCCTCGTCCGGGGTGAGGGTGCCCAGTACGATGCGTAAGAGGGTGGATTTTCCGCCGCCGTTGCGGCCGATCAGCCCGATACGTTCGCCGGGATCGATCTGAAAGTCGATGTGATCGAGCAAAGGGTCCAGCCCGAAGGCCAGGGACACAGCATCAAGGAGGATGAGAGGCATGAGCAGAGGATCTTCAAAGTGACGAGCAATAACGCGCGCAGGAGAGAATGGTACCGCAACGGGTGGGGAGCGCGGGATTTTTGTTTGGGGGTGGCCTCCGGCTGACGCTCAGAGGTAGCCCACGGGAATGGCGTCAATTTCCGCCGATAGGGGGATATCCTGCTGGCGAAGACACAGTACGGCCCCGTGGCCGACAGGTTGGTTGAGTTTGGCAAGCACGCCAAAATGATGGGTGGAATTTTGGCTGGGGGTGGCGGATTTTTTGATTTCTAGGGGATAAAGGGTATTGTCTTGTTCAATCAGAAGGTCGATTTCTTTTTGGTCCTTGTCACGATAGAAATAAAAATTGGGGGTTTTGCCGTTGTACCAATAGCTCTTCAGCAGTTCAGAGATTACCCAGGTTTCGAGGATGGCTCCAGAAAAGGCTCCGGCTTCCAAGGCTTGCGAGCTTGACCATCGGGTGAGGTAGGCACAAAGTCCGGTATCCATGAAATATATCTTGGGTGTTTTGATCAGTCGATGGGTCAGGTTGTTATGGTAGGGTTGCAAGAGGTAGACCAGTCCTGAGGCTTCCAGTGCGGACAGCCAGGCCTTGGTGGTTTTTTGGTCGATGCCGACATCGCGTGCGATATCGGCATGATTCAGAAGTTGACTGGTGCGGGCAGCGATGACCTGGATGAACCGGTAAAACGCACTTTCGTTGGTGATTTTGATCATCTCCCTGATATCTCGTTGAATGTAGGTTTGAATATACGAGTTATAGAATAGATCGGTGGAGAGTTCCGGTTCCGAGACGACCCTGGGGTAACTGCCGCGCCAGATGCCGTGATAAAGGGTTTTTAGATCGATTTCATGCGCTTGGCGACGCGCCTGGCGAAGCCACTCCGTGGTGGGTAGGAAAGGAGGGGCATGATCACCGCGTCCCTGGATTTCTGCCTGAGAGAAGCCGTTGAGTTCAAGAATGGCGACGCGCCCGGCGAGACTTTCCGTGACGGAGTGCATGAGGTGGAACTTTTGTGAGCCCGTCAACCAAAACAGCCCATTGGTCTGCCTCTGGTCGACGATCACTTTTATGTGGTGAAACAGGTTTGGCGCGTATTGCACTTCATCGATGAGGAGTGGGGGGGGATATCGCTGCAAAAACAAGGCGGGATCCGATTCGGCCAAGGTTCTGGCATCCCGGTCATCCAGAGTGACGTAATTTCTTTCTGCCCCAGCGATGCTTTTGAGCAAGGTGGTTTTGCCCACCTGACGCGGTCCGGTCAATAAAACCACGGGAAATGTGTGGCTGGCCAACAGGAGGGGTGCTTTGAGGGTTCTCGAACGCATGAATTATTCCGGCAATAATGGAATCAGTTTCCATTATTGGCTATTTTTTGCGGGTAATCAAGTTCTCCAACGGGCACCGCAATTGCTCCCTCTGGAATATGGGCACCAATTGTGTTAGTTTGGAGGCGCGCGACCATTTCCAAAAACCCTCGATGTGAGTTTAGCCTTTGTTACAACCGATTGCCATTGTCGGCCTGTCGTTTCGTTTTCCTGGTGACATAGAAAGTGAACAGGGTTTTTGGGAAGTGCTTCGCGGCGGTCGGGATGTGGTGACCCGGATCGATCCCGAACGCTGGGCTGTGGGCGAATTGCACGATGACCGGCGCAAGGAACCGGGGCGTAGCGTGACCTTCGACGCCGGCGTGTTGTCGCGCATTGACGCCTTTGATGCGGGGTTTTTCGGAATTTCTCCCCGCGAGGCAGCCTGGCTCGATCCGCAGCAACGCCTGATGCTGGAACTGGCGTGGGAGGCCATGGAGGATGGCGGCATCGTCCCGTCCTCCCTGGCCGGGACCCATACTGCCGTCTATGTCGGCATTTCCGGACTGGATTACAGCATGCGCGGGCTGGATGACCTGTCCAGTATGACCGGTTACTCCATGACCGGCAATACCCTGAGCATTGCGGCCAATCGTCTGTCTTATGTGTTTGATCTGCGGGGTCCTTCCCTGGCGGTGGATACGGCCTGCTCTTCCTCTCTGGTGGCTTTGCACCATGCCTGCCAAACCCTGCAGGCAGGAGAAGCCGAAACCGCCCTGGTGGGCGGGGTCAACCTGCTGCTTCATCCCTATCCTTTCATCGGTTTCAGCAAGGCTTCCATGCTGTCGTCTGCCGGTCGGTGCCGGGTGTTTTCCGACGCTGCCACCGGCTATGTCCGCTCCGAAGGGGGAGCCGTACTGCTCTTGATGCCTCTGGAGCGCGCCCAGGCGGAAGGCCGTCTGATCCACGGGGTGATTCTGGGAACAGGGGTCAATGCCGACGGGGCACGCAAAACCGGGCTGACCATTCCCAGCAGCGAGGGTCAGGCCGAATTGATGGCGAGCGTGTTGCGGCGCTCCGGTCTGGAGGCTTCTCAAGTGGATTTCGTGGAAGCCCACGGTACCGGCACGGCCATCGGCGATCCCATCGAGGCTTCTGCCCTCGGTCAGGTGTATGGTGCCGCCCGTTCGCCCGATCATCCTTTGCCCATCGGTTCGGTAAAAAGCAATCTGGGACACCTGGAAACGGCCTCGGGCATGGCGGGGCTGGTCAAGACATTGCTGGTGCTCAAGCATGGCCAGATTCCTCCCACTCTTCACTGTCAGACACTCAATCCAAAGATCGATTTCACCGCCCTCAACCTGCAGGTGGTGACTCGGTCGCAGTCCTTGCCGCCATCCGATCGTCCTCGCATCGCCGGAGTCAATTCCTTTGGTTTTGGCGGGGCCAATGCCCATGTGCTGGTGCAGGCGGCCCCCCGCGCGGCATTGGCGCCCCTGAATCCCCCCTCCGTTCCGGCACCCGCGTCCCCTTGGCCACCCTTGTTTCTTTCGGCGCAGACGGTCCCCGCCCTGCGCGAACTGGCCCTGCGTCATGCCGCCGCTCTCCGTACCCTGACTCCTGAAGACTATTACGACTGGGCCTACAGTGCCGCCCATCATCGCGCCTGGCTGGAACAGCGTCTGGCGCTCGAACCCTCGTCCCTGGTCACCATGGCAGAAGCCCTCGACTCCTTTGCCCAGGGGGGCGCAAGCAACGGGATCGTGCGCGAGGAAGGAGCGCCGGGAACGGCGGGGGGAGTGGCTTTCGTGTATACCGGCAATGGTGCCCAATGGGTGGGGATGGGCCGTCGTTTGTGGGAGGAATCTCCGCGTTTTGGGGAAATTCTGGAGAGTTTTGAAGAACCCCTGGCCGCGCGTGCCGGTTTTTCCCTGCGCGCCGAACTGTGGGCGGGGGAAGAATCCAGCCGCCTCGACGATACGGCGGTGGCCCAGCCCCTCCTGTTCGTCGTGCAGCTGGCACTGACCCAGTGGCTGCAGGAACAGGGCGTGGAGCCCATGGCCGTGACCGGGCACAGCGTGGGAGAAGTGGCGGCGGCGTGGGCGGCAGGAATTCTGACGCGGGATCAGGCGTTGGATGTCATTTGCGCCCGCAGCGCAGCGCAGGCCACGACTCGGGGTCGGGGACGCATGGCGGCGCTGGGGTTGACGGCTTCCCGGTGGGAGGCCTGGGCGGTGGAACGGGATTGGAGCGAAGTCGTCATCGCCGGCTACAATGGGCCAGGCAATCTGACGCTGGCAGGGTCGGAGGCGGTTTTGGATCAGGTCAAAGCGGAAGCGGACGCCCAGGGGGTGTTTTTTCGCAAACTGGATCTCGATTATGCCTTTCACAGCCCCTTCATGGATCCCATCCAGGCGGGACTGGTGCGTTCCCTGGCAGGGTTGCACCCCCGGCCGGGCCGAAAAATTCTGGTGTCCACCGTGACAGGAAAAGAGATTCAGGGGCAGGAACTGGGGGCGCGTTACTGGTGGGACAATGTGCGCTGTCCGGTGCAATTTGCCTCGGCCATTGGTACCCTGGCCGATCTGGGGTGCCGTACCTTCATCGAGATCGGTCCCCACGGCATTCTGCAACATTACCTCAAGGAATGTTTGGCCTCCCGTGACGGGAGCTATCACATCGCCGCCAGTCAACGGCGTCAGAGCGATGGCCTGAAAGATCTGGAACGCCTGGTTGTGCGCATCCATCTGTGGGATGCGAGTCCACCCGCGGCCCCCTATTTCCCGACCAAGGGAAAGTTTCTGGATCTCCCTCGCTACCCTTGGCAACGGCAGCGTCACTGGCTCCCCAAAACCAGCGAGGGCTATCAGATCATCCAGCGGCAGCGGCGTCATCCGCTGTTGGGATGGCGACTGCAGGAAACCCAGGCGGCCTGGGAAGTGATTCTGGATCCGGCCAAACAGGCCTGGTTGCAAGATCATCGGGTGGGTCAGGCGCTGGTTCTCCCTGGGGCGGCCTATGTGGAAATGGCTCTGGCCGCCTCCCGGGAGTGGTTCGGCGCGTCCTCGGCAGAAGTGGAAGAACTGGATATTCTGGCCCCTGTGGTGTTCGATGGCGAACATGGGCGCACCCTGCGTTTTGAACTTCACCCTCGTGACGGGCATTTCACCCTTCGCAGCCGTCAGCGGTTGAGCGAGGATGAATGGACCTTGCATGCCTCGGGTCGGCTGTTGGGAGCCTCCAGTGGTTCTCCCGTCACTTCACTCGGCGGTGAGTTCAAAGGGGCTGTTCAGCAACTGTCCGGTGCCACCCATTACCGCATGACCCACGCCCTCGGCCTGGACTACGGGCCCACTTTTCAGGGCATCGATACGGTCCGGGTGCAGGGTGACCGGTTGAGCGCCACGCTGCGCTCCGTCCCGTCTCCGGAGGCTGGAGATTGGGAGCTGCCGCCCTGGGTGCTGGATCAATGTTTTCAGTCATTGGTGGATTTTTTTCAGGCGGAGATCGAAGGCGGGCGGGGCGTACCCTATCTGCCGGTGAAGATGGGCCGAGTCAAGGTCTGGCGCCAGACTCCGGTCACCCATTTCGAGGCTCTGCTCAAGCGGCGCCAGGGCCGTTCGGTCACGGCTGACTTCACCTTGTGGGACCAAGCAGGACACTGTGTGGCGCAACTGACCGACTGCCGTTTTCGTGCCATGCCCCTGTCGAATGCCCATGACTCGGTCCATGCGGCATGTTGGGGTACGGTGGCCGTCCTGTGTCCCGGTGCTCGGGAAGAGAGCCAGTCCCCGCCGGGGAAAGTGGCGCAGTGGGGAGGGCAACTGCGCTCCCTGATGCTGACCCAGGAGTCGGACGGCAATCGGCTGGCTTTGTTCCGCGAAGGGCTGCCCCTGTTTGACGCTCTGGCCATGGCGTTTGCCTGCCGGGCTTTTGACCAGTTGGGGCAGGAACTCGATGGCTGGGTGCGCGACGATTCCCGTTGCCCGGCACCCCTCCGCCCCTATTTTCACTGGTTGCGACGGCAGCTACAACAGGAGGGGTGGTTGCAATTAAAGTCCGGGCAGTGGCGCTTGATGTCGGGAGAGTTGCCGCTGCCGGAAGAGATCTGGCGCACCTTGTTGCAGGAATATCCTCAGGCTTTGCCGGAATTGGTGCAATTGGGGCATGTGGGGCGGCATCTGTCCGATCTGCTGAGCGGGCGAATCGATCTGGTCCCGTTCAAAACCGGGCTGATCCACAGTCCTTTGACCGAAACCCTGTTCGAAGAAGCGCCGGCCTACAGTGGAATTTTTCGGGCCTTGACCCAGTGGTTGCCCCACTTGGCGAAAGACTGGCCCCTTCGACGGCGCCTGCGAATTCTGGAAATCGGTCCGGGGACGGCGACCTTGGCCCAATGCCTGAAGGGGGTTCTCCCGGAACGGCTGGACTATGTACTGGGGCACACAGAGTCGGCAGTGGTGGGACGGTTGCAGGTGGAAGTGGCGGATTATCCCTGGCTCCACGCGGTGCAACTCGATGCCGCAACCCTTGCACCGATGGATGCGCCGGCGGTTCCCGGTCATTACGATCTGATCATTCTGCGTCATTGGTTGCATGGCACCGACAATCCGGCGCGCACGGTGGCGGCGGTGAGGCGCTGGATGGCTCAGGGAGGGGTGTTGATCCTGGCAGAACGGCACGCTGATTTGAGCACCCATCTGAACTACGGCATGGATCCGTCCTGGTGGTCGCCGGATGAACCGGATCAGGGGAGGCTGCACGGTCCCCAGGCGTGGCAGGCGGTGCTGGAACATGCCGGGTGGAGGGAAGTGACGGTGGTCACCGAACCCGTCTCAGGGGAGATGGCCATGGGGTCCTACCTGATGCTGGCCCAAATGTCCGAGCCTGTCTCCTTTGCAGAACCCAGTGTTTCCCCCTCCCGACACTGGGGCTGGCTCAACCCTTGCCCCCATGAACTGGAAGCCCTGGGGCGACTGTTGCGCTCCCAGGGGGATCAGGTGTGGGTGCCAGATAATCTGGAAGATGAACCCTCTCTTCCCCCAGAGGTGACTCACTGGGTGTACTTTGCCCCAGCCCCGGAGGGATCGGAGGGGGAGATGACCCCCACCCTGTCGCTTTTTCATCGGGTTCAGGCCCTGGCCCGGATCCAATCTTCCACGCCGACCCAACTGTGGATCGTGACCCAGGGGGGCAGTCTCCAGACAGACCCGGTTCCCGAGTTCAGTCAACCCGCCCATGGGGCGGTCTGGGGGTTGGGACGGGTGCTGATGAACGAATATCCGGACTGGCGGGTGACCCTGCTGGATCTTCAGGCGGAAAATATTTCCGGACCCTCCTGGGCCGAACGGGTGGTGGAAGAATGGCGTACCCCCGGTGCGGATCAGGAAATCGTGTTGACCCGGGAGGCACGCTATGGCCTGCGCGTCATTCCCCTGCAAGCGCCCGCGACGAACTGCGCCCCCCATTCCTATCGACTGGATTTCAAGGTGCCGGGACAGTTGCGCAATCTGACCTGGATGCCGATCCCGGATCGCCCCTTGGGCGACGATGACATCGAGATTCGTCCCCATGCGGTGGGACTCAATTTCCGCGATGTCATGTATGTCCTGGGACTTCTGCCCGATGAGGCGGTAGAGAAGGGTTTTGCCGGGGCCAGCCTGGGTCTGGAATGTGCCGGTACCGTGCTGCGTGTGGGGTCCGGGGTACATACCTTCCGTGCGGGCGATGAAGTGATGGGGTTTGGCTCGGCCTGTTTTTCCAGTGTAGTGCGAACCGTTGCGGCGGCGGTGATCCACAAGCCCGCCCATTGGTCCTTTGAAGCCGCCGCCTCGGTGACCACGGCTTTCTTTACGGTGTATTACGCCCTTCAACACTTGGCCCAGGTGCAACCGGGAGAACGGGTGCTGATTCATGGCGGAGCCGGGGGGGTAGGCATCGCCGCCATCCAGGTGGCCAAGCATCTGGGCGCGGAAATTTTTGCTACCGCAGGCACCGAAGAGAAGCGGGATTTTGTCCATCTGCTGGGGGCCGATCATGTCTTTGATTCGCGCACTCTGGACTATGCCGAAGCGATTCTGTCTGCAACCGGGGGGGAAGGGGTGGATGTGGTGCTGAATTCCCTCGCGGGAGAAGCCATCCGTCGCAACCTGCAGGTGCTCAAACCCTTTGGGCGTTTTCTGGAACTGGGTAAACGGGATTTTTTCGAGAACACTCCGCTGGGTCTGCGCCCCTTCAAGGACAACATCAGTTACTTCGGCATCGATGCCGACCAGATTCTGACGGCGCGCCCCGAACTGGCGGCCAAACTGTTCCGCGAACTGATGGCGCTGTTCCGGGCCGGCCTGCTCACTCCTTTGCCCTATCGGGTGTTTTCCGGGGAACAGGTGGTGGATGCTTTCCGGACCATGCAACAGGCCCATCATATCGGCAAGATCGTGGTCACTCTGAAGGATTTTCAACCCCGCTTCGATGCCGCCGTACTGCCGACCCCCGCGCCTCTGTCCCTCAGCGCCGAACGCACCTGGCTCATCACCGGAGGGATTGCGGGCTTTGGCTTGGCCACGGCGCGCTGGTTGATTGGGCGCGGGGCCCGTCATCTGGTGCTGGTGGGACGGCGCGGTGCTAAAACGCCGGGAGCCGCCACGGCGCTCGAGGCCCTTCACAAAACCGGGGCCACGGTTCAACTCCTGGCCGCCGATGTCACGGATGAAGACAGTTTGCGCACGGTATTGACCCATATTCAGGAAAACCTGCCTCCGCTGGGAGGCGTGGTCCACGCGGCCATGGTGCTGGAGGATGCCTTGCTGGCCAATCAGGACGAGGAAGGGTTTCGCCGGGTCCTGGCGCCCAAACTGCTTGGCGCCTGGCACCTGCACCGCCTGACGGCCGACATCCCGCTGGAGTATTTCATCCTGTATTCCTCGGTCACCACCCTGATCGGAAATCCGGGGCAGGGCAACTATGTGGCGGCCAATGCCTATCTGGAAAGTCTGGCACAACAGCGTCGCGCCCTCGGTCTTCCCGCGCTGTGTATCGCTTGGGGTCCGGTGGCCGATGCCGGTTATCTGACCACCCACGAGGCGCTGCTGGAAGGGCTGGAAGCCCGCTTGGGAGGAGTTCCCCTCCAGGCTGAGGCGGCTCTGGATCAAATGGGACAATGGCTGAAAGCCGAGGGGGTGAACTCCTCCTTGACCCTGGCCAATTTTTCCTGGGGCAGCCTGGCGCGTTTTCTTCCCTCGGCTCAAAGTGCGCGCTTCGATCCCTTGCGCCATTCCCATGACGAGGACGCGGAACAGGAGAGCGGCGATTTTGCCGCCCAGATCGCCGGTAAATCTCCCCAGGAAGTCCTTGAACGGGTGCGTCATCTGGTGGCCCATGAAGTGGCGCAGGTGCTGTGCATGAAGGCCGACCAACTCGACCCCCAGCGTTCCCTTCATGATCTGGGGATGGATTCCCTGATGGCGGTGGAACTGGCGCTGGGACTGGAAAAACGCTGCGGGATTCAACTGCCCGCCATGATCCTCAACGAGGGCCCCACCCTGGAGCGCATCAGCGCCCGCATTGCCGAGAAACTGCACTCGAAGCAACCGGACGACTCCGCCCAACCCGGTATGTCGGAACTGGTCGTGGCGTTGGCGGGGCAGCATGGCGAACAACTCAGCGCCACCCTGGTTGCGGAAACGGTGGAAACCATGCAAGACTTGGCGCGTCGCGCAAGCCGAGGAGCCTCATGAGCAAAAAACCCCATCTCGGGCTGGGAACGCACGCCCGGGAACAATTGGTCAAACGCTTTCTCAACCGCAAGACGGAGGCCACGGCTTCCACGGTATTCGGTGGAAACTCCGCGTATCTCGATATTCCCGAGGCGTTTTGTCAGTGGAACCGTCACCCCGGTTACGAGAAACTTCTGGTCCCCCGGGCCGCGGCCCAACGCCTGCGCATTGCCAATCCCTTCTTCAAGACCCATGAAGGCATGGGGGGAGCCACCACTCAGATCGGCGGGCGGTCCTACATCAATTTTTCCCATTACAATTACCTCGGCCTGTCCGGTCACCCCAGGGTCAATCAGGCCGCCAAGAATGCCATCGACCACTATGGCACCACGGTCTCCGCCAGCCGACTGGTGGCCGGAGAGCGTCCGATCCAGCGGGAACTGGAAGAAGCTCTGGCGGCGTTTTATGAAGTGGAGGATTGTGTCGTTTTCGTCAGCGGCCATGCCACCAATGTCAGCACCATCGGCTACCTCTTCGGACCCAAGGACCTGGTGGTCCACGACAGCCTGATCCACAACAGTGTGATCGAAGGCATCCAGTTGTCCGGGGCGGCGCGCCGCTCTTTTCCCCATAACGATCCGGTCGCCCTTGACGCCCTGCTGCAGGAGATCCGGGGCCAGTTCGAGCGCACCCTCATCGTCATCGAGGGACTGTACAGCATGGATGGGGACATCCCCGATTTGCCCCGGTTTGTGGACATCAAACAGCGTCATAAAGCCTTTCTCATGGTGGACGAAGCCCATTCCCTGGGCGTTTTAGGAAAAACCGGGCGCGGCATTCGCGAACATTGCCAAGTCAGTGGGCCGGTCGTGGACATCTGGATGGGCACCCTGAGCAAGTCGTTGGCCAGTTGCGGCGGCTACATCGCCGGGGAACGGGCGCTGATCGAGAATCTGAAATACGCGGCCCCCGGTTTCGTCTACAGCGTCGGTATCGCGCCTGTCCTGGCCGCCGCCGCCCTGGCCGCGCTCCGCATCCTCGAAGAAGAACCGGAACGGGTGGAACGACTGCACGCCCGCGCCCACCGATTTTTAACCCAAGCCCAGGACCAGGGCATCGACACCGGCCTGTCCCAAGGCTATGCCGTGATCCCGGCGCTGGCCGGAGGGTCCATCAAAGCCACCCAATGGTCCAACAAACTTTTTGATCAGGGCATCAATGTGCAACCCATTCTCTACCCCGCCGTGGAGGAGAAAATGGCCCGACTGCGGTTCTTTCTCAGCAGTCTGCATACCGATACCCAGATCGACACCACGATCCAAACCTTGAGCGCCCTGTAAAAACAATGTTGACCAAACTCAAAAGCCTTGCAAGGAACACCCTGTTTCTCTATACCGTTGCCCTGCCCACCACGCTATCCATTCTCTATTTCGGGCTGATCGCTTCCCCGGTGTACATCTCCGAATCCCGCTTTGTGGTCTATACCCCGAGCCAGCATGTCAGTGCCACCAGTTTGTCCAGTCTGCTGGGGAGCATGTCCGGCAACAATTCCTCCAGCGCCGCCTATGCGGTGCATGACTACATCGATTCGTGGGATGCCATGACAACCCTCGATCAAAAGTTTAACCTGCGCAAGGTCTACGGCAACCACGACATCGACCTCTTTGACCGTTTTGGGGGACTGGTTTATTCCGAGAGCAGCAATGTGGAGTTATTGCATTACTATCGGCATAAGGTGGGCGACAGCATCGACACCACCAGCGGTATCACCAGTCTGAGGGTGAGCGCGTACAGTGCGGCCGAGGCCCAGCAGTTGAACCAGTTCCTGCTCAAAAAGAGCGAGGACATCGTCAACCAGATGAACGACACGGCCCATAAAATGGCGGTGGAATATGCCAACAAGGAAGTTCTGGAGACCGAGACCAAACTGCAGCGGGCCACCGTCGCCTTGGCCACTTACCGAAACAAACATAAGGTGTTCAGCCCACCGGCCCAATCCGCCCTGCAACTGCAGATGGTGTCCAAACTGCAGGACCAGTTGATCGCCAACAAAGGTCAACTGGATGCCATTCAGATTCATGCTCCCCGTAATCCCCAAATCCCGGTGTTGGAAAGCAACATCCATTCCCTGGAGCAGGAAATCCAGAAACTGTCTGGCGAAGTCACCGGCGCAGGAGAATCTCTGGCCACCAAGGATGTGGAGTATGAACGACTGACTGTCAACCAGGCCCTCCAGCAAAAACTGCTGGAAGTGTCGGTCGCCAGTCTGGAACAGGCCAGACTCACCGCCTTGAAGCAGGAACTCTACCTCGAAACCATCAGCAACCCCAGTTTGCCCGACGACAATGAAGAACCCAAGCGCGGTCAGGACATCCTCGCCACCCTCCTGGTTTCCCTGATCGTTTGGGGTATCCTCACCATCGTCATTGCCGGGGTAAGAGAACACCATGACCGGTAGAACCCAACCCACCTTCTGGCATCAACTCGCCATCCAGGGACGAGTCATCTGGGCGCTCGTCCTGCGCGAAATGATCACCCGCTTCGGAAGAGAGGGCATCGGCATCCTCTGGCTTTTGGGCGAACCCGCCATGTTCATCATTGGAGTGATGACCATCTTCTCGCAGATGGACGAGGCCAGAAACGGCATCCCCATTGCCGAATACCTGGCCGTCAGTTATCCGACCCTGCTGCTCTGGCGCAACACCACGGGCCGTGTCGCCAAAGCCATCGAATCCAACCGGGCCTTGCTGCACCACGGCCCGATTCGTCCCATCGATCTCTTCTACTCCCGCATCCTGCTGGAATTCTCCGGGGCGGCGGGCAGTTTCTTGATGCTGTACCTGGTATTCGTCGCCCTTGGAATCTGTCACTGGCCCGCCGATGTCCTGCAAATGATCCTCGGCTACCTGATGGTGGTCTGGTTCTCCTTCGGCTTCGTCCTGTTGATGGGTGCCCTCAGCGAACTGAGTGAAACCATCGACCGCATCTCTCACATCATTCTTTATTTGATGATCCCATTTTCTGGAGTGTTTGCGCCCGCCGAAATTATCCCGGAAAAATTTCGAGACGCCATGCTCCTGTTTCCCTTATTGGATACCGTGGAAATGTTCCATGCGGGCTACTTCGGGGAACGGATGCATACCTATTATTCAGTGCCCTACACGCTTATGGCCAATCTGGTGATGACCTTTATGGGTTTGCTGCTGACCCAACTGGCGATACGGCGGGTGACCGTATGACCGCCACCATCTTCGAACTCAAGGAGGTTTGCAAAAGCTACCCCATCCACCATGGTAAAGCCCAGCGGCAGGTGCTCAACAACATCAGCCTGAAAGTCCGGGAAGGCGAACGCTGGGGAATCCTGGGACGCAATGGAGCCGGTAAATCCACCCTGATCCGCCTCATCAGTGGGGCAGAATCTCCCCATTCGGGAAGCGTCACCAAATACCGCTCGATCTCCTGGCCCCTCGCTTTCGGGGGGGCCTTTCAAGGCAGTCTGACGGGGCGGGACAATGTCCGATTGATCTGTCGGATCTACAACATCGACTTCAAGGACTGTATTGCCTTTGTGGAAGATTTTGCCGAACTGGGCGCCTACCTCTACGAACCCGTCAAAAGCTACTCCTCCGGAATGGCCGCACGACTGGCCTTCGCCATCTCCATGTCCGTGGAATTTGACTGTTTCCTGATTGACGAAGCCATGTCCGTGGGGGATCATCGTTTTCACGAGAAATGCAACCAGGAACTCTTCGACAAGAGAAAAGACCGCGCCATGATCATCGTCGCCCACCAGATGGACCTGATTCGGAATCACTGCGACCATGCGGCGATTCTCCATCATGGAGAACTTCAGGTATGCGATACGGTAGAACAAGCAATCGTTCGTTATGGAGATTTATAACCTATGCGCCCATCAAAACGCATAATCGTTGTATTAGGCATGCACCGTAGCGGTACCAGCGCGGTGACCTGTGGATTAACAGCCCTGGGTGTCGATCTGGGAAACAAATTGTTGCCGCCCGTTGAAGGTATCAATGCGAAAGGCTTTTTTGAAGATATTGATATTTATGCATTTAATATGGAAATTCTGCAGGCTATAAACAGCGACTGGCACTGCTTGGCCCCGATCGAACCGCATGACATTGAAACCCTCAATCAAAAAGGTTATTTCTTGCGTGCAGTGGATCTGCTTCGGCGAAAGACGGCAGGCACCCCAATCTTCGGCTTTAAAGACCCGCGCCTAGCCAAATTATTGCCTTTCTGGAAACCCATATTCATCCATTGTGGATTTGACATCAGCTATGTATTGGCAATTCGCAATCCCCTCAGCATTGCACGATCGTTAGCGAACCGCGATGGGTTCAGCCACGAAAAAGTTATATGCTATGGCTGGGTCATGTCTTAACCAGTATTAAGCACACAGAAACATATCATCGAGTACTGATTGATTACTACTGTCTGATGGAGGAACCACAAAAAAACCTAGAATTGGTCGCAAAACGGTTGGGTTTGGCAAAAGACGCACAAGCAATGCAACTCTACCAATCCGAGTTTATTGATAAAAAATTACGGCATACGATTTATGATGAAAATGATTTGGCACTTGACCCGGCTTGTCCGCCGTTAGCACATGAACTCTATGTCGCACTACTTGATGCCGTAACCGATAACAGACAACAACAAATAGAACTACCGGAATTTTATGCGCGCACTGAAATATGGATAAATGAATTTGAACGACTTAAATCCAGTTTGCGCTTGGCAGATCAACTTACAGCACAGGTCAATCAACTTAATCAATCCATCGCAGTTCGTAATGCGGAAATCACAGGTATTGTCACATCCGCAATTGCACAAGACCCAAATATTTTTAAGCAAGAGTTTGATCCGGCTTGGTATGTAAAGAAATATCCGGATATCGATCCCTCGCTAGTGGATCCATATCAGCACTACATCAGTTATGGCATTTCGGAAGGGAGAATCCCATCTGATAATCTTATTGGTTTCACTCGTGATGGATTACTGAACGCATTAAAGGAAATTCAAGCGCAGCGCGATCAATCGATGGCACTAGCCGAAGGTCAACTACAACAGATAGCAGAACAAAAAAAAGAAAATTCCAAGCAAACAGACATACTCAATCAGGAATTGCAACGCCTGCAAATGGAGTATGCGGCGCGAGAACATACGCATAGAACAACCATTGACTCATTGCAAAGTGAACTGACCAACCATTTGCGCAACCAGGCGCAAAAAGAACAGGAAATATCAGCACAGATATTGGGTATTCAACGGCAGGCCGACACCGATAAAGCGGCTTTAAGCCAACAGTACGAAGCAGTGATTCGGGAGTTGCACGATCAAAAAGCGGAGAACGAATGGCTGACTGCAGAGCGCATTAATATTCTCAATCAGGAATTGCAGCGCCTGCAAACGGAGTATGCGGAGCGTGAACATACGCATAGAACAACCATTGATTCATTGCAAAGTGAACTGACCAATAATTTACGCAACCAGTCGCAACGAGAACAGGAAATATCAGCACAGATATTGGGTATTCAACGGCAGGCCGACACCGATAAAGCGGCTTTAAGCCAACAGTACGAAGCGGTGATTCGGGAACTGCACGATCAAAAGGCGGAGAACGAATGGCTGACTGCAGAGCGCATTAATATTCTCAATCAGGAACTACAGCGCCTGCAAACGGAGTATGCGGCGCGTGAACTTACGCATAGAACAACCATGGATTCATTGCAAAGTGAACTGACTAACCATTTGCGCAACCAAGTGCAACGCGAACAGGAAATATCAGCACAGATATTGGGTATTCAACGGCAGGCTGACACCGATAAAGCGGCATTAAGCCAACAGTACGAGGCCAAAATTCAAACTTTGCACGATCAAAAGGCAGAGCATGAGCAGATTTCTGTAGAGCGCATTCAAATGCTCAACCAGGAACTGCATCATTTGCGGTCGGAAAACGAAACAGGGAAACGGGTTCATGCAGAAGCCATAGTTTCTCTTCAAAATAAGCTGGCTGATAATTTGGGAGTGCAAGTCCAGCGTGAGCGGGAAATGGCGAGCCAACTTATTGCTTTGCAACAGCAAGCCGAACAGGAAAAAGTCAAACAAGCACATGGTTATGGTGAACAAGAACGAGTTCTGCACTATCGATATGCAGAGCGTGAAAAAAAACTTATCCAGCAAATTCAAACCGACCAGCAATCGCATGAACAGCAAAAAAGTGAGCAGCGACGCGAGTATGTCGAGGCCTTCAATAAACAATTGTCCATCAAGCAGGATGAGATACATAAGTTAACGCGGAATTGGTTGGCCACAGAACAAGCACAAATACAGATGATTAGTCATCTCCAGCATCAATTGAATTCCATGCGTAACACATTTTTATGGCGCTCGACGGCTCCGTTTCGTAATTTAATTCGCTTGCTGAGTGTAAATAATTCAGTTAAGGATGACGCTGTACTGAAAAGTACTGAGCAGGTTATCGAAAAAATTCACCAGAATGGAATCATAGAAACTCAGGCTGAAACTGTTGATGACACCGCTCTAAATTTAGCATCCACACTACAAAATAAAACCGGAGTAAGAGATATGTCTCTAAGCCAATATAACACTGCAGTATCCACTTTAGATGAACTATTGTCTTACCATGATGAACGCTTTATTCGCTGTGCTTACCTAACTCTGCTTGGCCGCACACCCGATGCAGATGGCATGGGGTTCTACCTTAAAAAAATCAGGTCAGGTACCAGTAAGGCTGAAATTATTTATCAAATAAGTTCTAGTAAAGAAGGAAAAAAACATCATGCATACCTGGCGGGATTAGATAAATTTATACTGAGCCGCAGATGGATGAGATACTCTTTTTTGCGTATGCTTTTATGCAAATGGCTGGATGGTGGTTATACAGGGAAAAAAATTAGAGTATTAGAAAATCAGTTGTATCAACTGGACGAAAAAAACAAGAAGTACCATGTTCAGTTTGATATGGCAATCAGCAATCTAAGGAAATTAATAGTACAGCAAGTACAGAGTATAATAACAACCAACAATAATTTTCAAAAGTCTACAGCAGAAACATCGAGCATGGCCGAAAAACATTTTGATTCTGAGTGGTATTTGCAGAGATATCCTGATGTGGCTCTCAGTGGTATGAATCCTTATGAACACTATAAAAAATATGGTAAAGAGGAGGGGAGAGAGATGCGTTACTTTTCTCTCCATAACAAATTATATGTTAATGAAGGAGTTTCTGAAAGTGTCAGTAATCCATACGAATATTATGCCAATCTTTGTCTTGATGAAGAAAGGGATGCTGAGAAATTATCTCCGATAAAAGCCGAATACTTTGATAATGAAGCAATCAACTATTATGGTTATATTCGTGCGGTGAGTGGGTTAGGAAGTGCAAGTCGTAGTTATATACATGCCTTACAACATTGTGATAGAAAAGTAACAGCACTCAATCTTCCATGCGGTTTAGAAGAGATTGATTTTCCTGTAGAGACCACCCCTAATGAATCCGCTATGTTTAATATTGTTCATATGAATGCGGACTCCATCCAATATTTTTTTAGTCGAATGGGCAAGGATTGCTTGGCTGGGCGATACAACATAGGATTATGGGTCTGGGAATTAGCTGCGTTCAGACCAGACTGGTACGATAGTTTTATGCCTTTTCATGAAATATGGGTCCCGAGTGAATTTTGCAAACAAAGTATATCAGCAATTTCTCCTGTGCCAGTGTATGTGGTTCCACATGTGGTTGAAGAGCAGATAATAACCGATTCCAATAAGCGTAGTTACTTTAATCTGCCAGATGAAGTTTTTATATTTGGATATATGTTTGATTGCTCAAGTTCTATTGCCAGAAAAAACCCGTTTTCACTAATCAAAGCGTTCAAGGAAGCGTATGCTAAAAGTGAGGATGTTATACTTCTTTTAAAGATTGCTAATGGTGATATGGATCCGGAGTTATATCATACTATTCAAAAAGTTATCGATGGACATCATAATATTCGGACAATTGAGAGATCTCTGGATAAGATAGATGTTATAAGGTTTTTTGATGTAATTGACTGTTATGTATCGCCGCATCGTACTGAAGGGTTTGGATTGACTATTGCCGAAGCTATGCTTGCAGGTAAGCCCGTAATAGCTACAGATTATGGTGGTTCTACTGATTTTGTAAAATCAGGACATGCTTATCCTGTGAGATGCGATTTGGTTCCTATCAGTCAGCAGCATGGTCCATATCTGCCCGGATACATTTGGGCAGAGCCTGATATTGATCATCTTGTTGAGCAACTAAAAGATGTTTACGAGCATCAAGAGATTGCACTTTTACGAGGAAAAATAGCATGTAATTTTGTTAAAGAACAGTATTCTGTGGATCGCATCGCAGACATCATGACAAACAGGTTTAAAATGATATTACAAAAAACTCAAGGATGATTTATGAATAGTATTTTGTCAATTGTTGTCCCTGTCTTTAATATTTCGAAAGCATTGTTACAAAAATGTATAGAATCTGTTCGAGCACAGAGCGATCCGAACTGGGAGTTGGTGCTTTGTGATGATTGCTCAACAGATAATGAAACACTTGACTGTCTTGAGGCATACCGTGGTATAGATCATCGCATACGAGTTGTACGGAAACCTAATAATGATGGTATTGCTATTACAACTAATAAAGCAATCGAATTTACGATTGGAGATTTTGTTGGTTTTCTTGACAATGATGACGAGCTGGCAACAGATGCTGTTGCTGAAGTACACAAGTACATACTTAATCCTCCCGAGACTGATCTTCTATATACTGACGAAGATAAATTGGATGAGTATGATAACCATTGCGACTCGTATTACAAACCAGACTGGTCGCCAGAACATATACTCTCTTGTATGTATGTTCTTCACTTTACTGTTATTCGAAAAACGCTTTTGTGTAAACTTAAACTCCTTCGTTTCGAATTTGACGGTGCTCAAGACTACGATCTTGTGTTGCGAGCAAGTAAGGAAGCGCGTCACATAGGACACATCGCAAAAGTTCTTTATCATTGGCGAAAGATTCCTGGTTCCGCTGCCGACATTGTGGACGCAAAGCCAAAGGCGTTAGATAATGCGGCACGGAGTTTATCGGATGTCATGGGGTGCCCTGTTGAACAGGGTATGCTTCTGGGCTTGTGGCGCGTACGTCCTTCGCTTGGCTCATATCCACCAGTCACTTTATTAATTCCAACAAATGATGTGGTCAAAGATGTTCCTGAGCGAGGGAAGATTAACTTACTGGTCAATTTTCTCTGTAGCATTAAGGAAAAAACAACTTATCCAAACTATAAGGTTATTGTAGTGGACAACCACAACATGTCGAATGAAACCAAAGAATCATTGGCAGCGCTTGATATGGACATCCGTATAGAAAGTTATCGGCAACAGCCCGGCCAATTCAGTTTTGCGGCGAAGTTTAATTACTGTTGGCCCTTAGTAGAAACCGAGCATGTAATTATTCTTAATGATGACATGGAGGTGATATCGCCTGGTTGGATTGAAGCGCTTCTTGAACCAATGCAGGATGATGGTGTGGGGATCGTGGGTGCCCGTCTGCTGCACGCTGACCGCACTATACAGCATGTAGGTATGGTGTTGGGTGTGCATAACGGTGCGGCGCATATTTATCATGGTTTTCCTGCGGAATATGTGGGTTATAACGGATACACGCATGTAATCAGAAATTACTCGGCGGTAACAGGCGCATGTATGCTCACGCGGCGTAGCCTGTTAAAACGATTGACTGGTTTTGACGAACGTTTCAGAATCGATTATAACGATGTTGATTATTGTTTGAGAGTTAGAGAACTAGGTTTTCGAGTGGTTTATACACCGTTTGCTGAGCTGTATCATTTTGAAAGTTATTCTGTCGTACGAGAGGTTGCTGATAGTAATGAAACGCTCCTTTTTCGTGATCGCTGGGCTGAAGTTATTTTCCGTGATCCATATTACAATGAAAACTTGCCTCGTGACCGACATGATTATGTTCATGTTTTGTAGTACTGTATCCCTGCCAAGTGTTCTGTTAAGCTGAGTGGTTATCAGGTTGTTGAAAAACGAGGCCATCCTTACGGTTTATTCCTCATGAAACGAAGAAATTTCCCCAACTTTTCACCAATTGCGAGGTGTCGCCCGATGGCGCCATCCCTGCCAACCTCTTTTCAAGCCCTGAACCCGGCTATTTGCCATTATTTTGGTGCACGGTCAGTGATCAACCATAATTTTTCCATATTTGGGACGGATTTCTCCCTATGCAGTAGACCATCTCCAACCAATAGGGGTTGGCAGGGATGGCGCGAAACGACACCTCGCAAAAATAGTCGCCATGCGTGTCAGGTTGCAAGCTGCAAGGGTAAAAGTTGTCTGCGCCCTCACCATGGACAATCCGGTGAACCTGGCTTTTCTCAGTCTCCCCACAGTCTTGGTCCAACCAAATATTTCCTCGATTCGCTTGCGAATGTCCAGACTTATTCCGTATCCGGCATGTCGGGTAGTGCACCTATCGATGGCGCACCGCTTGGTTTTTGCGAGGTGTCGTTTCGCGCCATCCCTGCGAAAATCTTTTCTTGCCACATGAGGGGTGACCCCACGGTCGCGTACTGCCTATACAAACCCAGACACATCGTAGCCTTTGTCCGCTTCCAAGGTGGCTCTGTTTGTTCTGATCGAGCGAATCACCATGGTTTTTGCCGCATCCCTTTTGGCGGTGCCAGAGGCATGCGTGGTTTCGACATCCATCGCCAGTCCATTCCGGTTTTCCATCAGCGCGTGTCCCAAGTAGCACAACCGGGATTTATCCCCTTCGCTCTTCTCGTACAACCGAGCATCGGAATCCGTGGTCGACTGATGGGTATCGATCGATCGAGTTTCCCCCTTGAACACCACCGTCGGATCGCGGCTACCACCCTCTGGCGGAGGCGTGTTTCCATCCTTCTTCACAAAACTCTTCATCGAAGCCCAGGCTTCAATCAGGGTACCATCCACAGAAAAGTGTTCGTTAGACACCAACCTTTGCTATTCAGCCAATGCCAGAACCCGCCTATAAAGTTGTTCGCAGGGACGGAGCGTAGCGACGCCTCGCAAAAATTTACGAGCCACGGTTTCATTAAGCAGTCGGTCCCGGTTGGCACTGAATGTCGAGTGATTCCACACTTCCTCATCTATCCCCAACCCCACAAACCAGCGGTACAGCAGGTTGTAGTCAATATGAGCCACCAACTGCCGTTCGGATCGGATGGAAAACAAGGTCTGAAGCAAACTGGCCCTCAGCAATCGCTCTGGTGGAATAGAGACACGACCAAGATCGGCATACAACGCATCCAATTCGCTATCCATGGATTCCAGAATCGCATCCCCCACCGGGCGCAATTTGCGCAGAGGATGATTAGCAAGGCTTTTTTTTTCCAGATTACGGTAACTAAACAGTTCAATCTGAGTAATATTCGCTCCACGCATGGCACTCACTCTTCTTTGATTCAACAGGATTTATCTCATATTCCCTGTCCGTCTGGGACTGTTCCGGCCTTTTTCAACACCCTGTTAACAAAATCATAATGAATGTATCTTTTTTTTATTACCAAACCTTAGCGGTAGTAGCGCCCGTGTTTGCATTTGCCAAATTATGAAAGCAATCATCCTAGCCGGTGGTTTAGGCACACGTATTAGCGAAGAGTCTCATCTAAGGCCAAAGCCCATGATTGAGATTGGCGGCAAGCCGATTCTCTGGCACATCATGAAAATGTATTCTCATCATGGTGTTAATGACTTTATTATTTGCCTCGGATATAAAGGCTACATGATCAAAGAGTATTTCTCGAACTACTTTTTGCATATGTCTGATGTGACTTTCTGCATGCGTGAAAACAATATGGAAATTCATCAAAAATTTGCCGAGCCATGGAAAGTAACTTTGGTCGATACGGGTGAACATACAATGACCGGTGGTCGTCTTAAATGTGTGGCGTCCTACATTGAAGATGAAACCTTCTGTTTTACCTATGGTGACGGCGTTTCTGATATTGATATTTCCAGGCTGATTGATTATCACAAGTCTTCTGGTCGAAAAGCCACGGTCACAGCAATTCAGCCACCCGGTCGTTATGGTGCGCTACACATTGAAAACGGTGTAGTACAGCATTTCCAGGAAAAGCCAGCAGGTGATGGAGCCTGGATCAACGGTGGATTTTTTGTCCTTGAACCATCGGTTCTGGATTATCTTGATGACAATGAAACAATCTGGGAGCAACAACCTTTGCAGCGTTTGGCAATCGAGGGGCAGCTTTCTGCTTATCAACATGAAGGTTTCTGGCAGCCGATGGATACGCTGAGAGATAAAAATCACCTTGAAGAGCTTTGGCATAGTGGCAACGCACCCTGGAAGAAGTGGAAATGAATTCAGATTTTTGGAGTGGTAAGCGAGTTTTTCTGACAGGGCACACTGGTTTCAAAGGTGGCTGGTTGTCTTTGTGGTTGCAGTCCATGGGCGCAGAAGTTCATGGTTATTCACTTAGCCCGCCAACGGAAACCAATTTTTTTGGTGTGGCAGAAGTTGGTAAAGGTATGAAGAGCAGCGCCATTGCGGATATTCGGGATGCCGACAAGCTTCGTACTGCCATGCAGGCCGCGCAACCAGAGATTGTTTTTCATCTGGCTGCACAGCCTCTGGTGCGTTACTCTTATGTTCAACCTGCTGAAACTTATGCGGTAAACGTGATGGGCACGGTGCACTTGCTCGAAGCAGTGCGAGCAACGCCCGGCGTAAAAGTTGTGGTGAATGTCACGACTGACAAATGCTATGAAAATCGTGAGTGGATTTGGGGCTACCGCGAAAACGAAGCGATGGGTGGCTTTGATCCTTATTCAAGCAGCAAGGGCTGTGCCGAGTTGGTGACTTCTGCGTACAGGAGATCGTTTCTTGAGTCGGCTGGGATCGCTTTGGCTTCTGCCCGCGCAGGAAATGTCATTGGTGGTGGCGATTGGGCTGCTGATCGATTGATACCGGATTTCTTGCGTGCCATGGATGCGGGAAAAACATTGGAAATACGTTCACCCCAATCCACGCGTCCCTGGCAACATGTGCTTGAGCCGTTGTCAGGTTATCTTTCGTTGGGAGAAAAGCTTTATGTGGAAGGGGCATCGTTTGCCGAGGGCTGGAATTTTGGTCCGGCAGATGATGATGCGCAGTCAGTGCGCTGGATTGTAGAGCAGTTGACAGAAATGCGAAAAGACATAAAGTGGAAATTCAACGAAACGCCGCAACCGCATGAGGCAAATTATCTAAAACTGGACAGCAGCAAGGCGCATGTCCAATTGGACTGGCATCCGCAATGGAGATTACGAACTGCATTACAAAAAACGCTAGACTGGCATGAGGCTTGGCGTAATGCAGAAAACATGAAGGTGGTTACCATGAGGCAGATCGCTGATTACCAATCCACAAAACAAAACGCCTGATTATGTCTCTATCTCAGGCCGTACTGGATAACTGTATAGATATACAGTATGCTGACCTCTTGCGAAAACCGTTTGAGGTGAACCATGGCGATCAACAGTATCCAGTTTCAGAAGGGGTTGTCGATGAGTGAATTCATCGTGCA
>JAAGNR010000048.1 GCA_010435995.1 Ferrovum sp. | reverse complement strand
TCGCATCCGCGCTCATGCCATGATCTGCTTTCTGGCTTTGGTGTTGTACCGAGTACTCCGGATGCGTCTCAAGGCCAAGAACAGCCCCTATTCCCCGAGTCGGATACTGGAAGTGGTACGCGGCATTCAGTATCACCAAGTCAAACTCCATCGCAAACAGTCGGCCAAGGGGCTTACCACCCTGACGCCAGAACAAAAGGATCTATTCGACACGGTCAATCTGCCAAAACCCTCGAAAATCACGTTGTAGTGCCAATTTTGAATGTTTACATCCTTCAAATACAATACGTTACGCAAAAAAGTGTCGAACTCGGGAGGCCCCGTTGAACTTTGTTTCCCTCTGCTGTATTCTTCCAGATCCATATCGATTGATCAGGGGTAAGTATGTACGCGGCAACTCTCACGGAAAAATCCCAGAGCTGTTGCGTCGGATGTCATCAGTCCCAAACAAGCCTGTCTGGTGCGTGGGCTTGATCTCCGAATCGCGCTTTTGGCAGCGGATTTGCTATCGGTACCAGCTGTCCATGGCAGATGCCGTAATCTATGCCAGCGCACTGACCACGGGGGCTCGATTGGTCACCTGTGATGCCCACCTTTCCGGATTACTGAGGGTGGAGTGTTGGCCAAAGCCATGATTTCCCGTACCGTTGCTCCCTTCCTCGCGCTTCCGCGCATGACCAAGCGCATTCTGGTGCTGTCGGTGGATGCCAGTTTGTGCGTTTTGACTGTCTGGATAGCTCTGTGCTTGCGTCTGGAACAATGGGTGTCCTTGACGGGGCGTTACCTGTGGGTGGTGGAAGGGTCCCTCGCTCTGGCCTTGCCACTGTTCATTGCCTTTGGTTTGTACCGGGCCATCTTCCGTTATTCGGGCTGGACCGCTTTGATGGCCGTGCTGCGTGCCATCATGGTCTATGCGGTGCTGTTTTTTGCTATTTTTACGGCCTATGGTTTTGACCATATTCCCCGTACTGTGGGAGTCATTCAACCGATTCTGTTGTTGCTGGGGGTGGGCGCTTCCCGTGCCTTTGCCAGCTATTGGCTGGGCGGTTCCTATCAGAACTTGCTCCGTCGTAACGCCTTGCCTGGGGCCTTGATCTATGGCGCAGGGGATGCGGGGCGTCAGCTGGCGGATGCTCTGGCCCACAGTATGGAAATTCGGGTGTTGGGCTTTATCGATGATGCGCCTCATTTGCACAATCACAGTCTGAATGGGCTCACCATCTATGCTCCCGCCGAATTGTCAGGGTTGGTGGCCACATTGGGCATTCAAACCGTGCTACTGGCTCTCCCTTCCATCTCGCGCAAACGCCGTAACGAAATTCTGCAGCAAGTCATGCGACATCATATTTCGGTGCGCACTCTGCCCAGTGTTTCCGACCTGGCCCATGGGCGGGTCAGTGTGGCTGATATTCATGAGCTGGATATCGAGGATCTGCTGGGACGTGATCCGGTGGCGCCTGATCCAGCATTGCTCAGGCATCACATTACGGCCAAGGTGATTTTGGTGACCGGGGCCGGGGGGTCCATCGGCAGTGAGCTCTGTCGTCAGATTCTGGTGCTTGAGCCAGGGGTGCTGCTGCTTCTGGAACAAAGTGAGTTTGCCTTGTATGCGGTACATCATGAGCTGGAAGCTCGTTCAGAGGCTGGGACGCGCCTGATTCCGCTGTTGGGATCAGTGACCGATCGGGATCGGCTCGACGCGATTCTTTCCGCTTGGCAGCCCCACACCATCTATCACGCCGCCGCTTACAAGCATGTTCCTCTGGTGGAGCATAATCCCGCCGAGGGGTTGAGCAATAATGTGTTTGGCACCTATGAAGTGGCATTGGCAGCCCTTCGTCATGCCGTCGCGAATATGGTGCTGATCAGCACCGACAAGGCCGTACGTCCCACCAATGTCATGGGGGCCAGCAAACGCCTGGCCGAAATGATATTGCAGGCCTTGGCCCAGACTCAGTCAGGGACTCGATTCAGCATGGTGCGATTTGGCAACGTTCTGGGCTCATCGGGTTCCGTAGTGCCGTTGTTTCGTCAACAGATTCGCACTGGCGGCCCGGTGACGGTAACCCATGCCGAAGTGGTCCGATATTTCATGACCATTCCTGAAGCTGCACAGTTGGTGATTCAGGCAGGGGTCATGGCTTCCAGCGGTGATGTGTTTGTGCTGGATATGGGCGAGCCGGTAAAGATTTTCGATTTGGCCCGGCGCATGATCGAGTTATCGGGGTTGACTGTGCAGGACGAGGAGAATCCGGAGGGCGATATTGCCATTGAAGTCACCGGTCTGCGCCCCGGCGAAAAGCTCTATGAGGAACTCCTGATCGGCGAAAACCCTGAGCCCACCGCCCACCCCCGGATTCTGAAAGCCCGCGAAGACCTCCTGTCCTGGTCTCAGCTTCAGGATCATCTGAGGGAACTGGAGCGGGCGATCGGAAATAAGGATCCGGAAGGGATGCGGCAATTGTTACTCAAAACGGTGTCAGGTTATGTCCCCAATGAGGCCATTGTGGACTGGATCTATCAAAAGAATGCTACGCCGGAACCAGGACCTGGAAGGGCTTGACGAACCCTTCCTTGCAAGTATAATTGGACATATGCTTTTGTCTCCGGGAGGGTTGTCGCTATGCCACAAATTACGCTCTATCTGGATGATGCCACGCAGCTACTGGTGGAGCAGGGTGCTCAGGCCAATGGTTTGTCGAAAAGTCGGTGGGTTTCTGAAATCATTCGCAAATACGCGGCCCATCAGTGGCCACAGGATTGCTTGTCACTGGCGGGAGGGTTTCCCGATTACCCTTTGCGGGAAGACAGTGGGACTGTCCTGTCCGCCGACGTGACCCGTCTGGGTTTTTGATGCTACTTCTCGACAGCAACACCATCAGCTATTATTTTCGCGGTGATCCTCTGGTGGTGCCACGCCTGCAAGCCCTGAGACCTGCCGATCTGGGTGTGCCGGTGATTGTGGAATATGAGCTGCGCTAT
>JAAGNR010000047.1 GCA_010435995.1 Ferrovum sp. | reverse complement strand
GGCGGTACCCACGATGGCTCCCGAGGGTAGAGAAGCCAGATTTTCGTAGTCTACAGAAACAAAAGCATCCCGCGGATCTTCGCGTTTTCCGGCGACCCGGAGGACCAGTTCGGCTGGGCGATCCATGGGGACATCCTTCATGGAATGCACGGCCATGTGGGCTCGTCCTTCCAGCATGGCAAGTTCCAGTTCCTTGACAAAAAGCCCCTTTCCCCCCACGGCGGATAGGGTACGATCGAGGATGCGATCACCGGTGGTGGTCATTCCCAGCAACGAGAAGGCCGCATGGGGATATAATCCTGCCATTTGCTGTTGCACATGCTCGGCTTGCCACAGGGCGAGACGGCTTTCACGGGTGGCGATGATGATTTCTGGAGAAGGCATGATGTGGGTAATGATTGAGTCGTCTTGGGGTCCAAATTCTAACATGAAGCCAGAGGGTCAAGGAGGCCAGGTATGAGTACCTCCACTAATACGGACAAGGACTTGCCCCTGCGCGAGGATATTCGCTTTCTCGGCAGGATTTTGGGGGATACCCTGCGCAGTCAGGAAGGGGAAACGATTTTTCAGCTGATTGAGGGGATTCGTCAAACAGCCATTCGTTATCGACGCGGCGGGGATGAGTCGGCACGTAGCCAGCTGGAACATAGTCTGGATGGATTGAGCGCAGAAGATACCATTGCCGTGGTACGTGCTTTCAGCTACTTTTCCCATCTATGCAACATTGCCGAAGATCTGCATCACAATCGTCGGCGAATGGCTTACTCCCAAGCGGGTGCGCCACCACGCGAAGGAAGCGTGGCTCTGGCACTGCAGCGGCTCAAACGCGCCGGCGTAACGGCCTCTACCCTGCGGGAGTTTTTCGAACGGGCAGTGATTTCCCCTGTGTTGACGGCACATCCCACGGAAGTGCAGCGCAAGAGTGTGCTCGATTGCCACCTGCTCATCGCCAATCGACTGGAGGAACGTACACGAATTGTCCTGACTCCAGAGGAGCGAGAAGCCAACGAGGCCACTCTGCGCCGTGCCGTATTGACGTTATGGCAGACCAACGAACTGCGCACTTTCAAGCTGCGGGTTCACGATGAGATCGAAAATGGGTTGTCGTACTATCGTTATACCTTCCTTCGGGAAGTTCCACGTCTCGAATCTCAAGTGGCTGAAGCTCTGGAAAAGGATCCGGAATATGCGGAAGTGGCTAAGGGGTTGCCCTCGTTTCTGCGCATGGGGAGCTGGATTGGCGGAGATCGGGATGGGAACCCCTTTGTGACGGCTGAAGTGACGCAACATGCGTTGCGCCGTCACAGCGCGGTGGTGATGGAGTTTTATTTGACTCAGTTGATGACTGTGCGGGGAGAGCTGTCCCTCTCTTTCCGGTTGGTACAGGTATCCCCAGCTGTTATGGCCCTAGCGGATTTGTCACCAGAGCGGACAGACAGTCGTCTGGAAGAGCCCTATCGTCGTGCCTTGACCCATATTCATGCGCGTCTGTATCAATCCGCATTGCGTTTGGGTTGTTGTACTCAAGGGATAGAGGTCGATGAGGCTGAGGCGTACGACTCCGCCTCAGAATTTGCGGCGGATCTGGAGCTTCTCAAGGCTTCCCTATACGGTCACGGTTCTGGGTTGCTGGCGGAAGGACGGTTAAGTCTGTTGATTCGGGCAGTGTCCTCCTTTGGCTTCTACCTAGCACCCCTAGACCTGCGCCAGCATTCGGAATTTCATGCGCAAACCGTGGCTGAACTTCTGAGTCAAGGGGGGACGGGAGTTGAATATTTGAAGTTGGCAGAAGAAGAAAGAGTGGCGCTCCTCGTCCGCGAGTTGGAAAGTCCGCGCTTGTTGCGTTCCCATGTATCCTGCTTCAGTGAAATGGTGCAAAAGGAACTGGATACCTTCGACATGGCTCGGGAAATTCACCGAACCCTTGATCCGGCCGCATTGCCTAATACCATCATTTCCAAGACGGACAGCGTCAGTGATTTATTGGAGGTGGCGTTGATCCTCAAGGAGGCGGGATTGCTTCTCCCCGGAGAGATTCCCCATCTGGGCATGAACATCATACCGTTGTTTGAAACCATCTCCGATTTGCGTGGTTGCGGCGCCATTATGGAAAAGCTGTTTTCGTTGCCGTTGTACCAGAGATTGCTGGACAGTCGTCATCGGACCCAGGAAGTAATGCTGGGGTACTCTGACAGCAACAAGGATGGTGGTTTTCTGACGGCCAACTGGGAATTGTACAAGGCCGAAAAAACACTGGTGGAAGTGTTTGCCCGGCACGGTATCGAAATGCGTTTGTTTCACGGTCGCGGTGGTTCGGTGGGGCGCGGTGGCGGTCCCAGCTACTACGGTATTTTGGCGCAACCAGCGGGAAGCGTGAATGCCCAGATTCGTTTGACAGAACAAGGCGAAGTCATTGCCAGCAAGTATTCTGATCCCGGCATTGGTCGGCGCAATCTGGAAACTCTGGTGGCGGCGACGATGGAAGCCACCTTATTGGACCGTGATCGAGACTTGCATGGACGGGAGCAGTTCTATGAGTTGATGGAGGAATTGTCCGCCTATGCGTTTGATCGCTATCGCTCGTTGGTCTACGAAACTCCCGGTTTCGAGCAATTTTTCCGTGAAGCAACGCCGGTCAGCGAAATCGCTGAACTGAATATCGGCAGTCGCCCAGCTTCGCGGCGACAAACACAAAAAATCGAGGATCTGCGGGCCATTCCCTGGGTGTTCAGTTGGGCGCAGTCACGCATGATTCTCCCTGGGTGGTATGGTTTTGGTGGGGCTGTAGCACGATTTTGCGAAGCTCATGGGGAAGAAGGTTGGGTGTATTTGCGCCGTATGTATCAGACGTGGCCATTTCTCCAAGCACTGCTGTCTAATATGGACATGGTTCTGGCTAAGACAGACCTAGTGATTGCTGAGCGCTATGCCCGTTTGGTGACAGACGACACTTTGCGGGAAACGGTATTCGATGAAATCCGTCGGGAATTCGAATTGACTTCCCATGCGTTGCGTGAAATCACGGGACAAAGGGAATTGCTTCAGGGTAATCCCACCTTGGCACGCAGCATTCGTGAGCGGCGGCCCTATATGGATCCCCTCAATCATCTGCAAGTGGATTTACTCCGTTCTTTCCGTGCGGGCGAAGAGGGAGAGGCGGTGAAACGGGCCATTTACCTCACCATCAATGGGGTGGCTGCTGGGTTGCGTAACAGTGGTTGAGCCTACGGCCCTGAAAGCGTTTCAGCGCCTCAAGGTGGCGGTGCTGATGGGCGGGTACAGTGCTGAACGGGATATTTCGCTGGCCAGCGCATGTCAGGTGGTGCTGGCATTGCGTCGCCTAGGTCATCAAGTCCGTGCGGTGGACACCGCGCGTGGCTGGTTGACTAAGGAGCAGGAAGAAGTCCTGTTTCAAGTGGGAGTATCCCGTACCTATCCACCCGAGCAGCAGGCTCGGTGTGGGGTTCCGGCGTGGTTGAGTTTGCCCGGCGACTTTACTCCGGATCTTTGGTTTCTTGCCTTGCATGGCGGGGCTGGGGAAGATGGGCGCATGCAGGGCCTTCTGGAAATGACGGGAATTCCCTATACAGGCAGCGGGGTGCTCGGCAGTTCTGTCGCGATGGATAAAGATGTGAGCAAGCGTTTGCTTCGCTTGGCTGGTGTACCCACTGCAGATTGGTGCATGGCTCCTGTGTCTGAAAGGGGGGTTGAAAAAGCCTTGGGCTGGCCCGTGGTGGTCAAGCCCAGCAAACAGGGTTCAACAGTGGGCTTGTCGGTGGTGCGTGCTCCGGAACAGTTGGCGGCAGCGATTGCACTGGCCTATGGTTATGACGATGAAGTAATGGTGGAACGCTTCATTTCTGGACGCGAATTGACAGGGCCAGTATTGGGAGACGCCGCTTTGACCGTGGGCGAGATCGTTCTTCAGCGTGGCGAGATCTTTGACTATGAAGCCAAATATCAGCCGGGAGGAGCACTCGAAGTATTCCCAGCTGACCTACCCGTTGCTGTGACTGCGGAAGTACAACGCTTGGCTTTACTGGCCCATCAAACCCTCAAACTCAAGGGTTACAGTCGTGCAGATTTTCGGCTTGATGCTCAGGGGCGCTTATGGTGTCTCGAAGTCAATACCTTGCCAGGGTTGACGGCCATGAGTTTGGTCCCACAGGCGGCGGCTGCCCAGGGTATGTCATTTGATGTCTTGGTCGATCAACTCTGCGAACAAGCACTTTCCAAAGCATCCACCACTTTAGCGGCAATGTCGAACCCTGTTTGATCCCGAATTTCGCGCAGACAGGTGGGGCTAGTGATATTGATTTCAGTGAGATGAGTGCCAATCACGTCCAGTCCTGCCAACAGGACTCCCTCCTGACGCAAGAAGGGGCCGACTTGCGCCGCAATTACCTGGTCTTGAGCGCTCAAAGGTTGTGCTCGACCTGTTCCACCGGCCGCCAGATTACCGCGAGTTTCCCCAGCGGCTGGAAGGCGTGCAAGACAATAAGGCATGGCTTCCCCGTTTACCATTAAAATGCGTTTGTCGCCCTCCAAGATGGCGGGCAGATAGCGTTGCGCCATAATGGTTCGGGTTTCCTGGTGGGTTAGGGTTTCAAGAATCACAGACAGATTAGGGTCATGTTCGGTGATTCGAAATATTTCTCGGCCACCCATGCCATCCAGTGGTTTCAGAATGATGTCTTTTTCGCTGGCAAGAAACTCCCGAAAAATGTGTTGCTGGCGCGCTACTACGGTGGGTGGAGCGAGGTGCGGAAAGCGCGCTGTGGCGAGTTTCTCGTTATGGTCGCGCAAGGCCCCCGGACGATTGAAGATGCGGGCTCCATGACTTTCTGCGAGTTCCAGCAAATAGGTGACAAACACATACTCCATGTCAAAGGGAGGATCCTTGCGCATGACTGTCGCAGTGAATTCGGTCAAAGGGCGTTGTTCTGGGGTGCCACAGTGAGCCCAAGGGGTGATGGAATCGCCGAGGTATGGGAGCGGCGTTACAGAAGCCCATACCTGCCCTTGTTTCAAAAATAAATCGGTGACTTCGAGGACAAATAAGCGGTGGTTGCGTTGGGAAGCAACGCGCATCAATTCCAGAGTGGAATCCTTGGCGGGTTTGAGAGAATCCAGCGGATCGATGATAAAGGCCAGTTCCATGATTTCCTCATTACAGGTCAAGCGGTGTATATCTCAGCCATTTGTTCCAGTTCCCGGGCAGCAGCCAGCAAGGCAAGACGTGCGACTACGCCGTAGGTATAAAAGCGATTGGGCGGCGCATCGGGTTGCTGGGTGCAATCGGCCGCCATAGCGGGGGTTTCAAAGGCCAATGGCACGAAACGGGCACCGGGAGCATTGAGATTTTCGTCAACGCCGCGTTCGGTATGAACCCGATAAAACCCCCCCACAACAAAGTGATCTATCATGTAAACCACGGGTTCAGCCACCGCCCCTTCCACCGTTTCAAAGGTGGGTACCCCTTCTTGTAAAAGAACTTCATGAACCGCTTGTCCTTCCTTGATTACGGCCATCTTGTTGCGTTGACGGCGATTCAATTGACCGAGTTCGGCAGGATCCTTGATAGTCATGATCCCCATGCCGTAGGTGCCAGCATCAGCCTTAAGAATGAGGAAAGGGGATTGATCAATATGGTACTCACGGTATTTTAGCCGAATTTTTTCGAGTACTTCGCTGACTTGAGTTTGGATGGCATCCAATCCTGTACGATCAGCAAAATTCACGTTGGAACATTGGCTGAAATAGGGGTCGAGAAACCAGGGATCGATCTGGATGAGCTCGGAGAACTCTTTGGCGACCTCGCGGTAGGCAGAAAAATGCCGAGATTTTCGGCGAGTGCTCCATCCGGCGAAGGGGGGGGGCACAACGGGCTGAGACAATCCCTGAAGTAAGGCAGGAACTCCGCCAGACAGATCGTTATTGAGCAGGATGGCGCAAGGATCATAATCCGCCAAACCCAAGCGGTTGCCGTGCCGTTGAACCGGTTCCAGCAGCAGGGATCCTCCTTGGGGCAGAATCACTTCTTGGGGGGCCGTCAACTCGGGCAGGAGACTGCCGATGCGTACCGCAAACCCCGCCCGTTGCAGAATTGCCTTGAGTGACGCGATATTTTCCAGGTAATGAAGGTTGCGTGTGTGATTTTCCGGGATTAAAAGGAATTGACGCGTGTCCGGACAGATTTTTTCTACGGCACTCATGGCTGCTTGAACACAGAGAGGGTCGAAGGCGGTATTCAGGTTGTTGAATCCGGCGGGAAAAAGGTTGGTGTCTACCGGGGCGAGTTTATAGCCGGCGTTGCGTAGATCCACTGAGGCATAGAAAGGGGCGGAGTGGTTTTGCCACTGCTGTCTGAACCAATGCTCGATGAGCGGAAGCGCATCCAGAATTTGGCGCTCAAGTGCCAGTAATGGGCCCGTGAGGGCAGTCGTCAAATGAGGAACCATGGGAAATTTTCCGAGTAAAGATTTTTCCATTCTAACAGCGCTTCAAGGGTGGTGCAGAGGTATAGGCATGATCAATTTCTTGGTGTACGATGACCGAGTCGTTAAATTTACAGTGGTTTTCTGTAGGAATTATGACGCAGTACATTTCGGGGAGATTCGGCAATGGAATTTCTGGACTGTATGGAAAGCGTGGTATGGCTAGCGTTATTTTGTTAAAAATACAAGGAAAATCCCAATGAAAAAAATGTATCCCCTGATTCTTTCCTTGGCCTTGGCTTTGGGTGCAACTCTTCCAGCACATGCGACTGGGGAACAGCAGGCGAAAATGAAGGAGTGTAATACTCAGGCCAAAGGCAAACATGGTGCTGAGCGCAAAGCTTTCATGAAGCAATGTTTGAGCGGGACTGCAGCGGCTGCCCCCATGGATGCTGCCAAACCCGTAGAGGCCGCTCCTGCCTCCAAGGCGGAAGAAGCCAAGCCTGCAGCAGGTGAAAAGAAATTGACCGCCCAACAGATGAAAATGAAAGAATGTAATGTCAACGCCAAAGGCATGAAGGGCGATGAGCGAAAGAAATTTATGAAAGAGTGTTTGAGCAAAAAGAAGTAATACCTGCGCCAAATTGAAGGAGTGTTCCTGACCCTGCGAGAGGACTCACTCCAACCCGCAGGGTCAGGCACTTTGGTTCTGGAGAAACGCCATTCAAAATCAAAAAACGGGTTGGGTAATTCTCAGTTGAGGTTTTCCATGGAGCGCCTTGAGGGGAAAGTAAGCTCGATGGGATTGCGGATCTACTGCCAAGCTGTGAGCATCCGGTCCCAGCCAGGCAGTTCCCAGAGAGGTTACGGTGTGGTCAGCGACCTTGAATAATGAAACTTCTCCCGATTCTCCGGCCACATAAAGCCATCCGAGGACACCATCGAAGGCCAGCACATCGGGGTCTCTGGCGACGCTGAAGGAAGCGGTCACCCTTTTTTGGGTCAGGTCGATCACCATCAGAGTGTTGTTGTCGCTGCAAGCTACAAAGGCAAGTCGGGAGGCGGAATCGATGAACAATCCATGATTTCCCTGTGCTCCAGGCAGAGGTGTTTTGGCGACGACCTGATCACTGGCAGGATCGATCTCGGCCAATTGTCCCGCTGTTTGCAGGTTGACAAAAATATGTCCTGACACTGGGTCATACTGAGAATTCCCCACTTCACCTCCCAGGGAGATAGAAGCCACCTTGGTATTCGTATCCACATCGATCACGGATTCTGTGCCTCCGCGTTCATCAGAAACGAATAGGCGTCTCTGTTTGGGTGCATAGGCCATCCCATCAGGATGCTGTCCCACTGGGATGCGTGCCAGAAGCTCAAATGTGTGGGTGTCGATGGCCACCACCTCATTTGTGCCGGTGGCCGAGGCATACACGCGGTTCAGTGGGGAAATGAATAACACGCCGTGTACTTGGGATAGATCAGGAATGTTGGCGATTACCGTCTGGCGTTTCGTGTCAAATACGGTGACCGTGTCATCCCCCAGGTGGGAGAGGAAGAGGTGATGGGTGATGGGGTCTAGGCTGGCGTAATCCCACCGTGTGGGTTGTCCGGAAAGGGGGATATCGGTCACGATATGCAGAGGCAAAGAACGGGGGGGCGGTTGGTCTGCGGGGCTGGGCATGGTCAAAGTCAGGGCCAGAATGCCAGTGAAAAGGGGCGTGCATATTTGCCTGGTCCAATAAGGGGTTTTGGTCATGGTTTTGCCTCCGAAATGGGTTAAATAAGGCGGGAAATTGATGGGCTGATGACAGCTGTATAGTTTACGGCGCTACCATTGCATGCATATTTCCATATTGAAAGTTATCGGGGGAATTGTGTGCACGAAGCTTTCACCGGTCGTTCGTATGCTTGCTTGCGGATTGAAAGGGTACTATACTAGTACTGTATTGTGGAGATCTTTCTCTGTTTGATTATGGGTGGGCATTAAGCATGATTCGCATTGGTAAATTGACAGATTACGGTATTCTCATTCTGACCCACATGGCGCAGGATGGGGAGCGGCTGTTCACGGCCCATGAAGTGTCTCATGCCGTGGGGGTTCCGTTACCCACCACCACCAAATTGCTCAAGACTCTGGTCAAGGGGCAGCTGCTGGAATCGCATCGGGGGACCAAGGGGGGGTATTTATTGGCACGCAACCCTGAAATGATCTCCATGGTGGATGTGGTGACTGCCCTTGAAGGGCCGGTTGGGCTGACGGATTGCGGAACTTCTCAACAACCCGGGGAGTGTCGTCGTTCGGTTTCCTGCGCCATTAAAACCAACTGGCAACGCATCAATCAGGCGGTGCACGATGCGCTGGCACAGGTCACTTTGGCGGAAATGCGCCTTCCTGCGGTTCACCCTGTTCACTTACCGGCACCTCGTGCCGCTTCTTTGCGAGTCTAATCATGAACTCAGTCCCCGATACCCTAGAAGAATTCATTTCGCAGGAATACCAGCACGGTTTTGAAACACTCATCGATGCCGATGAGATTCCTCGTGGATTATCCGAGGATACTGTGCGCTTGATATCCGCTCGTAAGAACGAGCCGGATTTTTTGCTGCAGTGGCGTCTCGATGCTTTTCGTCGCTGGCTCAAGATGACTCCGCCAACATGGTCCAATGTGCATTACCCTCCCATTGATTATCAGGACATCATCTACTATTCGGCGCCCAGGTCGCAGAAAGATGGACACAAGAGTTTGGAAGAAGTGGACCCAGAATTGCTCAAAACCTATGAGAAACTGGGGATTCCCTTACATGAACGGGCCATTCTGGCGGGAGTGGCGGTGGATGCGGTGTTTGACAGTGTGTCGGTAGCCACCACTTTCAAAGATAAATTGGCAGAAGTGGGGATCATATTTTGTTCCTTTTCGGAAGCAGTCCAGCATCATCCTGATCTGGTGCGTCAGTACCTCGGAACGGTGGTGCCGGTTCAGGATAACTTTTATGCTGCCCTCAATTCAGCGGTGTTCAGCGATGGATCCTTTGTCTACATTCCACCCGGAGTGCGTTGTCCTATGGAGTTGTCCACCTACTTCCGTATCAATGCCAAGAATACGGGGCAATTTGAGCGGACCCTGATCATTGCAGATCAGGGGGCATCTGTCAGTTATCTTGAGGGCTGTACCGCGCCTATGCGCGATGAGAATCAACTCCATGCGGCCGTAGTCGAGTTGGTGGCACTGGACGATGCCAAGATCAAATATTCCACTGTGCAAAACTGGTATCCCGGAGATAAGGAGGGGCGTGGGGGAATCTACAATTTTGTCACCAAGCGGGGAGATTGCCGCGGCGCCCGTTCCCACATTTCCTGGACCCAGGTGGAAACGGGATCGGCCATTACCTGGAAATATCCCAGCGTCGTTCTGCGCGGCGAAGAGTCGGTGGGAGAGTTTTACTCGGTGGCACTGACCAATCATCGGCAGCAGGCGGATACGGGTACCAAGATGATTCACATTGGCAAAAATACCCGCAGCACCATCGTATCCAAAGGGATTTCCGCCGGCTATGGTCAGCAGGCTTATCGCGGGTTGGTGCGGGTGGCCCGCTCGGCCATCGGTGCGCGCAATCATACCCAATGCGATTCCTTGTTGCTGGGGGATCGTTGTCAGGCTCACACTTACCCCTATATCGAGGTCAAAAATAATAGCGCTACGGTGGAACATGAAGCTTCTACTTCGCGCATTGGTGAGGATCAGTTGTTTTTCTGTCGCCAGCGTGGAATCGATACTGAGGACGCGGTGTCCATGATCGTCAACGGATTCTGCAAGGAAGTTTTCAAGGAACTGCCCATGGAGTTTGCAGTGGAAGCTCAGAAGTTGCTCGGGGTCAGTTTGGAAGGGAGTGTGGGTTGAGCTTCGTTTGCTCGTGACCGCCTCTGATTTGTCTATTACAAGTAAATGGAAATCACTATGTTAAGCATCGACAATTTACAAGCCTCTGTCGCCGACAAACCGATTCTTCGGGGAATTTCCCTAGAGATCAAGGCGGGGGAAGTTCACGCCATCATGGGCCCCAATGGCTCGGGAAAAAGCACGCTTTCCAATGTATTGGCTGGGCGGGAAAATGTGAGGGTTACTGGGGGTAAGGTCACTTATCGCGGCAAAGACCTGTTGGCCATGGAAGTGGAGGAACGGGCGCGGGAAGGGGTATTTTTGGCGTTCCAGTATCCCGTGGAGATTCCGGGCGTGGGCAATGTGTACCTGCTTAAGGCAGCTTTGAATGCCCAACGCAAACATCGGGGTTTGCCTGAACTGGATGCCATGGATTTTCTGGCTCTGGTCAAAGACAAAATGAAATTGATGGAAATGAATGAATCCATGTTGTATCGTGCCGTGAATGAAGGGTTTTCTGGGGGCGAAAAAAAGCGCAACGAAATTCTACAGATGGCCGTGCTCGAACCCCATTTGTCGATTCTCGATGAAACCGATTCCGGTCTGGATATCGACGCTCTCAAGATCGTGGCCAACGGAGTCAATAGTCTGCGCAGTCCAGAGCGATCGATGATTCTGGTGACGCACTATCAGCGTTTGCTGGATTATATTCAACCAGATTTTGTCCATGTTCTGGCAGGTGGGCGCATCGTCCGGTCTGGAGGACCCGAGTTGGCCCATGAACTGGAGCGGGAAGGTTATGCCTGGATTGGGGATGCTCAGTCGCAGACGGTGGCCGCGCAATGAACCCCTTCGTCGAATACTGTCAGTCGCAGCTGGCTCTTCGCGTCGCAGAAGCTCCGAGCCAGGAGGCATCGCGGCATTCTGCCTGGGCCCGCTTTGAAAATGTGGGCTGGCCTACGACCCGCCTTGAGGCGTGGAAATACACTTCCTTAGCAGGACTGGAAAAGATTACTCCGCCGACGGAGTCTTTTGCCGAACTCACCTGGGATTTTCTGAAAGATCATGCCTTGTTGCCGGATGCGAAGCATCGGATGGTTTTTATTGATGGCGTTTTTCATGAGGGATTATCGCGCTTGGATCGGCTGCCTCAGGGAGTGCGCATTGGTCCATGGTCTTTATTGCAGGATGCGGAGCGCAGTGATCTGGTACCTCGGTTGATGCCGGCGCAGACCATGACAGCATTTGGGGCGTTGAATGAAGCCTTGTTTACGGATGGCGCGGTGATTCAAGTGTCAGGGGGAGCGCATCTCGACGAGCCGTTACTGCTGCTCCATGTAACCCGAGGAATGCATCATGGGGTGCAGTATGTTCACTTGGGTGAGAACAGTGAAATGACGGTGGTAGAGCAGCATTTGAACCTGACGGATCTTCCTTGTCATGGAAATTTTGCGACAGCCATACAGTTGTCGCCCCATTCCCGCCTGACCTGGATCAAGGTGCAACAGGGCGGGGCACAGAGTTACCATACCGCCGCCGTGCATGCGCAGCAGCAGCAGGGTAGCCAACTGCGCTATTTCCCTTTTGCGTTGTCTGGGGCCATGGGGCGTAATGACATTACGATTCGGCTGGTAGAAACCCATGCCGAGGTGATCCTCAAAGGGGTCTACCAGGTGGCGGATCGGTCATTGCAAGATTTTCATACCAGCATTGAGCATGATTGCCCGGAGTGCATCAGCGACGAGTGCTTCAAAGGGGTGCTGGATGGAACCGGTAGAGCAGTCTTTGATGGGCGGGTGCGAGTGGCTTTGGATGCGCAGAAGACCCAGTCCCGTCAGTCTAATCACAACTTGTTGCTGTCCGATAAGGCCGAAGTGGATACCAAACCCCAACTGGAAATCTTTGCTGATGATGTCAAGTGCAGCCATGGTACTACGGTGGGACAACTGGATGAGACGCAGTGGTTTTATCTGCGCTCTCGTGGGGTGGACAAGGAAGTGGCGCGCACTTTGCTGATTAAGGCATTTGTGAAGGAGATTGCTGAGGCAGTCCCCCATGTCGAGGTGCGTCAAGCGCTCCTTCACTGGCTCGGAACCGAGGAAGAAGAGGGGTTCCGTCATGTTTGATCCCCATGCGTGGCGCAGACAGTTTCCGATTCTTGACCGGGAAGTCCATGGCAAACCTTTGGTCTATCTGGATAACGCGGCGACAACCCAGAAACCCTTGGCGGTGCTGAATGCGGAACGCCACTACTATGAACAACTCAATGCCAATATTCATCGTGGAGTTCATGCTCTGAGTCAGGAAGCCAGCGAAGCTTTCGAAGGCGCACGCGAGAAAGTGCGTGGGTTTATCGGGGCACAGCAGGTCGAAGAGATCATTTTCACGCGTGGCGCCACGGAGGCCATCAATCTGGTGGCCCAAAGCTGGGGTCGCAGCACCCTGAAACCGGGAGACGAAATCCTCATCAGCGCCATGGAACATCATGCCAATATTGTGCCTTGGCAGATGATTTGTGAAGCGATGGGAGCCAAGCTCAAGGTCATTCCCATGGATGATCGCGGGGTTTTACTGGTAGATCAGCTGGACCAGTTATTGACCGAAAAGACTCGATTGGTGGGTGTGACTCTGGTGTCCAACGCGTTGGGTACCGTCAATCCAGTGGATGATATCATCCGTAAAGCCCATGCCGTGGGCGCTCTGGTGCTGGTGGACGGAGCACAGGCAGTGGCGCATATGGCTGTCAATGTGACAGCGCTGGACTGTGACTTTTTTGTTTTTTCGGGGCATAAGTTGTATGCCCCCACCGGCACTGGAGTGCTCTATGGCAAGAAAGCGCTACTGAATGCCATGCCGCCCTATCAAGGCGGTGGGGACATGATTTTGCAGGTGACATTCGAGAAAACGACTTATAACCAGTTGCCTTATAAATTTGAGGCGGGTACCCCCCATATTGCTGGCGTCATTGGTTTGGGAGCGGCGGTGGATTTTGTGCAGTCGGTCGGTCTGGACCAGATTGCCGCCCATGAAGACCGCTTGCTGCAGGAAGCAACTGCCCTAGCAGAACAGTTTCATGGTCTGCGTATCATTGGGACGGCCCCAGGCAAGGCCAGCATCCTGTCCTTTGTGGTGGCTGGAGTTCATCCCCACGATATCGGCACCATTCTTGACAGTGAAGGTGTGGCCATCCGTACGGGCCATCATTGCGCCATGCCAGTGATGGATCGATTTTGTCTGCCCGCTACGGCGCGGGCATCCTTTGCTTTATATAACACCCTCGATGAAGTGGATGCCTTGTTTCGGGCATTGTATCGGGTGGAAAAGATGTTTCTGAAATAAGGGGTTGGTTATGAGTGACTTGCGCGATTTATATCAGGAAGTGATTTTCGACCATAACCGTCATCCGCGGAACTATGGTCCTTTTCCCGAAGCCAATCGTCATGCGGATGGGTTTAATGCATTGTGCGGTGACCGCCTTTCCCTAAATGTCCTAGTACAGGATGGGGTGATTACGGAGGCACGCTTCGAAGGGTCGGGTTGTGCCATATCCACAGCGTCGGCTTCGCTCATGACGGAAGCTCTAAAAGGGAAAACGGAAAAGGAAATTGCTAAATTTTTTGAGGGTTTTCACCATATGGTCAAGGGGGAACCCTATACGGTGGATATGGGGAAATTGGCGGTGTTGGCAGGAGTGAGCGAGTTTCCGGCGCGTGTCAAATGCGCCACGCTGGCGTGGCATACCCTCAACGCTGCGTTGCACCAAGCCGATCAACCCGTTTCGACGGAGTGAACGATATGTCAGTCATTGAATGGTTGGGAAAGCAAGATCCTATCCCGGAACCGGGAAAACCCCTGGCTCAGTATAGCCCCGTAGGACGCCATAGCGCGCCTGCTTCTGCTCCTTTGAGCAAGGAACAAGCCATTGCAGCGGGTTTCCCTGAGGTGGATGCGGCAGAATTCGTCAAGGCACCTTCAGGGTTTACCGTGGAACAGTTGGAAACTGCAGTGATCGCCGCGTTGCGAACGGTATTTGATCCGGAAATCCCTGTCAATATTTATGATCTGGGGCTGATCTATGGCCTGAATATCCATCTTAAAACAGCGCACGTGGATATCCAGATGACCCTTACCGCACCCGGTTGTCCAGTGGCTCAAACTTTTCCAGGGGAAGTGGAACAGCGAGTGGTAGAAGTTCCTGGCATTGACTCCGCCAAGGTCGAATTGGTTTGGGAACCTCCCTGGACTCGTGAGCGGATGAGCGAAGCAGCACTTCTCAATCTGGGGATGCTGTAACACCGGAAACCGCATAAAATTAGGTTATTCCCCGCTTTCTCTCTTTGTGAGAGGCTCATCATGAACAATTTCCCGGAAGGTGGTGGAAATGGCGTTCATGCGTGTGTACAGTCGCGCGTTATGGGGTGCTGAAGCACCGCAGGTGCGAGTTGAAGTTCATCTTGCCGGTGGCTTGCCTCAATTCATGCTGGTGGGGCTACCTGAAGCAGAAGTTCGCGAAAGCCGCGAGCGGGTTCGGGCGGCGCTGATCCATTGTGGTTTTGGATTTCCGGCAAGACGAGTAACCGTTAACCTGGCTCCTGCCGAGCTCCCTAAACAGTCCAGCAGATTCGATTTGCCCATCGCTATTGGCATTCTGGCGGCTATTCACCATTTGCCCCCAGAAATTCTCAATAAACTGGAATTTGCTGGTGAACTGGCTTTAAGTGGGGAACTCTGCGCCATCCATGGGGCTTTGCCCATGGCGGTGGCAGTAGCACGGGCAGGAAATCAATTTGTGGTATCAGCAGATTCGGCCACTGAAGCAGCCTGCGGGTTTCCCGGAGGGGTGTATGGCGCGTCCCATTTGCGGCAGGTATGGAACTATTTGCTTGGTCGTCATTCGTTGGTTCTGGCGGAAGCCAAGGCCACAGGGAACGAGCGTCCTGTAGCCCTTGACTTGGCACAGGTTCGCGGCCAGAGACAAGCCAAGCGGGTATTGGAAATTGCCGCCAGTGGGCGTCATCATTTGCTGTTGGTGGGGCCTCCGGGGGTGGGGAAGTCGTTGCTTGCCCGCTGTTTGCCCGGACTGTGTGCACCTATGACGGAAGAGGAAGCCTTGGCGTTGGCGGCAATTCGGGCGGCTCATCGTGAACCAGTGGATCCCTACCAATGGCGTTGTCGGCCCTTTCGCCACCCGCACCATTCAGTCACCACGGCGGCTTTAATGGGAGGGGGGCATGGGGGACACTTGCATCCTGGGGAAGTGTCACTGGCTCACGGAGGAATTCTTCACTTGGACGAGTTGGG
>JAAGNR010000046.1 GCA_010435995.1 Ferrovum sp. | reverse complement strand
GCGGGACGATTTCGGATTTGGGGTAGTGAATGGCAGTATTTATGCCGTCGGGGGCGATACCAACTCGTTCAATGACTATTTGCGAATTTCTTGTTGTACCAATGTGGTGGAATTTTATGATACGGTCGCCAACGCTTGGTCAACCAACACCGCGATGCCCACCATTCGCGATGATTTTGATGCGTCCGTGTCGGGTGGCGTCATCTACGCCATTGCGGGGAGTCGAGATGGTCCGTCATTTACGGCGAATCCGACGCCTCCTACGACTACCTCTCCCCCAGCGGCACCCTTGACCACGACCATTATAAATACCCTGGGTGGAGGGTATTCATTGACTGCAGTGGAAGCCTTTAGTATTTCTACCATACCAGTTCCCAATGGTGTTGTTGCGACCTCTGGAGCAACTCAGGTGTCCCTTGTATGGAATGCGGTCCCATCGGCAACCTCATATAACATTTACTGGTCCAACCGTGCTGGAGTATCTACTGTCGCCAATAGCATCAAGATATCTGGCCTTACGGCACCCTCCTCAACGATGACCGGTCTGACGCCTGGGGCTTGGTACTACTATGTGGTGACCGCTGTGACGTCTGCGGGTGAAAGCTTGCCCTCCAATGAGGTGGCGGTCAAACTTTAAACCTTGGGAATATAGCTGTTAATCAAATGAGGTAACGGGCGGTCTCGCTACAGGTCTTCGTGCGACTGCCCAAGCCCCCAGCAATCGACTGCAGGTGGGTGTAACCCATTTCTCTCAGGGTTGCTGCACATAAGGCCGCGCGTCCGCTGGTTTTTTGCGTTCGGGAGGTCGAAGTAACAACGCATGGATGCTTGTGGCGACGCTATGCTGCCCCCGTTGCTTCCTTTCCAACATCATCCATGCCATGGTACTCACCTCTGAGCAAGATTCTGACTCTCGTGAGTGAAATATTTCAACCAAAGAAAACCGAGGGTCCCCGCAGCAAGGGATGATGCAAGGATTGCCAATTTGGAGGCGTCGATGATTTCCATTTTTCCGGCAAAAGCCAGATTGGCGATGAAAATAGACATCGTGAAGCCAATGCCTCCCAGAAGACCCGCCCCAACAATGTGCGACCACTTCAAGTCCGAAGGAAGTTGACAAACTTTTGTGGCGACAGCAAACAAGCATGCTAGGGCAATGCCCGCCGGTTTGCCGATCACCAATCCGGCGATAATTCCCAAGCTATTGGAATTGGATAGGCTTTCTTGCCATTCTGGTCTGATGATAAATCCCGTATTGGCCAGAGCAAATAAGGGAAGGATCATGAAAGCAACCGGTTTATGGAGGAGATTTTCAAGTTGAACGGAAGGGGAATTGTCTTCCTCCTCATGGGCAGAAGACGGCAGCGCAAAGGCGAGGAGGACACCAGAAATGGTGGCATGAACACCAGATTTGAGCATAAAAAACCACATCAAAATTCCGCCCAGCAAGTAGATCGGCACCGACATGACCTTGAATGCCCGGTTAAGGATGAGAAGCAGAACAAACACGCCCAGAGCAAGAAAAAAGTAGGTCAAGTAAATCTGCGTGGTATAAAACAGGGCGATCACGATTATCGCGCCAAGATCATCGATTACGGCGAGTGCTGTCAGGAAGATCTTCAGTGATGTCGGTACCCGGTTGCCCAGTAAAGCCAGTATACCTAGGGCAAATGCGATGTCTGTTGCCATCGGTATGCCGGTCCCTGCTTGAGTAGGAGTTCCTGCGTTTAAGAAAAAATGAATCGATGCGGGCACAACAATACCGCCGAATGCAGCCACTACCGGTAACAGTGCATTTTTTAAGTTCGAGAGTTCGCCGCTGTAAAGCTCGCGTTTTAACTCCAGCCCTACAAGCAGGAAAAAAATGGCCATCAATCCATCGTTTACCCAGTGCTCCAGGGATAGGCCAGCGAGGTTGCAATGCCAGAAACCCAGATAGGCATGCCCCATGGGTGAGTTGGCAAGGGCGAGTGACGCCAAGGTGCAGAAGATCAAAAAAACACCACTCGATGTTTCGGATTTGAAAAAATTATTGAAGGTCCTGGAAAGCGCGGTCTGGATATCAGTCATGATTTTATGAGGAACATCAAAGTCGTAGTGTGGATAGGTGATAAGTCACTGAAGGACTCGTGAACACTGATTTCGATAATTGTCTCTTATGAGTGACAGTGGTAGTTTTTTTATGATTCAGAGGATTAAATGGCGCTTCTTGACTGATTCTTAAACTTGTGTCGCCAGATAGCGACATTTTTCTTGGTTTAAGGAAGGGGGGGCAAGGCGGATCTATAGTGTATGCCTTATAAAAACTATATTAATCATATTGTTGTTTAAAAATATTCGTTTTGGCCTGATACTTGCTTATGTACTATCTGATAAACTTGCAATAACCTTGAATAGGCTATGGGTTCACCAGATTTTCAGACTGTAACACTGTTCGCCCCGTCCATTTCTACGGCCTTGTTTCGAGCGGTGCAATTTCATAATGCGCCACGCTAGGCAGATTTATATTTTTCCGGCCCAGACCTGATGATGACATAGATGGAATAAAGGAAAAGGGACACATGAAAATTGAATCGCATTTTCCAAAGCCGAGATCGAGTGATTCTCTGGTATTGGCTACCGATTTAGATGGCACTTTGCTCGCGGGACCACTGCCGGCTCGTCGGCATATTCGCGAGTTATTTTCTGGGAAACCGCATGATTTAAAATTGATTTTCGTGACTGGTCGTGGACTTGAGTCGGTGTTGCCGGTCCTGAATGACCCCGCTGTGCCTAGGCCCGATTACATCATCGCAGATGTCGGCGCAACCGTGGTTCATGGCGAAAGCCTGTTGCCAGTTATGCCAATCCAAAATGAAATTTCTGCCGCATGGCCGGGAACACTACAAATACTCGAGGCCCTGGCCCCGTTTACCTATCTTGAGCCACAAACCGTGCCACAGGAACGTCGATGCTCGTTCTTCGTACAGGAAGGTCGGATTGACGATGAACTGCGACGCATCGTCAACGAGTTGGGTTGTGAACTTCTTTTCTCAGCACAGAGATATCTTGATATTCTTCCCAAGGGAATAGGGAAAGGGTCCACCTTGAGACGGCTCTGCGAACAACTTGGATTTGACCCGGAAACGGTAGTGGCGGCAGGTGACTCCCTCAATGATTTGTCGATGTTTACGACGGGGTTTCGTGGAGTCGTTGTTGGTAATGCTGAACTTGCTCTCGTTGAAGCAGTGCGGCAACTGGAGCATATTCATCTTGCCGTAGGCGATGGGTGCGCAGGGATTCTCGAAGGACTGACTCATCATCAGTCACAGAATGATGAAAAACCCGAGAATACCGACTGTCTTGGGAAGGCTGATCTAGTCATGGTGTATCACCGCCTTCCATTTGATGAAACTGCCGAGGGAAAGAGGCAGCGCCCCAAGAGTCCTAACGGCATCATTCCCACCTTGCTGAACTTTTTTTCGGGTGGGACTACGGGCTCCTGGGTGGCATGGTCGGAGCAACCCACTCGCGATCCTAAAGCGTTTGAAGTGGCGGTCACGGTTGATAAGAAGCGGTATCCAAATTTGCGCGCGGCCCGCATTCCGTTGACGGCAAGCGATATTGATCTTTTTTATAAGAAGTTCTCCAAGGAAGCATTTTGGCCCATTATTTTTTCGTTCTCAGACAAAGCCATATTTCAGCACAAACACTGGGAACATTATCTCGAAATCAACGAAATTTTTGCGAAAAAGACGGCTGCTGAAGCCTCAAAGGGGGGGCTGGTTTGGGTTCATGATTACAATTTATGGATGGTGCCAGCGTTTTTGCGCATGCTTCGCCCTGATTTGAAAATCGCCTTTTTTCACCATACCGCTTTTCCCTCTTCTGATGTTTTCAATATTATTCCTTGGCGTCGCGAAATCATTGGAAGTTTATTGCAATGTGATTACATTGGATTTCATGTTCCAAGGTATGTCGAAAATTTTGTCGATGCCGTGCGTAGTTATGCACCCACGGAAATTCTGGATACTACCCCGTGCGCTCCCCGCTTTCTAACCTACGGTTGTGCGCTCGGTGTGGATTCGGTGACCCGTGGAATAAAGGTGGCAGGTCGAAATATTCGCTTGGGGGCACATCCTGTCGGCATTGACTGTGACCAGATTGACCATATCTTGCAAAAGGCCTCAGTGCGCCGAAAAATCAAGGGAATTCGCAATGAGTTGCGCGGACGGTCTGCTATTCTCTCGCTTGAGCGACTCGATTATGTAAAAGGTTCGATTGAAAAATTGCTGGCGTTTGAGGCCTTGCTCGACAAATATCCGGAACTGGCCGCCAAGGTAGTTTTATTAAACTTTGTAACTCCTGCTGCGCAAGGCATGGAGGTGTACCAATCGTTACGGGTTGAAGTCGATCAATTGGTCGGGCGCATTAATGGGCGATTTTCGACCCTGGATTGGACCCCGGTGAGATATTTTTACCGTTCGCTTCCCTACGAAGAAGTCATCGCGTACTATGCTGTTGCCGATATTGCTTGGATTACACCATTGCGCGACGGCTTGAATCTGGTTGCCAAAGAATATGTGGCAACGCAGGGGGTCATGGGCAGCAACGGGGCACTTATACTGTCCGAATTCGCTGGAGCAGCAGTGGAATTGCACGGTTCCCTGCTTACCAATCCCTATGATGCAACCAGCATGGTGCAAACGCTTCACTCTGCGCTCACCTTGGCGGCTGACGATCGCGCATACCGCATGTCACGCTTGGTTTCCATCGTACGCACCAATGATGTCCGAGCCTGGGGGGAAAATTTCCTGAGAGCGGTGAATGCGGATTGATGGGGGAATACGTGGCGGCAGTCAATACATCGTGACCCGGGGTGAAGGAGAAGATACGGTCTCTCTGGTGGTGCAAACCCATGAAGAGGAATGATGTGTTGAAAGCCCAGTGGAAACCGCTAGCGGCAAACATGGCGTCAGCCAT
>JAAGNR010000002.1 GCA_010435995.1 Ferrovum sp. | reverse complement strand
TTGGAAATCAACCCCCGTGAGGGCGTCACCCCCCTCGACCCTCATCCAAAATGATCACCACCCCCTGAAAATCCATCAAAATAACTGATCATGCTCAGCAATATGGTTACACAACTTCCCGAAGTTCCTGTAGTGAAGTTCCAGGTGTAGTTGTTGGTCATGGTATCTGCCGGTATTGCCAAATCCTTGACCCCGTTGGGGCCCCCTATGATCGTGGCGGTATAGGTGATACCGGGAGCGAGAGTGGTCAATGGGGTAAAGGTGGCAATGGTACCGGTAGCTGTATCCAGTACCACAGAGGCTGCGACGACGGGGGTCAATGTCGGAGCAGGACCGCTCACGGTAAAGTTTGCACTATTGATGGTCAGGGGATCCATCCGAACACCAACAGGTGGATTGAAGGTGGCATTGATAGTCAAGCCCGGACATAATCCAGTTGCGCCGGACACGGGGGAGGTGGAGAGCACTGTGATGTTTGTCGCCGGAATCGGGGATGCGGTGGTATCAAAGGTCCAGACATAATTGCTTGCGCTCAGTAAAGGGCCCTGATTGCCTGCCAGTGTGTTGCCGGAGAGATCTGTGGCTGCAGTGGTAATCGTGGCGGTATAGGTTGTTCCCGCAGTAAGCACGTTTGTCGGCGTAAAGACTGCAGTTCTAGAGCCGATAACGTAAGTTACGACACCTGTCACAGGCGTAGAGCCGGGTCCGGTCACAGTAAAGCTTGGTGAACCAATGGTGAGTGGGGCCATATCCTCAGAGAATATGGCGGTGATGGCCGTATTCGTAGGAATGTTGGTTGTCGGACCGGGAATACTTGTGACGGGCTTGGTGAGGGTGATAGTAGGGCGCGTCGTGTCTGCCGCCAGACCTGTGGTAAAGCTCCATACATAGGGGAATGCCATGGCAAGCCCGGTGGCCAAACTCCGAGCCCCTGTGATCGTGCCGGTATAGAGGGTCAGAGGGGTCAAATTCGTTGCCGAGGTAAAGGTGGCAATTCTGTTTGTAGCATCTAGGACCACGGTGCCCGTGGGATTCGCGCAGGGCGCCGCACAAGCCAAGGAGAAGGTAGCCGCACCCGTAAGTGGGAGCATAGGCTCGCTAAAGGCAGCGGTAATGAGGGTGTTGTTGATGGGCACTCCGGTGGCGTTATTCACTGGAGCGACTGCGGATACCGTGGGTGGATGTGCCACAATGTTGCCTATACCCAAAATCGGAGCGCGTCCACCGCCTCCGCCGCCACATCCTGCTGCCAAAGCGCTCAACAGGAAGGCCATGGACCATGTCAGGAATCTGGAATATCTCTTGAGATCGTTTTTCAATTTATTGCCCTCTTTAATACCGCTCCAGAAAACCATCTGGGTGGCCGATCAGCAGTCAGTCGGTGCACACGCCCGTAACCATGTACTGTTGCAATACGTACGGGGCACGGCGACCAGTGTCGCGCTTATTTGCGGATGCTTCTGTACGCTGGCGCACATAACCGTATACCCTGGGCGCAGGAAGATCTGTTCGGCTGGCCAAAGCATATCTTCCTGATTTACGTCAATTAATAACCTGCGAATTTTATGCGGTGTTCGGGGAATCGAGTTGGAGAGAGAGTGGGGCAGGAGAGGGTGGGATCGCAAGTTCCAGCATAGGCCTATGCTTTTGAGAGGCATTTTGCACTATGTTCGCTGGCACACTGTTTAGCCGTGCTGTTAGGGTTATGGTGATGAACCATGACGTCATCTGCGTCATGCAGGTCGGATTTTAATTCATCAGCATTTTTAACGAAGGAATATTCATCATGTCAAATACCAATGAAGCCAGTGGTCTCCATAAACAGGCAGCCACCGATCACGAAGCAGCAGCCAAACACCATCGCAAAGCGGCGGAATGTCATGACCAGAACAAGCTGAGCGATGCAAAGGGCAGTTCCAAGAGCGCAATGGATTCTTCTTCTGCGGCACACAAGCATACGGAAACTGCATGTGGGTGTTCAGCCAAGTAACTGCACGAAGGTGGCTGCTGGTTTCTCGACGAGGTCAGTCTTCTTAAGTGGTCATGCAAAAGTCGCTGCCAAGAGAGCCAGTTGCCTCAACAGAGGCAGCGTCGGAGTTGGACTCACCTTCTCCTGAGTTTCTATCTTCTAGTACGGCAACCATCTTCTGATACAACAAGTTGGGTGCGACCGGTTTATGCAACAGGGGGATGCCGCTGGATTGCTCTTCGCGAAGGCGCTCAGGCGCAGTGTCTCCGGTGATCAGTAAGGCGGGTAGTGTATTGCCCAGCAATTCCCGAAGCGTGGCGATAGCCTGCAACCCCGTACGTTGATCTCGCAAACGATAATCACAAATGATCAAATTGGGCGCATGAGACTGCGCCAGGCAAACGGCCTCCTCAATATATTCTGCAGCATCGCATATGCATCCCCAGTCACGCAACAGATTAACCATGGCGCTGCTTACCCTTTCATTATCTTCAACGAGTAGAACGCGAATGTTTTTCAATCCTGAAGTCCTCACCATCGTAGTGTTATTGGCGGGGAACACTGCATTGATGACAAGGGGTAATGAAATTCGGAAAACACTGCCACGCTGAGGAATAGAAGCGAGAGTCAATTTGTGATCTAATGTTCTCGCTAGGCCGTCTGCAATGGCGAGTCCCAGTCCCAGTCCCTTACGTTGGTCTCGCTCTGGATTACCCAGTTGATGGAATTCCTTGAAGATCATTTGATGATGCTCGGGAGCAATTCCAATACCCGTATCCCAAACCTCCAAATTCACATGATCTCCGCGTTTTCGGCAGGACACGAGTATTCCTCCATATTCTGTGTAGCGGATGGCATTGGATACCAGATTGCGCAGAATCAATTCAACCAATACTGGGTCGGAATAGACTGCCAAATCAGATTCGCGTGAGCGATAGGTGATACCTTTAGCATCAGCTTGAGATTCAAATTCCCGTTCAATTTTATTGAGTAGGGGTTGAATTGGAAAAACTTTCACCACAGGAATGATGGCCCCGGCTTCAATACGTGAAAAATCGAGCAGAGTACTGAGCATTTCGGTGGAAGCCTCGACTGCAGCATTCGCATTGGTAACAACATCGCGTTGCGTGATGTTGAGTTCAGAATTCGCCAGTACGCCTAAAAATAATCCAAGCGCATGAATGGGTTGCCTGAGATCATGGCTGGCGGCAGCAAGGAACTTGGATTTGGCGGTATTGGCTTGCTCTGCCTCTTGGCGCGCTTTTTCAGCCCCCATTGTTTCTAAGCGCAATTCGTTGACCAGAGCAGCATTGTCGAAACGGAGTTCGATGGACGCGCGCGTGGCACGGTAACCGTTGAGGGTTTGCCCAAGCAAGGCCGCGACATATAAAAGCCCAGCCACACCCAGCGCATTGAAGGCAGGATCTCCCATGGACCACATTTTTGATGCCAGAGCAGTCAACTCTGGAATAACATAGGCAATGAATACAGTGAATACTGGGGATAACGATGAAACAGCCCCTCCCGCCATGGCAGCAATGGAAGCGACCACTAAAATGCTCCCTGCCAGAGTATTAGTATCGAGAGTTATCCATGCCAATGAGCCCCAGAGTGCACCATCAATGCCAAGCATCAACATCAATACCAGAACGATCTTGAATGCTTGACCCGATGGAATTCCGGAATTCAGAAAATGGCGTGCGTAACGATAGAGATTCAAGTGGGACAGAATGACGATCAGGCACCAGAATCCCAAGGGTAGGGCATTTTTTCCATTGAACAGAGTCCACATTATCAGCATGGACACCAGAACAACCGGCAATACTGTGCTGCGAATGTTAAACATCACCAGTCGCAACTGTTCTACCAGAATTTTTTCTTCAGCAAGTCGCAGTATTTTTGCCACCCATTTAATCCAGCATACCTGTGGAACGGGCCGAGAAAACTGCTTCTGCACGGCTCCCTACCTGAAAATATTCGAGAATGTCCTGCACATGCCGACGAACCGTATTGTGCGACAGCGACAGTTTTCTGGCAATTTGTTTGTTCGACAATCCCTGATTCAGGAGATCCAGCACTTCACATTGTCTCGGGGTCAACCGTGGCGGTGCCTGCTCATTTCTGAGGATTCCATCGGAAAGTACCCCGTCCAGTACATGATGAATGGTCGCAATGATTTTCTCGGCAGGTTCTGCCTTTGAAACAAACCCAGCGGCGCCCCGGGTGAGGGCCTGATTTACGGAATGTGGCTCGTCATGAGCAGAAAGTATCAAAACGGCAGCCAGTGGCCAGCGGCGTTTCAGAAGTGCAATACCATCAAGACCATTCAATCCTTTCAATTGGATATCGAGCAACACGATATCAATAGTCTGTGTGCATTCCATGGCGTCCATCAGGTTACCAGCTTCGACAACGATTAGGGTTGGCATCTCGACTGCCAGCACCATGCGTAATCCGGTACGGAACATGGCGTGATCATCGATGAGCAAGAGGCGGTCAGGAGTCATATTCCGTTTTGGAAATAAAGGATCAAACGGGTGGTCTATGGTCCTTATGTACCATTTTGAAGCTCTTCAAACCACAGATCCTTCTGGATTATAGTAGACAAGATACTGGCCGAACCAAAAAAGTCGTTAGTTATCTGGAAATACGAGGAAGTGTTCAGAACAATTGTCCGCGGAATCCCCTTCTTCAGTCTGTGCGTCTGAATTGGAGTACTGTGGCGTAGATCAGATAGAATTCGACACTCTACAACATCAACACAGTTGGAGAAGTCACATGATCCGTAAAAGCATTCTCGTGGTTGATGACATGTTGTCGATACGCACCGTTATCGCTTCCTTGCTCAGGAGCAGTGGTTACAAAACGATGGAGGCAGGTAGCGGAGACATGGGTCTTCAACTTGTTCGGAGCAATTCATTTGATCTGATAATCTCGGATTGGAACATGCCCGGTCTCACCGGTGCTCAGTTTGTGTCGGCTATCCGAGCCAAGGATTCCGTTGTTCCGGTGATCATGGTGACCGCAGAAGCCGACCGGGGATGTATTCTGGAGATGAAGAAAATCGGTGTCAATGGCTATATTTCGAAGCCTTTCAAACCGCAGATCCTTCTGGATATAGTAGGCAAGATACTGGCCGACCCAAAAAAGTCGTGAGTTATCCAAGGCGGATGGAATACAAAATAGTATCTGCCATGCCCGGCACACACACAGAGCTAATTGACGCAGATGTTGTTGGCGGACAAGTGTTTATATGGTTTTACCTCCTCGGTTCGTGATCGACGAACAGAAATCAGTCGGATATTTCCACTCCTGTAGGTGAGAACGGTTGTCCAGTGCTTCCCGTTGATAAGTCCTATCACCAAAATCGTGGTTCAGTTTCAGTGCTCAGGCGACAGCGACATTTTGGACCCCGACAAACTCAGACTCTAGTATGGGTTCACCATCTTCAAAAAGCATTGAAATAACATCGTGCAGGTTGTTTGACCTCGTCCAACGTTTCCCCCTGTGAATGAGCACTGGGGCTTAAACAGGCCAGTGTCTATGGTCCTTATGCACCATTTTGAAATTTGAGTCATCTGGGTATAGTTGGTCGTCTGCGGGCGCGGGAAAAAGGTGGGAAAAGCAAGATGATCCATTTCATTTCAGCGGGTCGTCTGTCGGCGCGGGAAAAAGGAGTCGGGTGGTTCATGAAACCAGCGCACATTAACTGAAAGAATTTCTTAACTTTATGGTTGAAAAAAATGAACACCGTGAACGTTCCACTCTTTCGCGCTCTCGTTCCAATCACTTCGATATTTTTGGCCTCCTGTGGCGGCGGCGGGAGTAGCGGAAGTAGTACACCGAATTTCTCAAGCACATCCCTCGCGCCGGTTGCGCGAGCCTTCGTGGCAGCGAGGCCCGGTTGTTTTCAGCCATGGGATACGAATGCGGTGTATACCGCTGGTGCGACAGCTAGTTTCAGCGGGGTGAACTATACGGCCAACTGGTGGACCCAAGGTAACAACCCGTCCAGCAATAATGGTGGGAGCGGTAGTGGTCAGGTCTGGACCTCCGACGGGACCTGCGGAACGCCCGTGTCATCGCCGACATCGACTCCTGCACTAGTCCCCACTCCATCAGGATGTATCCCAAATTCTGCAACGTGGGATCCGACCGCCGTCTATACCCATGGTCAGACTGTGAGCTACAACGGCGTGAGTTATACGGCTAACTGGTGGACCCAAGGCAACAACCCGTCCACTAATAACGGTGGGAGTGGAAGTGGACAGGTATGGACAATCGTTCCTCCCTGCGGAACGCCAGCACCTACCCCTACCCCTACCC
>JAAGNR010000045.1 GCA_010435995.1 Ferrovum sp. | reverse complement strand
GAAGGGGGAACGGCGAATTCCTGACCACTGGGAACAGAAGTCGTATTCGGAGTTGACTTCAATAACATGTCAGGAGATTGCACCGGAGTAGGAACCGGGACAGGTTTTGCTGCTGGCTCGGTCGCAGATGACGACCCAGCGGCGGGTATCGGCGCCGGTGTCGGCGCAGGAGGTAGGTATAAGCCGCTTTTGAGACCGCAACCGTCAAGGAAGAAGGTCGCCGCCAGAACCATGACCACCCAGGCCAAACCTCCCTTCTGACCATACGGGTTCGCGCGAGTATTGATCACAGTCAGGGTCCCCTCTCCAATTCGAGACGAGCTCTGGCAACTGCAGCACGCACCTGAGAAGGCGCCGTACCCCCGGGAATATCTCGGCTCGCTAGGGAACCCTCCAATGTCAGAATCTCATAAACATCGGCAGTAATCATGGTGGAAAAAGACTGCAAAGTTTCCAGCGACAGATCCGCCAAATCACATTGTTGCAGCTCGGCGTGACGAACCGCCCGAGCCACAATTTCGTGGGCATCTCGAAACGGCATTCCCTTTTTCACCAGATAATCAGCCAGATCCGTGGCAGTCGCGAAGCCTTCCAAGGCGGCCTGCCTCATGGCAGGAGCATTGACCTGAATATCTCCCATCATCTCGGCATAGACTGTCAGCGTCTGCGAAAGGGTATCCAAGGTATCGAACAGCGGTTCTTTATCTTCCTGATTGTCCTTGTTATACGCCAGAGGCTGACCCTTCATCAGCAGTAATAACCCCATCAGATGGCCTACTACCCGACCGGATTTTCCACGCACCAGTTCCGGCACATCCGGATTCCGTTTTTGCGGCATGATGGACGATCCTGTGCAAAAGGCATCGCCAATTCGTACAAAGTTGAAGCGCGGACTCATCCACAGAATCAACTCTTCAGAAAACCGCGACAGATGAATCATGATCAGGGAAGCCGCTGCACAAAACTCAATGGCAAAATCCCGATCTGAAACGGCGTCCAGAGAATTGCCGCATATTCCATCAAATCCCAGCAGTTCAGCCACCCGCTCACGCCGAATGGGAAAACTGGTTCCCGCCAGCGCGGCAGCACCCAAAGGCAGTTGATTGAGGCGGCGACGGCAATCACTGAGACGACCCCGATCCCGCGCCAACATTTCAACGTAAGCCATCATGTGATGCCCAAAGGACACCGGTTGCGCCACCTGCAGGTGGGTAAACCCTGGCATGAGGGTATCTGCATGCATTTCCGCCAAAGAGATCAAAGCGGATTGAAGCATTTTCAGTTGCCCCAGCAAGCCGTCAATGGCCGCACGCAAGTACAGTCGAATGTCCGTAGCCACCTGATCATTGCGGGAACGACCCGTATGCAACCGTTTCCCCGCGTCTCCCACGAGTTGGGTGAGGCGTTTTTCAATATTGAGATGAACATCTTCGTCATCCAGATTCCAGCAAAATCGATCCGAGCGGATATCCTCCAGAATCGTCGTCAATCCCTGCTGGATGGCAGTGAAATCTGCTTCTGAAAGAATCCCCGCCTCGGTCAACATCTGAGCATGGGCCAAGGATCCCTGAATATCAAAAGGAGCCAGACGCTGGTCAAAGGTTACAGATGCGGTAAATGATTTGACGGATTCGGCCACTGGGGCGTTAAAACGCCCAGACCAAGTTTTATGGACAACAGGATCAGTAACAGACATAGGAACCATAACCAGTAGAAGACCAAAACGTCATTATAGACTAGGGACAGCATAACCTCAGTGTCGCATGCCAGTCACCGAACCCCTTCCGGTCATGGATCGCCCCATTAGCCAAGAAAAACCCCCGAGGGAGAGCAAACTCCACCGGGGGTTGACTGTAACTCTCCAACCTATCGGGTTGGAGTAACAGCGATGTTACATGTCCATACCGCCCATGCCACCCATACCGCCCATTCCACCGCCAGGCATCGGAGCATCTTCCTTAGGCAGCTCAGCGATCATGCAATCGGTGGTCAACATCAAACCGGCAATGCTGGCCGCATTTTGCAGAGCAAAACGGGTCACCTTGGTAGGATCGACCACACCCATGGCTACGAGGTCGCCATATTTGCCGCTTTGCGCGTTGTAACCATAGTTTCCAGTTCCTTCCAGTACTTTGTTGATCACTACAGAAGGTTCATCACCACAGTTGGCCACGATTTGACGCAAAGGTTCTTCGATGGCGCGTTCCACGATCTTGATCCCAGCATCCTGATCCGCATTGTCACCCTTGAGGCCGGTGAGGGTAGAACGAGCACGCAGTAGCGCCACGCCTCCGCCTGGGACAATGCCTTCTTCCACAGCAGCACGGGTTGCATGCAACGCATCTTCCACGCGCGCCTTCTTTTCCTTCATTTCTACTTCAGTGGCAGCCCCGACCTTGATCACGGCCACACCACCAGCCAACTTGGCCACACGTTCCTGAAGCTTTTCACGATCGTAATCGCTGCTGGCCTCTTCAATTTGCTTGCGGATTTGAGCGACACGACCCTTAATGGAGTCTTCGTTGCCAGCGCCATCGATGATGGTGGTTTCTTCCTTACCCACTTCGATGCGCTTAGCGCGACCCAATTCATTGAGAGTTACTTTTTCCAGAGACAGACCAACTTCTTCAGCAATCACGGTGCCGCCCGTAAGAATGGCAATGTCTTCCAGCATGGCTTTGCGGCGATCGCCAAAACCCGGCGCCTTGACTGCGGTGGTCTTAAGAATCCCGCGAATATTGTTCACCACCAGTGTGGCAAGTGCCTCGCCTTCGACATCTTCCGCAATGATCAGAAGAGGGCGACCAGCCTTGGCCACTTGTTCTAGTATGGGCAACAAATCGCGAATATTGGAAATTTTCTTGTCATGCAGAAGCACAAAAGGATCGTCCAACAAGGCAATCTGACGGTCTTGATTGTTGATGAAGTAGGGGGACAGATAGCCGCGGTCAAATTGCATCCCTTCTACCACTTCCAACTCATTTTGCAATCCCGAACCATCTTCTACGGTAATCACGCCTTCCTTGCCCACTTTATCCATGGCTTGGGAGATGATTTCGCCGATAGACTGATCAGAGTTTGCGGAAATCGAACCCACTTGAGCAATTTCCGTGCTGCTGGTACAGGGTTTCGAGAGCTTCTTCAACTCGTCAACGATCCCAATTACGGCACGATCAATCCCCCGCTTCAGATCCATAGGATTCATACCGGCGGCAACGAACTTCATGCCTTCCTTGACGATGGATTGAGCCAAAACAGTTGCCGTAGTGGTTCCATCCCCTGCCACATCAGAGGTCTTGGAAGCCACTTCTTTGACCATCTGTGCGCCCATGTTCTCGAACTTGTCCTTGAGTTCGATTTCCTTCGCCACGGACACCCCATCCTTGGTGATGGTGGGAGCACCGAACGAACGCTCGAGAATCACATTGCGTCCCTTGGGACCCAAGGTAACTTTGACGGCATCAGCCAGAATATTGACACCCACCACCATCTTGGCGCGGGCACTGTCATGAAAACGAACTTCTTTAGCTGCCATAATCGACTCCTGAAATTATCACGGTGTACATACACCATTAATAAAAAAATTTTAACGAATGTAACTTAGGCTTCCACAACGCCCATGACATCTTCTTCGCGCATGACCAAAACTTCTTCGCCATCTACCTTGACGGCCTGGCCAGAATACTTGCCAAACAAGACCCGATCACCCACCTTGAGTTCCAGAGCACGAATGCTGCCATCTTCTTGGACCTTCCCCTTACCCACAGCCAACACTTCACCTTGGTCAGGTTTTTCGGCAGCGGAATCGGGAATAACGATACCGGAAGCGGTCTTGCGTTCTTCAGCTAGGCGTTTGACAATCACGCGATCATGCAAGGGACGAATTTTCATACGACTTTTCTCCTGTTGAGAAGGTTGTTGTGACAGATTGTTAGCACTCGTCAAGTGCGAGTGCTAATACTGTATGGGCATACCCCGACAATTTCAAGGGGTATTCTTCGAGAAGACTGCAAGAATCTATACTCTTCAAAGAGGGGCAATACATTCGGAACCACGAGGTTAAAAATGACAAATGCGACGCAATCCTGGAGCCTGAAAAGCTTGACGTTGGGATGCTTGGTACTCGGTTTCTACCTGGTGAACGATGCCAAGGCAATCGAACCGGAAACACTTCGTGAAGACTTGCCTACGACAGTCCTGCAAGCCTTGAACCGAGCCGGAATCGCTCCCGAGAACGTATCACTGGTGGTCTGGAGCCTAGGGGAAACCCACCCACGGTTAAACTGGAACGGGAACACCCCCAGAAATCCGGCATCCCTAATAAAATTGGTCACCACCACGGCAGCCCTTGAAGAATGGGGACCCGCACATACTTGGACAACCAACATACGCGCCGAGAATCCGCCGAGCGACCGACTTCGTGGAAACCTGGGAGTAGAAGGATCGGGCGACCCAGGATTGACCCTAGCACAGTGGCAAGGGTTATGGCGTCAATTGTATCAGCAAGGCACTCACCACATTGAAGGAACGCTAATATTCAACCAACAGGACGAAAATCAGGCCGTGACTCATCCCGATGACTTTGACCACGAGGGATTTCGTGCCTACAACACTCTCCCCGCCAGGCTTCAGGTCGGACAGCAGGCGCAGTGGTGGTATTTTCAACCAGGCATCCATGCCGGAGATCCCATACAGGTATGGCCCGAGTTCCCCTTTCCCGCCATCACTCTGAAAAACCATTTGCTCACCACCTTGGGCCCGTGCCCCAGACCATGGCGGGCGATGATACATTATGCGGTAAGAGCACCACAAAATTCTGCTGCATCTACCGCAAACTACCCAAATCGTTCTCTGGATAAGGGGGTGACACTAGAACTGAACGGCGTCATGCCCCAAAGCTGCGGCCCTCAGATTTGGGGCTTTTCACTGCTGACCAATCAAGCCTATCTGACGTCAAGTTTTCAAACGCTATGGCACGAATTGGGCGGCAGCTTTTCTGGACACTTCGAAAAAGGTAACGTCCCCACCACCTGGCCCGTTATCGCCTCCGTCCAATCCCGCCCGCTGCTTGAAATTCTCATGGAGATGAACAAGAACAGCAATAACTTGATAGCCCGTACACTATTATTGGATCTGGGCCAAACCAGACTAGGTGACTTGGCAGCAGAGAACTCCTCCACCGCTCAGGGAATCGACCAAGTGCGCTATATTCTGGGCAAATGTGGTCTGGATTTTCCCGAAATGGTGCTGGACAATGGAGCGGGCTTATCACGGCAAACACGCATCAATGCACTCCATTTAGCCCAACTCCTGCGCTGGATGCAGGAAAAAAGCTGGTATGGTGCCGAATTCATAGCCACGCTCCCCCTCTCCGGAGTCGACGGTACGATGCGCCAACAATATTCTTCTCCTGATCTACAAGCCCGCTTTCATCTCAAGAGTGGCACCCTCAACGAAGTCAAGGGCATCGCAGGATATGGACGCGATGCCGAAAATCGCCCAGTAACTCTGGTATTCATGGTGAATGGAACCCACGCCAATGCTGCCGAGCCGGCATTTGAAGCACTACTACAGTGGATCGCCCAGAATGAGTCAAAAATACCACAGTAAGCTGAAATAATGCGCGATAATCCTATCATTTCATGCCATTTCCCAGTAACATGAAAACTATCGGGTAGTCACTCTGAAATTCAGGTGTTGTGACTACAGGAGGTTTTCTCATGAAAAAATTTACATTAATCGCCTTGGGATTGTCGTTTGTCTTCTCCGCACAAGCTGCGGACATAGAATCATCCAGCGGCTGGTTTTCTGGGATCAGTGCGCTGCCCTTTAGCGTTCAATGGGATCCCGAATTGGCCCCGCAGGGCAGCGCCCTGTCTAGCCATTTTCGCAGCCAAGGCTTGGATGGGAAAGATGACGGCGGTTTGTCTCGCAGCCTCGTTGTCGGCGGGTCCGGAACCGTTCCATTGGATTCTCGCTGGTCGTTGACAGGAAGCATGGCCAGCATCCGCAATCAAGGGATGGCGAATGTTTCCACGCCTTCATCCACTGGATTGTATGATGCCTTGCCCTATACCATGACGGGTTTGGGCATGCACTATGACATGACTCAAAACCTCCACATTCAGGGGGGTTGGGATCATTATCTGCTGAACTACAACCGCATCAATGGAAATGCCAATATCGACCTGTTGTCACTGGGTTTGCGTTACGGATTTTAATAAGGCATGCAGCATGCAGATTATAGATCATAAAACTATGTACTCTTTTAAGAATCAGGCATAGAATCAAGCATCCATTGGCAACCGAACAGGGGTTCGGTGGTAAGGCAGGCTTCACTACCCTGATTGGCAAGGGACCCTTCGTCCGCGTTCATCCCCAGGAGACCATCATGGCCAAAGAAAAAAAACCGTCCCCCGCAAAAAGCTCTAAAAAATCGGATATCGACGCGGACAAAAAGAAAGGGAAAGGAAAAGGGAAAGCAGACAAAGTGACTTCTGAAACGATGGTCAAGGGGAAATCGAAGAAAGCATCCGAGACCAAATCCGCCAAAGAAAAAGCGAAAAAGCTTGCCAAAAAAGAACTGAAAGCGTCTGAAGCCGCCCAGAAAGATGCCAAAAAAATCACGGGGAAATCTGAAGACACCCCAATGAAAGCCGCGAAAGCTCCTCCTCTGAAAAAAGTCAAAAAACCCAAAACCAGCCCAGACTCTCTTTCATCACCGACGATCAGCAACGCCGCCCAGGATACCCCTCAAAAGCGAAAAAAATCCGCTACCAGCCAGCCCAAAACCCCGCGCAAACAGACTGCAGCTCCCAGTGAGACAACGTCCATGACCGTGTCCCCCATCAAAAAGCCACGGGCAACCCGGACGACTCCCTCCTCTGTCCCCAAAAAAACCGCCAGTCCTCGGCGTCGCGCTTCGTCTGCGACGGTACAGCCCCCAGTAGTTGCTTCCTCGGCAATCCTCTCATCCAATACGACCAAAACTCCTAAACGAAAGGTCACCAAGGGTGATCCGCTGACACTGCCACCACTCATCAAACCCGTTGAATAAAACCAGCCCCCCTTTTGTTATCGCTAACTCAGCGCGGGATGGTTACTTGGGTCATACGCTGCTCGATAGACTCTGTTTTGTCGAGCAGCAGTGTTGTCGCTCCATAGCGATCATAAAATCGTGGCCGCGGAATCATGGAGGCCAGACGGGCTGACTGAGTTCTGCCGAGGAGAGATGCCGACAGATGAAAGTAGTGGTGCGCTGCCGCCTCACAACCAAATTCACCGTCCCCCCATTCGATAACGTTCAAATACACTTCCAGAATACGACGTTTGCTCCAAACCGTTTCCAGCATAAGGGTAATCACAGCCTCTTCTGCTTTGCGCCAAACACTGCGTCGTTCCGATAGAAACAAATTTTTTGCCAGTTGCTGGGTCAATGTAGATCCGCCCGCCACGGGACGATGATGCTTCATATCCTTGTCCCAAGCTTGGCGTATGCCTTCCCAATCGAATCCGTGGTGATTCACGAAATGGCTGTCTTCTGCAGCCACTACTGCCTGTTTTAAAGACAACGGAATATGTTCGTAAGAAACCCAAGGATGAGGTGCCAGAGGAGAACGACCTTGGGCCTGACGGCTTTCGGCGCGCGCTCTCATGAATGCCGTGGACGTTGGATTATGATCTCTCCACCAAAGGACTTGGGCAAACATCCAGAATTGCCAGGCCAGCACACACAACAGCCCCCATAAAAACAGTCGTTTTATCCAACGCCGAACGGGAACCACTCCCCCTGCACTCCTATTTTTGAAAGAACCTTGATGCCCCTACAAACTGGAACGCAAATCCTGAAGCACCGTCATCGTTTCTGGGCGCACTCCGCGCCACAGAAAAAAAGATTCGGCAGCCTGTTCCACCAGCATCCCCAACCCATCCACCACCCAATCCGCCCCTCTCTCACGTGCGCGCATCATGAAGGGCGTCATCCCTGAGCCATAGCCCAGATCATAAGCCAGCGTGCGCGAGGTGAACAACGTCGCGGGCAGATCAGGCATCGACCCTGTCACAGCCGTTGCTGTCGCATTCAACACCACATCATAGGGTTGTTGTGGCAGATCATCCCAACCATAGGCCTGAATCACTGCTTGAGCCCCCACCATCCTGGAACTTATCTCAGACACCAATTCTCGAGCACGGATAGGCGATCGATTGATGATATCCAACATCGCAACACCCGCTTCCAAAAGGGGCTGTACCACTCCACGTGCCGCCCCCCCGGCACCCAACAAAAGCACCCGGGCACCCCTCAGCGGAACCCGCAGATTCTCTGCCAAATCACGAACCAAGCCCACGCCATCCGTATTATCTGCCCAGAGCACCCCTGCCGTGTAACCCAGAGTATTAGCGGCACCTGCCATTTCCACACGCGGCGAACGCTGTGTCGTCAAGGCACAGGCTCGCTCCTTGAATGGGAGTGTGATGTTCAAACCGCACCCGCCGGTCATAAAAAAATGATGTACTTCCTCTTCAAATTGCTCCGGCACAACTTCGTGCCGCTGGTACTCTATGGACTGCCCAGTTTGCAGGGCAAAGCGCGAATGAATCCAAGGCGAACGACTATGGGAGACCGGATTGCCTATCACCTCGTAGCGATCCATGCTCAGTTCTGTTTCCAGGGCAAACCCGCCGCACGCCAACCGTTGAGACGGCCTCGATGCCCCTGAGGATCACGATCCCCCTCAAAGCCATGGAGAACATTGTAACAACTGTTCCAACCCACTCTTGTCGCCGCTTCCGCAGCCGCATGAGACCGCGCTCCAGAACGACACATAAACAATACCAGAGCATCTTCGGGCACATGGGTTTGCAGGTTTTCCAAAAAATCATCACGGAGCCCCCCTGTGGGATAATGTTGCCATTCCACATGAACCGAACCGGGAACAAACCCCACCCAGTCCCATTCGGCCTGGGTACGGACATCCACCAACAAAGCAGACGACGTTTGACTCAATACCTCAAAGGCTTCTGCCGGAAGAAGCGCCCCTTCATAAGGCAAACCAATCTCCCGTCCTCGCCGCTGGGCCACTTTAAGTATTTCAGCCACTCTGCTCATAAAAATCCCCTTTAACACGTTCTGCCCATTGTACCTAAAACGATCTTGGTTGCGCTGTGACCATACGTTGAGCCTAGACACTGGGCGGCACGCACCATAATCGATCATTCAAACGACAATGCACCAATATGGGTCGCGCAAATTTTTCTCTAAAAAATCGCGCTCTTTCCCCAGCACCTTATGGCACAATAGCCGTATGGGTTACACAAGCTTGGCATGAAACCTGCTTTAATTCTTGCGGTTGGGTGCTATGTGGACATTTTCCACGAACCCTCGCTGATCATGAAAATTCGTAAACATCGCTGACAGGAGAAACCAAATGGCAGTCGCCAATGTAATGCAGATGGTCAAAGACCATGAAGTCAAATTTGTCGATTTTCGCTTCACCGATACTCGTGGCAAGGAACAGCATGTATCCGTTCCCATCAGCGCTTTCGATACCGCAAAGTTTACTGAAGGTCATGCCTTTGATGGTTCCTCCATCGCCGGCTGGAAAGGCATTCAAGCATCAGATATGTTGCTCATGCCAGACCCCACTACCGCCAATATCGATCCTTTCATGGACGAAACCACCCTCATCCTGACCTGTGATGTTATCGAACCCTCTGATGGTAAAGGGTATGACCGCGATCCCCGCTCCCTGGCAAAGCGCGCCGAAGCTTATCTGAAAAGCAGTGGTATCGGTGATACCGCATACTTTGGCCCAGAACCAGAGTTTTTTGTATTTGATTCAGTAACCTGGAATGTCGATATGTCTGGTTGCTCAGTCAAGATCGACAGTGAAGAAGCTCCCTGGTCCTCGGGCAAAACCTATGAAGGTGGCAATATGGGCCACCGTCCCGCGGTCAAAGGCGGATATTTCCCCGTCCCCCCTGTGGATTCCCTGCAGGACATTCGTTCTGCCATGTGTTTGGCCTTGGAAGACATGGGCGTTCCAGTGGAAGTTCATCACCACGAAGTTGCTGCCCCGGGTCAATGTGAAATCGGCACCAAATTTGCGCCACTGGTTCAACGCGCCGATTGGCTCCAGATCCTCAAATATGTGGTACACAATGTTGCCCACTCCTATGGCAAAACCGCCACATTCATGCCGAAACCCATTGTCGGCGATAACGGTTCTGGCATGCATGTGCATCAATCAATCTGGAAAGATGGCAAAAATCTATTTGCTGGCAATGGCTATGCAGGCCTGTCGGACTTTGCTCTCTATTACATTGGCGGCATCATCAAACATGCCAAGGCCTTGAATGCCATTACCAATCCCAGCACCAACTCCTATAAGCGACTGGTGCCCGGATTCGAGGCCCCTGTCAAACTGGCTTATTCGGCACGCAATCGTTCCGCTGCCATTCGGGTTCCCTTTGTACAAAGTGACAAAGCCCGCCGCATTGAGGTGCGCTTCCCCGATCCCACGGCAAATCCTTATTTCGCCTTCTCCGCGCTGTTGATGGCTGGACTCGACGGGGTACAGAACAAGATTCACCCAGGAGAAGCCTCAGACAAGGATCTCTATCACTTGTCACCGGAAGAAGACGCCAAGATTCCGGCACCGGCCGCTTCCCTCGAGGAAGCCTTGGCAGCCCTCGATAAAGATCGTGAATTTTTGACTCGTGGCGGCGTCTTTTCCAATGACATGATCGATGCTTACATCGCCCTGAAGATGGAAGAAGTGACTTTATTCCGGATGACCACTCACCCGGTCGAGTTCCAGATGTATTACAGTCTGTAAGCATTCCAGTTCGCGCCGTATGTCGGCTTTGCCCTGTTCCAACCCGTCAATCCTTCAAGATTGGCGGGTTTTTTCATGAAGCCATCTCTTTCATACGACCAGGATCTCCGCTTCAACGGACTGGATCATCTGAGTACGGCCATAGTAGTCCTTGATCCTGATCTGCACATTGTGTTCATAAATACTGCCACAGAGAGCTTGCTCTCCATGGGAAGGAAGCACCTACTGGGTCAACCTTTGGCTCATATTTCCCGCAGCGCTGCTGGACTGGTAGAAGTTACCCGCAATGCCCTTGAGCATGAACTGGGGTTTCTTGAACATGAGTGGACCTTGCATCGTCCCACCAACGAAAGTGTGATCATCAGTTGCTCCGGTACCCCGCTGAGTACGCCACTCCCTGGAATCCTCCTGGAATTACGCCCCATCAGTCAGCGTATGCGTATTGCCCGCGAAGAAAAAATACTGGATGACCAAAAAACCAATCGCGAACTCCTGCGCAATCTGGCCCATGAAATTCGCAATCCTCTGGGCGGAATCCGAGGTGCTGCCCAATTGCTGGAGGGAGAATTAGGAACCAGCGATCTGCGTGAATATACCCAAGTCATTCGCGATGAAGCCGATCGGTTGCAAAATCTCATGGACCGACTACTCAGTTCCAACCGAGCTCGTCAGATAGCCCCCTTGAATATCCACGAAGTTCTGGAACGAGTGCGTACCGTCGTTCTGGCCGAATACCCCCTGCTCGAACTTGGCAGAGACTATGATCCCAGCCTTCCAGAACTCAATGGTGACCGGGAACAACTCATCCAGGCCATCCTAAATATCACCCGCAATGCCGCTCAGGCCTTGCAAGGACAGGGCCTGATCCTGTTTCAGAGTCGCCCCTTGCGCCAGATCACGTTGGCCCGACGACGATTTCGCCTAGGATTATTGATACGCATTCGTGATAATGGTCCCGGTATTCCAGAAGACCTGCAAAAGCGGATTTTTCAACCTCTGGTGTCGGGCCGCGAAGGTGGAAGTGGCTTGGGTTTGATGTTGGCACAAAACTTGATTAGCCAACACCAGGGGTTGGTCGAATTCGATAGCAAACCGGGCGATACCTGCTTCAGTCTGATCCTACCCCTACTGGAAACAGAACAACGCAACTATTCTTGATTTTTCCTTGAGGGCATTATGGATAAAACCGTCTGGATCGTCGATGACGACCGATCGATTCGCTGGGTACTCGAAAAAGCACTGGGACGCGAAGACATTCCTTACCGTTCCTTTACCAGTGCCAACGATGCATTGACTGCGCTGAGCCATGATCCGGCACCCACACTGGTCCTCAGTGACATTCGCATGCCTGGACGCAGTGGTCTGGATTTCCTGGAAGTCCTGCGACAGCAGCATCCTGAGCTCCCAGTCATCATCATGACCGCCTATTCCGACCTTGACAGTGCTGTGGCTGCTTTTCAGGGAGGGGCGTACGAATATCTGCCCAAGCCCTTTGATATCGATCAAGCCCTAGCCTTGGTACGGCGGGCTCTGGCTGAGCCCGCACCAACGCCGGAGTCTCTGATTCCTGCTGAAGCCCCAGAAATTCTAGGTCAAGCTCCTGCCATGCAGGAACTCTTCCGCGCCATCGGGCGCCTGGCCCATTCCCATGCTTCGGTACTCATCACCGGCGAGTCTGGCAGTGGCAAAGAACTGGTGGCACGCGCCCTGCATCGCCATAGTTCCCGGTCCAGCAAACCCTTCATCGCCCTCAATACTGCTGCCATCCCCAAAGACCTTCTGGAGTCGGAACTGTTTGGACATGAACGTGGGGCATTTACCGGGGCCACGACCCAGCGCCCTGGTCGCTTTGAACAAGCCGAAGGGGGAACACTCTTTCTGGATGAAATCGGCGATATGCCCCTGGAGCTACAAACACGGCTCCTGCGAATTCTATCCGATGGCCACTACTACCGCGTGGGCGGTCATGCACCACTCAAGGCACGAGTTCGCATCGTCGCGGCTACCCATCAGAATCTGGAGGATCGGGTTCAGCGAGGCTTGTTCCGTGAAGATCTCTATCACCGTCTCAATGTGATTCGTCTGCGGATTCCCTCGTTACGTGAACGCCCGGAAGACATTCCCCTGCTGGCGCAACATTTTCTGCAACTGAGCGCACGCACCCTAGAAGTGGAACCCAAACATTTATCAGCAAACACCTTGCGCCTCATGGCTTCTTTTGAATGGAAGGGCAATGTGCGTCAATTGGAAAATATCTGTCATTGGCTCACCGTGATGGCTCCTGGCCTTTTGGTAGAACCCGAAGATTTGCCACCGGAGCTGCGCTCGACTATGGCACCTGCTTCCACGCTGGAGTGGCAGGAGGGTTTGGCACGGGAAATTACCCTGAGACTGCACCGGGATGATCATGAGATTGCTGCTGATATCACTGAAAAAGTGGAAAAAATTCTCATCACTGCAGCACTTTCAGCCACTCAGGGACATCGCATGGAGGCGGCTCAGCGCTTGGGCTGGGGACGCAACACTCTGACCCGCAAAATTCAGACTCTGGGTCTCGAAAAAGACTGGGGGGCGGTTTCTGAAGAAGATAAATGAGGACTGTGGTTTTATAAAAATTCCGCCACTACCGGCGCATGATCGGAGGGCCGTTCCCAGCCGCGGGGCGCCCGATCAATGGTGCATTGACGCAAGTCCAGGGTCAACGCAGTACTCGCCAAAACATGGTCGATGCGCAGACCCAAATTGCGTTTGAAAGCATTGACCCGGTAGTGCCACCAGCTATACGCCCTCTCCTCTTGTGGAAACTGCCGAAAGCCATCGACCAAACCCAAATTCAACAAGGCCTTGAACCGATCTCTTTCTGGAAGGCTACACAATACCTCTCCAGCCCATTCCACAGGATCGTGAACATCCCGATCCTCCGGGGCGATATTGTAATCTCCCGCGACCACCAAACGAGGGTATTCTGAGAGTGCGCTTTTGAGATAATCATGCAAGGCATCAAACCAGCGCAATTTGTAGGTGTATTTATCCGAAGTCAAAGACTCGCCGTTGGGACAATACACGCTGATGACCCGCACCCCTTGAAAGGTGGCTGCCAGAACCCGTTGCTGGACATCATCAAACAGTGGCATCCCCACGACCACATCTTCTGCATCACAACGACTGACCAACGCCACCCCATTGTAAGTTTTCTGACCCGCAACTTGCACCTGATAACCCAGCTCACGAAAATCGTCTCGGGGGAATACCGCCGATTCGCATTTGAGTTCCTGCAAGCACAATACATCCGGAACTTCTTTTTCAAGCCAAGCGAGTACGTGGGGAAGACGGACGCGAATGGAATTGACATTCCATGTGGCTATTTTCAAAAATACACCTCCCTTGAAGATGGGACAAATATCACAAAACTGGCGATTCTCATTCGGATCTGGCCGTAATGGCCCGTCCAAGATTTCCTACCACGGCATGCCAATCTCAGGTCCCATCCAAGGAGTCACAGGATAATCCATAGAATCTCCGAACGGGCTCATCCCATAGTACATACCAGAATTATTTATGGAGCTATCCTTGGGCCACAAATAAACCACGTCTGCAGCCACATGGGGGAAAATATAAGGCATTTCCCCCACCTTGCCAACCGTGGGCACTTGGAGTGTGCCCGTTACCGTAATTTGCCTCTTCACAGCGTAGATGGAGGGATCAAAAAAACCCTGAGCACAGGCAACAAATCGTCCATCTGAATGATCATCATCCACAGGACGACCAGAATCATCCAAGGTATGACTCACTACATGAAAACAAGTATCTGTTTTGCCCGGTTTCACCCCAGCGATCACTCCTCCCCAACGCACTTTCTCACCCACGACACCGGGATCATTTTGCGCCGTTCTCGGTAAAACCGGAACAAAATCATCACCTGCCAACGGCGCCGGGGGCATACTGGCACAGGACACCAAACAAAAAGTCCATCCCGACAATACCAAAAATTTAAGCCTCATGATCTCTACTCCCCTACAGTAAGCCGGATTGAAGTGGATCAACCCACCCCCTAAAAATAATTTGCCGCAATGATTTTCTCGATCAATCGACAAATTCTCCCTTGAGATCCATTTTACTGCTTTGATTTTCATGAGTTGTTACAAATACAAATGCCCCTCTTTCATTGAAAAAAGTGACCGTGGCGACCTGAGTCCCCTGATTTTACAGGAATAGATGAAACGAATCAGGGAATGCCGAGTCTTTCGCTTTCCATCGCTTCAATCCCAGTTCAATGCCCAGAATGTGCGATAATTGTCCCATGGAAACGATTAACTTCACCCATCACTTCCTCATTGCCATGCCTTCACTGCAGGATGCCACTTTTTCCGGCACTCTGACTTATGTCTGCCGGCATGATGCCCAAGGAGCCATGGGACTGGTTATCAATCGCCCCATGGATATGAATCTCAAATCCTTGTTTGGGCAAATTTCCCTTTCGGCGAGCAATGAAACCCTTGCTACTCAGCCAGTATATCTTGGCGGTCCGGTACAAACAGACCGCGGATTCGTACTTCACACTCCCGTAGGAGAATGGCGCTCCACGGTTCGTATCACCGACGATCTGGGACTCACAACCTCGCGCGACATTCTCGAACAAATGTCTATGGGAAATGGCCCAGAACGAATGCTCATTGCTCTGGGCTATGCTGGATGGGAAGCAGGCCAATTGGAGCAAGAGATCAAACTGAACAATTGGCTATCGGTTCAGGCCACTCCTGAAATCATTTTTGAACTGTCCCCCGACAAACGCTTCCATGCAGCACTGGAGCTACTGGGCGTCAATTTAACCTTTCTTTCAGAGGAAGCTGGCCATGCCTGATCCCGAAGGCGCCGTGCTGGCCTTCGATTACGGCGTTCGTTTTACTGGAGTGGCCTGGGGCGAATGGCACAGCCGCATCTGTCGCCCCCTGCTCTCCCTTGAAGTACGCACCCGCATCCAACGCTGGGAAGCCATTCAGCATCTTGTCCGCGAATGGTCTCCTCAACGGCTGCTGGTAGGTCTGCCTTTAGATCACGAAGGGCAGGAACAAACCACCACTCGTCAATGTCGTAATTTTGCTCGTGACTTGCACCGCCATACTCAACTTCCCGTGACCCTGATCGATGAACGTTACACCTCTCTGGAAGCCGACCGGCAATTGCGCAGTGCCGGAATCTCCAAACTTCAACGCCGCTCACAAGAGCATGCCGTGGCAGCAGCGTTGCTGATCGAAGATTTCTTTGGCCTCACGGTGCAGGCGCGTGACGCTCTGTTATCTTCCGACCATCCTGATTTCTTCACTGCTGCGCTCCCCGAGGTATCTGATGTTTAATCCCCAACTCACCGCAGAAGGTCACCTCAAACACTTGTTGACTATTGAGGGGTTGCCTCCGGCGATCCTCTTTCAGATTCTTGACAGAGCCACAGAATTTGAAGCTGTAGCACGACAGGAAGTTAAAAAAGTCCCTCACCTTCAAGGTAAGTCGGTTTTCAATCTGTTTTTCGAAGCCTCGACACGCACTCGCACCACCTTTGAAATTGCCGCTAAACGCCTGTCCGCCGATGTCATCAACCTGAACGTGAGTTCATCCAGTCAAAGCAAGGGAGAAACCCTCCTCGATACCGTGGACAATCTGGCCGCCATGCAAGCCGACATGTTTGTGGTACGCCATGCCGAAAGTGGCGCCGCCCATCTGATCGCCAGCCATGTGGGACCCAACATCCACGTCATCAATGCTGGAGATGGGCGTCATGCCCACCCCACCCAAGCATTGCTCGACATGTACACCATTCGGCATTACAAGCAACGTTTCGAGAATTTGCGAGTGGCCATCGTGGGAGATGTGCTCCATTCGCGGGTGGCTCGCTCACAAATTCATGCCCTGACGACACTGAAAGTCCCTGAAGTCAGAGTGATCGGCCCCAAAACCCTGATCCCGCGCAATGTTGACCGTCTGGGAGTGCAGGTCTATCACGATATGGTGCAAGGCTTGAAAGGTGTAGATGTAGTCATCATGTTGCGCTTGCAAAACGAGCGCATGAATGGAGCACTGCTCCCCAGCCGTGATGAATATTTCAAATATTACGGCCTTACACCCGCCAAACTCGCCCATGCCAAACCAGATGCCATCGTCATGCATCCCGGCCCCATGAACCGCGGAGTGGAAATCCACTCTGAAGTGGCAGATGGGGTCCAATCCGTGATTCTCAAACAAGTCACTTTCGGCATTGCGGTCCGTATGGCTGTGATGTCGATCTTGGCCAGTCCCCCATCTTCCGCTGCCCGCGCCTAGGAATCCTCATGAAAATTCATATTGCCCACGGCCGGGTCATCGATCCCATCAGCCAACGGGATGAGCAAACCGACATTTATTTGGCTGCAGGTAAAATCGTAGCTTTGGGACGCTGCCCTGCCGGATTCAGCGCCAACCGCGTCATCGATGCGCGCGGCAAGCTGGTCATTCCTGGTCTGGTTGATCTCTCTGCCCGGCTACGCGAGCCTGGCTACGAGTACCTTGCCACCCTAGAAAGCGAAATGGTTGCCGCCACCGTAGGCGGCGTCACCAGCCTCTGCTGCCCTCCCGACACCGATCCGCCGCTGGATGAACCCGGTTTGGTCGAGATGCTCAAACATCGCGCCCATGGGCGTCAGCAAACCAATGTCTACCCCTTGGGCGCCCTGACCCAACAACTTCAGGGGACTCGTCTCACCGAAATGGGTGAGCTTTTTGATGCCGGGTGCATTGCCTTCTCCCAAGCCAATGCTCCCTTGGTCGATACCCAAGTTTTACTGCGTGCGCTGGATTATGCAGCAACCTTTGGTTTCACCGTCTGGTTACAGCCCCAGGATCACTATCTGTCCCGTGGTGGAGTAGCTCACGATGGAGAAGTCGCCAGTCGCCTAGGATTGCCGCCCATACCCTCTTGCGCCGAGACCATCGCCCTTTCCACCATTCTGCAACTGGTACGGGAAACCGGAGCGAGGGTACACCTCTGTCGCCTGTCCAGCGCCAAAGGCGTTGAATTGGTGCGTGCCGCTAAAGCAGAAGGACTGCCTGTCACCTGTGACATTTCCATCAACCATTTGCACTTGACCGAACACGACATCGGATATTTCAATGCGCACTGCCGCCTCATTCCTCCACTCCGCAGTCTGCGCGATCGCGATGCCCTCCGTGCCGGCTTGGTAGATGGAACCATCGATGCTCTGGTCTCCGATCATGCGCCGGTAGATGTGGATGCCAAGCAACTCCCTTTCGAAGCTGCTGAGCCCGGTGCTTCAGGACTGGAATTGTTGCTGCCCCTGACGCTGGCTTGGGCCCGCGACAACCGACTGGCTCTGACGGTGGCACTGGACCGGATAACTTCGGCGCCGGCTAGGATTCTGGGAATCCCTGCTGGGCAGTTGAGCCCCGGACAACCTGCTGACCTCTGTGTCTTTGATCCTGAACGAGAATGGGTCGTCACTCCGACGACCCTCAAAAGTCAGGGAAAAAACACCCCATTTCTCAATTTGCCCATGCTGGGTAAAGTCAGCCATACCGTGGTGGGCGGCTTCATCATTCATGAGGACGCCCGCGCATAGCCAAGCCATTTTCATTTTTTCACTTTTGGACCCGCCATGACTCCTGATCTTACGACCAACCCGTTGCTGGACTTCACGGGATTACCTTGCTTTGGTTCCATTCGAACTGCCCATATCCGGCCTGCCATCAACCGCCTGATTGAGGAATGCCAGCGCGCCTTGAAAACCGTCTGCGACCAAGCGGGGGATCCTACCTGGGATACTTTCATCACCCCCCTGGAAGATGCTAACGAACGCTTAGGACGAGCGTGGGGCCAAGTTTCTCACCTGAACTCTGTGGTCAACACCCCAGAACTGCGCGATGCGTATAATGCGGTCCTGCCACTCGTAGCCCAATATTGGGCCCTTCTGGGTCAAAATGAAATCTTGTTCAATGGCTACAAAGCCCTGCATGCCAGCACAACCTTTACCCAACTGTCACCATCGCGCCAACGCATTGTTACTCAGGAACTGCGGGATTTTCGGCTGGGCGGTGCAGAGCTTCCCGCTGAAGACAAAGCTCGTTTTCTGGAACTACAGGAAACGCTGGCTGCGACTGGGGCACGCTTCGAACAAAATTTGCTGGATGCAACCAACGCCTTTACTTATGACACTTCCGATCCTGAAGAACTGGCCGGCCTTCCCCCGGAAGTGCTGGCACTGGCCGCAGAAACTGCTGCGCAAGCGGGAAAGGGAGGTTGGCGCCTCACCCTACATGCGCCATGCTACCTACCCGTCATGCAATATGCCCAGCGTCGCAGTCTGCGTGAACATTTTTACCGCTGTTATGCCACTCGCGCAGCGGAATTCGGACCAGCCGAATGGAATAATGGACCACTGATCCAGACGCTGCTGCAACTGCGCGCCGAAGCGGCTCATCTACTGGGTTTTGAGCATTTTGGACACCTGTCCGTAGAACCCAAAATGGCGGATTCCCCTCAGGCTGTAATGGTTTTTTTACGTGATCTGGCCCAGCGCGCCAAGCCCTTTGCCCAAAAAGACTGGGAGAATCTGACCCAGTTTGCCCACGAAAAACTCCATCTGACCGATCTGCAGCCCTGGGATATCGCCTTTGTTTCCGAAAAATTACGCACCGAGAAATACGATTATTCCGAACAGGAAGTGAAGGCTTACTTTCCTGAAGATATCGTACTTACGGGCCTGTTCAAGCTGATCGAGAGACTTTATGGACTCCAGGTCAAGCCAGCTGAAACAGAAGTGTGGCATGAGTCGGTCCGGTTTTATGGTTTGCACCAAACAGACGGGGCCTTGGTTGGCCAATTTTACCTGGATCTCCATGCCAGAAATGGCAAGCGCGGCGGCGCCTGGATGGATGACGCCATCACCCGACGGCGCACAGGCGATTCGCTGCAGCTACCGGTCACGTATCTGACCTGCAATTTTTCCGCTCCAGCCGGGGGAAAGCCTGCCACATTTACCCATGATGAGGTGATTACCTTATTTCACGAATTTGGTCATGGACTCCATCATCTCCTGACCCGCATGGAGGACCTGCCCATTTCGGGAATCAATGGCGTGGAATGGGATGCCGTGGAATTGCCCAGCCAGTTCATGGAAAACTTCTGCTGGGAATGGGAAGTTCTCCAGAATATGACTCGTCATGTGGACCATGGAACCCCCCTTCCGCGCGCCCTGTATGAACGCATGCTGGCTGCCAAGAATTTCCAGTCAGGGATGCAGACCCTACGCCAAATTGAATTTTCTCTATTCGATATGGAAGTTCATTGCCAAACCTCCACCGATCTCACCCCTCTTGAACTTCTCACACGTATCCGTCAGGAAGTGGCTGTGATCCATCCTCCCGTATGGCATCGATTTCCTCATGGATTCTCCCATATTTTTGCCGGAGGATACGCCGCTGGGTATTACAGCTACAAATGGGCTGAGGTACTCTCTGCCGATGCCTACGCGCTGTTTGAGGAAAGTGGTGTGTTCAATCCGGAGATTGGGCAACGGTTTCGTGAAGAGATTCTGGCCCAAGGGGGCAGCCGCCCCGCCCTTGAGTCGTTTATCGCATTTCGCGGACGGACACCGGAACTGGAGGCCTTACTGCGCCACCAAGGCATGACCCCTCAGTGACTTTGCAGGGGTTCTCCCGCCCGCACAAAGTTGAAAGTGCGGGTGATGCGTACCAACTCTGTCTGGGCACGCATGGCCTCTGTAAAGGGTGAAAAGGGCGCAGCCATTTTGACAATGTGCTGCGCCGCCTGATCCAGAGCAGACTGACCTGAAGACTGCAATAACTCCACTGCCATCACCGAGCCATCGGCATTCAGTACCGTGGCAAGCCGTACCGAGCCAGATAAGGGATGCCCTTCTTGATCGGGAGGAGGGTAATTTACTGCGCCCACCTGTGCCACTTTCGCCCCAAAGGCTGCTTCATAGGATTGAAACACAGAGTCCTGACTTCCTGAAGATAAATTACGCATCGTCTTCCCAGCCCAAGGATTGGACACCAAATTGTGCGCCTGAGTCAAACTGCGCCACACCAGTGCGCCAGGATCATTCTCAGCGGCTCGTGGCTCGGCACTTTCTGCTGGGGGCGCAGCATTCCCCGCAGAAACCGTATCCACTGGTACCGATCTCCGATTTACTGCAATCCCGTGAGTGATGACAGGCACTGGTCGTAGCACTTCAGGTTGGCCCGAGGATACCGGCAGAGGATTTACGACGGGAGACTCAGATAATGAAGACGTCCCCTTCACCAGAGAAGAAGGCGGGAATTCCATATCCACAGACAAGGGCGCAGAATCTATGGCAACCGGTACCCGAGGTAAGTGAGTAGCCAGAAGCATCAGCACCACGCCGTGCACCCCCAGAGAGAGTGCCAAGGCCCAGAACCACGTCTGAGGGATTTTTCCCTGCAACCCGGCTCTGGAAACGGTTCCTTCCATCACGATGCCGCAGTTTCCACAGAGGAAATCACTTCATTCAGTTCGCAATGGAGCTCTAGGCCCCATAAATCGATGGATCGGACCGTCAATCGCACCCGTGTTCCTGCCTCCAATGTTTGTGCCAAGGGAACTTTAACCACCAAGGGCAAGCCCGTCAAGCGCGCCGTTCCCTCACGCAACAACGTGGCCTCACAGGTGGAAACCCCTTCTTGTTCGAGCCAACGCAAACTCCAATAGCGCTCCATCTGCCGTTGAAAATCCTGATAAGCCTCGTAGGCGCGTTCGAAAGCCAGCGCCAGATCGCGGCATTCCTCACGGCTGTCAAATACCGGAGACTGCTGCTGTAATCGGCGAATCAACTGCCATTGATTGAGCAAATCCGGGTAACGCCGCAATGGCGAACTGCACCAGGCATATTGAGCCAAGCCCAACCCCTGATGGGGTGCGGGTTCTACCGCCATTCCCGTGCGCCCCTGGCCCTGAACCCTGAACAGTCCGAACCAACCTGCCCCAGCCAATTCTGATGCCCAATGGCGGTTCACCTCGATCATCAATTCCGATACCAGTTCATCCAAAGGTGCGCCTCGGGGACGAAGCGTAATCTGAACCCGTTCGCCATCAATGGCAAAAGCATAATCAAAATACTGAGGGGCTGGACGATCACGTGCCCCGCGAGCTTGTGCCAACCCCTCGGCCACTCGGCTTAAAATTGCCAGATCACGCCCATGGGGTTGATCCGCCGGCAAGGAGCTCAGATCGTCCAGAGCTTCCACTTGATGCAACCGCACATTGGTGGCTATGGTCACCCGATGAATTACAGTACGACGGGCAACCACCGCACTGTCTGACCGTTGCACCGTCAAGAGCAGAGACAGGGTGGGACGTACCTCCCCCTCATCCAGAGAACAGCGGGCAATGACCCGTTCTGGGAGCATGGGAATCTTGCGACCCGGCATATACACTGTGCTCATTCGCTCCCGTGCCACCCCTCCCAACTCTCCTCTAGGATCGATCAAAAGGGCTGGAGCAGCGATGTGAATCCCCACTTCAAAATATTCTGAATCCAATTCCAACACACTGAATGCATCATCGATTTCGGTGGTCGTGGCATCATCGATGCTGAATACCGGCACAGGATACAGGGGCCATTCCCCTGGATCTTCCAAGGGATATTCCAGTGTGGGGCCCAACTCTCCAAAATAGTCGAATTCAAAGCGCCCTTCATGCCAACCGCGACTTCCTTGGATCACCCCGCAATGGGCCAGCACCTGAGCAGGGGATTGCTTCATTTCCGTGGCGGCGGCATCCAAAGTTTTCCAGGCCAAAGTATTTTTATCGGGTCGGTAAAGCAGAGCGGGCAGCTCTTGCTTCACCCAATCCGGGCACTCCCCCGCAGCCATCGCCAGCACAGCTTCAGCCTTGAGGGCTTCCTGTTGGCGACGCCGCTCTAAGCCTGCCAAGGCTGCCTTCAGGGTATCTGGAGCCGCGGCACGAAATAGCCCCCGACCACGCCGATGAAAGTAAATGGGGTGGGACTGTAAACGCAATAACACCGCCAACTGCTCCACACTATTGGGAACATGGCCCTGGTATTCCTGTGCTAAGGCTGAAAAGTGCCATTCTGACTCGGCAGGACAAACCGACCATAGCAGATCGATGTCGATCTCCTCCTGCATTCCCTGCGCCTGGCTCAACAGCGTACGGGGTTCTGGCGTGGTAAAACGCAACAACACGGAAGTCGACTTGATTTTACTGCGCTTGCCATGAGGGGCTTCCACCTGCAGACTGCTCTCGGTTTCCGTGAGCACCGTTCCCACCTTGAGCTCCCCCCCTTCTTCATAGACAACATGCCCCATGGGGTTCAACTCCTTTCTCTCAAGGCCGTCAAGAGCGCCTCATGAACTCCACCAAAAGAACCGTTGCTCATCGCTACCACCACATCCCCAGAGTGCGCCTCGTGAGCAACCGCATGGACCAAGGATGGCAGCTGTTCAAACACCTGCGCTCGCGCACCCAGCGATTGCAAGGTTGCCTTCAGATCCCATCCCAACTGAAAACTATAACCATATACCCGATCGGCCAGCTCAAGACTCTGAGCCAACTGGGACGACCACACCCCCATTTTCATGGTGTTTGAGCGCGGCTCCAAAAGCACGTGCAAATGTTGCTGTGAGGTCATTCCTTGGCGCAAGCCAGCCAAAGTAGTGGCAATTGCCGTGGGATGATGAGCAAAATCGTCGTAGACAGTGATGCCTCGCACTACCCCCTTAATTTCCAGCCGACGTCGCACCCCAGAAAACCGTTCCAGCGCCCTCATTCCCACAGCCACAGGCACGCCAGCGTGCTGGGCTACCAGTACAGCTCCCAAAGCATTCATCCGGTTATGTTCGCCCAGCAACGGCCAGTGATGTGTCTCTCCCTGCACTTTCTCACCTTCCAGGAGGGTCAACTGGCCCATCCCATCCGTCTCGGACAAAGACCAATTTGCACCTCGACCAAAGGAAACCTGAGGCGTCCAGCAGCCCCGCGCCAAAACCGTCTTCAAGTTCGCTTCCTGAGCATTGAAAACAATCATTCCAGAACTGGGAACCGTACGCACCAAATGATGAAATTGCGTCATAATCGCTTCAAGATCGCAAAAGATATCCGCATGATCATACTCAAGATTGTTCAACAGCAGGATTTCGGGATGATAGTGCACAAACTTGGATCGTTTGTCGAAAAAAGCGGTGTCATACTCATCTGCCTCTATGACAAACCAAGGTCGTTGTTCGCGCGCCACACCTGTTTTGACCCAGCCTCGCGGCAAACGCGCTGATACACCAAAGTTGGCCGGCACCCCACCGATCAAAAACCCAGGCTCCAGACCCGCCGCCTCCAACAACCAACTGACCAGAGATGACGTGGTGGTTTTTCCATGGGTCCCAGCCACGGCGATTACCCGGCACGAGGGCAAAATATGTTGTTCCAACCATTCCGGACCGGAAACAAAAGCATGCCCTTGATCAAGAATGGCTTCCATTAAAGGATTACCGCGGGATACCACATTACCAATCACAAACACGTCCGGTGACAGCCCCACTTGCTCGGCCCCATATCCTTCCACCAATTCGATGCCCAAAGATTGGAGCTGAGTACTCATGGGAGGGTAGACCTGTGCATCACACCCTGTGACACGATGGCCCGCAGCTTTGGCCAGCACTGCCAACCCTCCCATGAAAGTACCGCAAATTCCCAAAATATGGATGTGCATACTCAACCCCTAAAAGGAGGTTCGGAGTCGCTGGGGGTATAGGCCAATTGGGGAGCCAACCAGTACTCGGCTTGTGCTAGGGACCAGCCTTTGCGTTGGGCATAGTCTTCTACCTGATCCTTGCCAATCTTTCCAACGGCAAAATAAGTACTCTCCGGATGAGAAAAATAGAACCCGCTGACGGCCGCTGTGGGCCACATCGCATAACTCTCTGTCAATGTTATCTCCACCTGTTTGGTGGCCTGCAACAACTCAAACAGCGTTCCCTTTTCTGTGTGTTCGGGACAGGCGGGGTAGCCTGGCGCCGGCCGAATACCACGATACTTTTCAGCAATCAATTCCTCGTTGGAAAAATGTTCTCGGGCTGCATACCCCCAGAATTCGCGCCGCACCCGAGCATGGAGCGCTTCGGCAAATGCTTCCGCCAGACGATCTGCCAATGCTTTGAGCAAAATACTGTTGTAATCGTCGTGTACCGCCTCGTATTGCGCCAGCATGGCTTCGATACCATGACCCGCCGTAACGGCAAAACCGCCAATGTAGTCGGCTATACCCGTGCTGGCCGGAGCGATGAAATCGGCCAAACAGTGATTGTGCCGATCTGCCGGCTTTTCATTCTGCTGACGCAGATGATGGAGCACGGTACTCACCTCCGTGCGCGATTCATCGGTATAAATCAGAATGTCATCACCATTGTCGGCAGTCGCCGCCGGAAAAAACCCCACAACACCCTTCGCCGTCAGGATGTTTTCCGTCACCAGCGTTTGAAGCATGGCCTGGGCATCGGCAAGCAACTGACGCGCAGTTTCCCCCACCACGCTGTCTTCAAGAATGTTCGGATAACGGCCGCTCAACTCCCAGGTCTGGAAAAAAGGCGTCCAATCGATGTAGGGAATCAATTCCGCCAACGGTTGTTCATGCAATACCCGAACGCCCAAAAAGGATGGGCGTGGTGGGATATAGGCCAGCCAATCAAATTTCTGTCCTCGCTGACGCGCCTGCACCAGAGAAAGAAGGGGGCCGTGCCCCTTTTTTCCCTCATGCTGGGTCCGCACCCGCTGCATATCTGCTTTCAGATCACGAATGTACGCCTCTTGCAAGCCATCGCTGAGCAACTGGGTGCATACCCCAACGGCCCGGGAAGCATCAGGGACATACACCGTAGGCCCATGATAATGGGGTTCGATTTTCACCGCCGTATGCACCCTGGAAGTGGTGGCACCACCAATCAACAAGGGCACCGTGAAGCCCTCGCGTTGCATTTCCTTGGCCACATGAGCCATTTCTTCCAGAGAGGGGGTAATCAGCCCGGACAAACCGATGATGTCTGCCCGCTCCTCCCGTGCCGTCTGCAGGATACGATCACAGGGAACCATGACCCCCATGTTGATCACTTCAAAGTTGTTGCACTGAAGCACCACCGCTACGATGTTCTTGCCGATATCGTGCACATCTCCTTTGACCGTAGCCAACAGAATACGCCCCTTGGCCTTTGACCCGGCGGACTTCTCTGCCTCGATGAAAGGAATGAGATGGGCCACGGCCTGCTTCATTACCCGTGCCGATTTCACCACCTGGGGCAAAAACATCTTACCCGCACCAAACAGATCGCCCACCACATTCATGCCATCCATGAGCGGGCCTTCAATCACATGGATGGGTCGATCCGAGAGCAGACGTGCCTCTTCCGTATCCTCTTCGATGTAAGTATTGATACCCTTCACCAAAGCATGGGTCAGGCGTTCATGCACCGGTGCCTGACGCCAACCGAGATCTTCCTGAGCACTTTTTAGGCCCGTATCCTTAACCCGCGTGGCAAAGGATACCAATCGCTCTCCGGCATCAGGACGACGATTGAGCAACACATCTTCCACATGTTCCAGTAGCTCAGGCTCGATCTCGGCATACACCCCCAACTGGCCGGCATTGACGATCCCCATGGACATGCCTGCACCCACGGCATGATAAAGAAACGCCGTGTGAATGGCTTCGCGCACCGTATCATTGCCACGAAAGGAAAAACTGACATTGGATACCCCACCACTGATCTTGGCATAGGGGAGGGTGGCGCGAATCCGATGGGTGGCCTCGATGAAATCCACCGCATAATTGTCATGTTCCTCGATTCCCGTGGCCACCGCAAAAATATTGGGGTCAAAGATGATGTCTTCTGGTGGGAAGTTCAGTTTTTCCATGAGCAAGCGGTAAGAGCGGGTACATATATCCACTTTCCGTGCCTGGGTATCGGCCTGCCCCTGCTCATCAAAGGCCATGACAATAGCCGCAGCCCCATAACGCCGCACCAAAGTAGCGCGACGCAAGAATTCTGCTTCTCCCTCCTTGAGGCTGATGGAGTTGACGATGGATTTGCCCTGTACACATTTTAATCCGGCTTCCAGGACGCGCCAGTCAGAGGAGTCAATCATCACCGGAACCCGCGCAATATCGGGCTCCGATGCCACCAAATTCAGAAAACGCTGCATCGCCGCTGGCGCGTCGAGCATGGCTTCGTCCATATTGATGTCGATAATCTGGGCACCACTTTCCACCTGAGTGCGAGCCACCGCCAACGCCTCACCAAATTGTCCGTTCAAAATCAATCGGGCAAAGGCGCGGGAGCCCGTGACATTGGTGCGCTCTCCCACATTGACGAACAAACTTTTGTCGTCAATATTGAACGGTTCCAATCCGGATAAGCGCGTGGCAGGTTCTATCGTTGGCACCAGGCGAGGCGCCATTCCTTTCACCGCATGAGCAATTGCCCGAATGTGATCGGGCGTTGTGCCACAACATCCACCGACGATATTCAAAAACCCCGACTCGGCAAATTCTCGCAATAACGCCGCAGTTTCTGAAGGGCCCTCGTCATACCCCGACTCGGCCAGGGGATTGGGCAGCCCGGCGTTGGGATGGGCGCTGACAAAGGTATCCGCGATCCGTGCCAGTTCCTCGATATAGGGGCGCATCAATGCCGCGCCCAGGGCACAGTTGAGCCCGATGGAGAGCGGACGAATATGGCGCAATGAGTTCCAGAAAGCTTCTGTGGTTTGCCCTGTCAGGGTACGACCACTCTGGTCAGTAATGGTGCCCGAAATCATCACCGGCAAACGACAGTCATGGCTCTCAAAATAGGACTCGATGGCAAACAGCGCAGCCTTGGCATTCAGGGTATCGAATACGGTTTCTACCAGTAAAATATCCACCCCCCCTTCCACCAAGGCATGAATGGCCTCGCCATATCCCGCATTGAGGGCATCGAAGGAGACATTGCGGTAGCCCGGATCGTTGACATCGGGAGAAATAGACGCCGTACGGGTGGTAGGACCCAGTACTCCTGCCACAAACCGAGGCTTGTCCGGCGTCCGCCGAGTGGCTTCATCAGCCACGGAGCGGGCCAAACGAGCCGCCTCCCGATTGATTTCCCCCACCAAATGTTCCATGTGGTAATCCGCCATGGAGACCGCTGTGGCATTGAAGGTATTGGTCTCGATGATATCGGCCCCCGCATCGAGATACGCCTGATGAATGCCACGAATGATGTGAGGCTGGGTCAGCACCAACAAGTCATTATTGCCCTTGAGATCATGGGGGAAATCCCGAAACCGTTCGCCGCGATAATCTTCCTCGGTCAATCGGTGGCGCTGAATCATGGTGCCCATGGCCCCATCCAACATCAGGATGCGTTGGGACAATATTTCTTCAAGTTGT
>JAAGNR010000044.1 GCA_010435995.1 Ferrovum sp. | reverse complement strand
TGCGTGAAAACCCCTCCGTTTACGAGGGGGATGGAGCGGCACGGTAGATTTTCTGGTTCAACGCCAGAAAATCTACTGCTTTGAAGCGTGGAAGCCCCGTCCTTCCCACTCTCAATAGTGGTGCGTATTCCCCTGAAGATGACCGCCGATTCCCCTCATCGTGACCGATGGTTGGGACATGGCGTTACGCGCTTATATTGTACTGTGATCGGTCACGATGACTCGATATTTTCCTCCTTTTTCATGTTTTTTCCCCTGGTTTTTTGTCCGTTACTGCGTAACGGCCTTTCGCCTGCCTCCAGATATACATCCAATTCATCCCTGCTTATCCCAGATAGGATCTTTTCCTCTTCTGCGACTACCAGTCGTTCAACCAATTCTCTCTTCGTTACGCAGTAACGGAACGCCAATCGCTGGATCGCCAGACTGGCTCTGGTCGATACCCACAGGTTTATGCGGCGTTCACCATTCTCTCCAGCTTCACACCGACGTTTGCGGTAGGCGGCTTGCCTTTCTGCGGCAGTTATTGCGTCCTTTTTCATCCTGCTTCTCTCCTTCGTTACGCAGTCACAAACATTGCCTGAAGGCGGTAAGCGTGACAGTCACAGTATTGCCGTGCTGAACATCCCCTTCAAGCACACCTTCCAGCCGGTCTTGGGTCAATATTCAATCAGTGCCAACCGTACCGGGCGTCTCTTTCTGGGACCCCTTTGGTTTTCCCCTCCGTAATGACTCTCCGGTCAGCGTGAAACGGTGATGCCGTTGCATGACCCGATCCAGCAGGGCGTCAGCAATGGTGGCGTCCCCGATCCAGGCATGCCAATGTTCGATCGGCAATTGACTGGTCAGAATGGTAGCCCGACCGGTCGAGCGGTCATCGATGATCTCCAGCAAGTCAGAACGGGTCGCACTGTCAATTCCCCCCATTCCGAAATCATCCAGTAGCAGGACATCGACTTTTGCAAGCTGTATCAACCACTTCACAAAGGTGCCGCTCCCATGCATGATCCGTAACTCTTCCTGTAGCCGGGGGACTCTCAAATAGAGCGCAGAGCAACCCCGGCGACAAGCATACTGAGCCAAGGCACAAGCCAACCAGGATTTCCCTGCGCCTGTAGGCCCGGTAATCAACAAGTTGTACCCCGATTTGACCCAGTCCCCCAAAGCCAGGCTCATCACCGCATTGCGATCGATCCCCCGTGAAGGACGAGTATCTATGTCCTCAATGGTGGCTTGCGGATATTTCAAATGCGCTTGTTTGAGCAGACGAACCAGACGGCGGTCAGTTCGGTAATGCATCTCCCGATCTACCAGCAATGCCAGTCGCTCCTCAAAACTCATGGAGACCATCCCGGGTTGTGCCAGTTGTTCCTCCAGGCTCGTGGCAAACCCGTTCAATTTCAAGGTGCGCAGTTGCGCCAGTGTAGTATGCATCATCATGATTTGTTTCCTATTGGTAGTATTCTGAGCCGCGGACATGGGCATGCTCCGGGCTTACCCAGTCGTTCGCGGGAGGGGCCTGGTGTTGGTCGCGGTTATTCACCAGAATGTCGCGTATATGACGATACTTGCAGGTACCGATTTGAAGCGCCAAGGTGCAAGCCGCCTCCAGTCTTGGCTGACTAAAGCGCTTGGCTAAGGACCGTAGCCCCAGACAGGACCGATATCCATGCTCCGGATGTTTGTTCTGTCCGATCAAGCGGGTCACCGTCTCCGCAGTGGCCGGACCAATTTCCCCCCCCCAGTGGATCAGGCGCTGTGGCGTCCATTCCAGATGTGCCCGGTGTGCCGCTGGCATATGGGCAGTCACGGTGGTAAATCCTCCCTTCTGGCTCGAGCGAGCATGACTGGCTACCCGTTGCCCACGATGCAAAATCTCGATAGCACAAGCGGTAATCCTGGCTTCCAGAACCTGCCCCACCAAGGCGTGAGGTACGCTGTAGCGATGGCCTCCCACCTCAATGTGATAGTCAATGTGGACCTTGGCGGTCTTGAAATGGGCGATTTCATAGCGCGTGGCGGGTAAAGGCTGTAACGCCGGGAAATCCAACGAGGCAAATGCACTCGCACGACTCCCGGGCAGCTTCTGGAACGGTTTGTGATTGAGCTGTTTCAGCAATGGAGTAATCGCCTGGTCCACTTCCTGCACCGTAGTGAAGTGGTGATACCTCAGGCGGGCCATGATCCAGCGTTTGACCACTTGGACTGCGGACTCCACCTTGGCCTTGTCTTGGGGCGAATAAGTGCGTGCTGGAAGAACCGAGGTTTCATAGTGACGGGCAAAGTCGAGTACCGTATCGTTACTGCGTGGCTCGTACCGGTCCGGATCGGCAATCATGGCCTTGGGATTGTCGGGCACGATGAGTTGGCTCACCCCGCCGTAGAATTCCAATGCCCGGATTGTCGATCCGATCCAATCGGCCATGGTTTCCCTAGGGGTGGCGCAGGCAAAGGTATATCCAGATGCCCCCAAAGCAGAGACAAAGATGTGGGCTCGCCCACCCCCTGTCAACGCCAGAGTGGGACCCGCAAAATCAATGAACAGTTTCTCGCCAGCCCGATGAACCTGACGCAT
>JAAGNR010000043.1 GCA_010435995.1 Ferrovum sp. | reverse complement strand
ATGCGTCAGGTTCATCGGGCTGGCGAGAAACTGTTCATTGATTTTGCGGGTCCCACTCTGGCGTTGACAGGGGGTGGGCGAGCCCACATCTTTGTCTCTTCTTTTGGGGGCATCTGGATATACCTTTGCCTGCGCCACCCCCAGGGAAACCATGGCCGATTGGATCGGGTCGACAATCCGGGCATTGGAATTCTACGGCGGGGTGAGCCAACTCATCGCGCCCGACAATCCCAAGGCCATGATTGCCGATCCGGAGTGGAGTCCGCAGTCCAAGTGGTCGAACGCTGGATCATGGCCCGCTTGAGGTATCACCACTTCACTACGGTGCAGGAAGTGGACCAGACGATTACCCCCTTGCTGAAACAACTCAATTACAAACCGTTCCAGAAACTGCCCGGGAGTCGTGCGAGTGCATTTGCCTCGTTGGATTTCCCGGCGTTACAGCCCTTACCTGCCACGCGTTATGAAATCGCCCATTTCAAGACTGCCAAGGTTCACATTGACTATCACATTGAGGTGGGAGGCCATCGCTACAGCGTACCTCACGCCTTGGTGGTGCAGGTGAGCAAGACCGCGGAGAATGAGGAGAGCCTCTGGCAGAGACCTTGGGGCTTGTTGATGGCTATTTGTTGCTTCTGGTTGCCCATACCGTCCGGGACGAAGAGGAAGGCGCCGAGTTATCCGTATGAATTCGGCACGTCGTTCCGAACCGAATTTGCCGATATTTATGCCGATCAACGGCGGGGTAATCGCAGCAATAGATAGGCGGCTGGTATGACAAACATGGACAGCAATGGCGCGGTCAGCATTCCTCCCACCATGGGCGCGGCAATCCGGCTCATAATTTCAGACCCTGTCCCTCCTCCCCAAAAAATGGGCATGAGACCCGCCAGAATCACCGACACCGTCATGGCTTTAGGACGCACTCGCAGCATTGCCCCCTCGCGAATGACCTCTACCAGCACCTCGCGGGTGATTGGAATGCTGGCGGCCAGTCGCACTGCCAGCGCCTGCCGAAGATAGATCAGCATCACTATGCCAAATTCCGTGGCCACTCCGGCCAGCGCAATGAACCCCACGCCGGTAGCGACAGAAAGGTTGTAATGCAACAGGTACAGCAACCAGATACCTCCGGTCAGGGCAAACGGCAATGTTCCCATTATCAGCAATGCTTCATCCAAGCGCCGAAACGTCAGATAGAGCAACACAAAAATGATCAAAAGGGTGGCCGGAACCACCACTTTAAGACGCTCGTTGGCGCGTTCCAGAAACTCAAACTGCCCCGAATACGTCACGCTCACTCCCGGGGACAGTGTGACTTCGTGGGACACTGCTCGACGCACATCCGCCACCACGGAAGCCAGGTCCCGACCGCGCACATCCACGTAAACCCAACTGGCCAAGCGCGCATTTTCACTTCTCACCATGGCGGGGCCGTCGTCGTAACGCACATTCGCCACAGTCCCTAGGGTGATCCATTGCCCGCTTGCAGTGACCATCGGTAGTTGCTGAAGTGCCTGCAGCGTATCCCGCTCATCCCGAGGATAGCGCACGCTGATGGGATATCTGGCTGTCCCTTCCACGGTCTCCCCGACCGTTTCGCCACCAATGAGACTGGTGACCACAGACTGGATATCATTGATATTGAGTCCATAGCGCGCAGCCGTCAGCCGATCGATGTCAATCGTGATATAACGCCCACCGGATTGGCGTTCCGCGAATGCGGAGGAGACTCCGGGCACTGCTTTGGCCACTCGCTCCACTTCCTCGGCAACCCGATTGATGGATATGAGGTCTGGCCCGGAAATTTTCACGCCGAGGGGACTTTTGATACCGGTAGCCAACATATCGATACGGTTGCGAATGGGCGGTACCCAGAGATTAGATAGCCCAGGGACTTGAACCACCCGGTCCAATTCTGCCACCAAGCCATCCGGTGTCAGTCCCGGACGCCATTGGTCACGCGGTTTGAACTGGATCGTGGTTTCGAACATTTCCATCGGCGCCGGATCGGTGGCGGTTTCGGCACGCCCTGCTTTGCCAAACACATGGGCAACCTCGGGTATGGTTTTGATGAGGCGATCCGTCTGCTGCAGTAACTCGGATGCCTTGGCTGCCGACAAGCCCGGCAAAGCGGAAGGCATGTAAAGCAAATCCCCCTCATCTAAAGGGGGCATAAATTCCCCCCCAAGCTGGGAGATCGGCCACAACGTCGTCGCCACCACCCCCAGGGCCATGAGCAAGGTGATCCCAGGGCGCCGTAGCACGGCATCCAGCAAGGGACGATAAGCCGCGATTAGCCAACGGTTGAGAGGATTGCTCTGCTCCCTTGGGATACGTCCGCGAATCCAATATCCCATGAGGACCGGAATCAAGGTCACGGCCAGAGCCGCGGCTCCCGCCATGGCATAGCTTTTGGTAAATGCCAACGGGGCAAACATGCGCCCTTCTTGTGCCTCCAGCGTGAATACCGGTAGGAAAGACAGCGTGATGATGATCAAGCTAAAGAACAGTGCGGGTCCCACCTCTACGGCAGCATCGGTCACCACCTGCCAGTGTTCCTCTCCTTCCAGGAGCAAGCCTGGGTGCTGGTGATGCCAGGTTTCAATTTTTTTGTGGGCATTCTCGATCATGACCACCGCCGCATCCACCATGGCCCCGATGGCGATGGCGATACCCCCCAAGGACATGATATTGGCGTTGATCCCTTGATAGCGCATCAAGATGAAGGCAGTGAGAACGCCCAAGGGCAGCGAGATGATGGCCACCAATGCTGATCGCAGATGCCATAGAAATAAGCCGCAAATAGCCGCCACCACAATAAATTCCTCGATCAACTTGTGCTGGAGGTTGGCCACTGCCCGGTCAATGAGCTGACTGCGATCATAAGTCGTGACGATCTCTACCCCTTGCGGCAAGCTTTTTTGAAGGTCCGCGAGTTTTGTCTTGACTGCGGCAATGGTGGCGCGCGCATTTTTGCCGGAACGCATAATGACCACGCCTCCGGCCACTTCACCTTGCCCATCGAGTTCGGCTATACCGCGCCGCATCTCCGGACCCAACTGTACCCGAGCCACATCGCCCAGAAGCACTGGGATGCCGGCCCGGGGCATGGCCACTGGAATGTTGCGAAAATCCTCCAAAGTTTTCAGATAACCGGTGGCCCGCACCATGTATTCTGCTTCGCCCTGTTCCACCACGGCACCCCCCGCTTCCTGGTTGCCACGGCGCAGGGCCTCGATCACCTGATCATGGGTGATGTGGTAAGCGGCAAGTTTTACTGGATCTGGCACAATCTGGTACTCGCGCACCATGCCGCCCACCGACGCCACTTCGGCCACATTCGGAACACTTTTCAATTCGTACTTGAGAAACCAGTCCTGCAAAGCCCGCAACTCGGCAAGATCATGTCGCCCACTCCGATCTACCAGAGCATATTCAAAAATCCAGCCCACCCCTGTGGCATCGGGGCCGAGTGTCGTCCGAGCTGCGGCCGGTAATCTGCCCTGTACCTGATTGAGATATTCCAGGACGCGGGAGCGCGCCCAATAAAGATCGGTCCCGTCCTCGAACAGCACATACACGAATGAGTCTCCAAAGAATGAATACCCACGGACCGTTTTAGCGCCCGGCACGGAGAGCATGGTCGTGGCCAGTGGATAAGTCACCTGATCCTCGATGATTTGCGGCACCTGGCCAGGCCACGAGGTGCGGACGATGACCTGCACATCGGAAAGGTCTGGTAGCGCATCCACGGCAGTGGTGCGCACGGACCATACCCCCCAGGCTGTCAAGGACAGGGTGGCCAACAAAACCAGAAAACGATTTCCTACGGACCAGCGAATGAGACGGGAGATCATTCTTGATCTCCCGTCTTCTCCATGCGCGTCAAAACCCCCTTAAGACTGGCTTCGGAGTCGATCAGAAACTGGCCCGACACGACGATCTGCTGGCCTTGCTGCAGACCCGCGAGAATCTCCGTCTTGGCGCCATCTTCCCGCCCCACGGTCACTTTAACCGGACGAAAGTGCCCACCCTCCTCCCCCGCGACGATGACTACATTCTGTTTGCCCGTGGCAATGATGGCTTCCGTGGGTATCAGCAACCGCTCGGGACCTTCGGCTTTCTGCAGGCTGACCTGGGCATACATACCCGGCCGCAATATGCCGTCTGGGTTGGGCCATTCCATCCGCACTCGCAGGGTACGGGTGTCTTGTTCCAATGCCGGCAATAACACAGCGATCCGACCTGCAAACGTGCGTCCCGGCCACGTCGTAAATGTGGCCGACACCCCTTGCCCCACCGCCAACCCTGCCGCCTGCGCCTCAGGTACCTCGGCATCCAGCCAGACACTGCCAATACCATTGATGCGGGCCAGCGTCTGGCCCGGCAAAATGGTCATGCCCTGGCGCACACCGAGCTCTAGCAGCACCCCACCTTGGGGTGCTGTCACAGTGATGATGGCTTGTGGGCCCCCTCCCTTATCCAACTGGGCGACTTGGGTATCCGTCATACCGAGTTGCAGTAATCGTAGGCGCGCCGCCTCTGCCAGCGCCGCATCTCCCGACGTCCGCAAGGCCAAGTATTCACTTTGGGCAGCATACCAATCGGGCACTCGCACATCCGCAAGGCTCGCACCGGCCGGGATCACGTCGTTGGGAGCGCGTGCGTACACCCGCTCTACCAGCCCCCCCGTACGCGCCTGCACCACGGTCACCTGACGGTCATCGAAGGCAAGCATCCCGACGGCTTCCAACTTGCGCGCAAGCCGCCCCCTTTCCACTGTGGCGAGCCGCACCCCAGTATTCTGGGTGAGCCGGGGGTCGATGCGCGCCCCCTTTTCCGCAGCTTTGTCACCACCATACATGGGGACCAACTCCATGTCCATGAAGGGGGATTTTCCCGGTTTGTCAAAATGTTGGTCCGGCTTCATGGGGTCATACCAGTACAGTACAGCGCGTGGGGAAGCATCCGCCGCGACCCTGGGATGGGTGATCGATGACGGATTATCCTGCCCGATAATACGGTTTGCCGCGAGCCGATAGCCCACTCCTGCCCCCAGGGCGAACAGGACGATTACCGCAGCGCCCATCAGACCTGCTTGTTTTGCATTCATGGTTGAATTTCCTCGGACAGATAGCGCAATTCGGTTTCTACTGCAGCGCGCTGCGCTACCAGATCAATGCGCTTCATACGGGTGTCGATCAGAAACTTACGGGCATCTAATACCGTGGGAAGGGGTTCCTTGCCGGCGCGATAAGCCGCCAGAGCAAGATCGACCTTCTGCTGCCCTAGGGGCAACCAGTCGCGATCAATTCTATCGATCTGACGCACCAGCGCGGCCTGCTCGGCCAGCTTGGTTTCAAGTTCGGCGAGATGTTGCCGCACCATGGACTCACGGTCGGCGCTGACACGTTCGAGTTCCTGCTGGCGCGCAGCAATCTGAGGGTTCTGGCGGGTCTGGGCAAAGATCGGAAGGTCGAAGGTCACTTGCACCGACACCATGTCACCAAAAGCAGGACCACGGTGCTGGTAGTCCATTTCCACCCCCCAGTCAGACTTTTTGGCAGCCTCGGCCATAGCCACTTCTGCTCTGGCCGAGGCTTCTTGAACACTGAAAATAGCCACATCCGGATGGTGGTCCAGATCGTGTCGCATATGCTCTGGACTGGTGTGGTAGTCGGGAAGTGTACCGGTCAACGGTGTGCTCGCAGCGGGTCCTATCCAGCGTGCCAGATCGGCCCGCGCTTTTCCCAGATCACGCTCCAGATCATCGCGCCGGTCCTCCAGCGCAATGGCTTCCTGGCGGGCCTGCAGACCATCCCCTCCCGTACCTTTGCCTGCCGCCAATCGCGCCTCGACCGCAGTGGCGAGTAAATGATTTTCCGTATCGATCTGATCCAGTAACAGGCGTTGCTGCTGCAAAAAATATACTTTGAGCCAGGCGAGAAGGGTCTGACGCTTGACGGATAACCGTTCGATTTCCAGTTCAGTACCCGCCCGCGCCACGTTAGCCTCCGCCAATTGGCGCGCTGCCTGGCGCTTATCACTATGAACGAATTCCTGCATTACCCCGACCCGCTGCATGGTCATGAAATCACGGGAAGTGCTCCACGCCTCAGAGCCCTGAACCGGCAGGTTATCCACCCCCATCACCAACTTGGGATCCGGCAATTCCCCCGCCGATACCCGTGCTTCTTGAGCAGCCACCACGGTATTTTGCCGCGCTTTGAGCTCCGAAGCCCGGGTTTCCGCAAGATCAAGGGCTTCCTGATAGGTCAGCGCATGGCTGGCCGAGGCCCAGGTGACCAGCAGGATGGCCAGAGCAAAGCGCCAGCCAGGTATAGCCAATTTTCCAGACATGATGGTGTTGTCTCCAGCAAATATCGAAAATCCGCATCGCACGCTCGTGCGACACCACTTGGATCTGCCGGAAAGACTTAGATGCGGAAAACCTGGTACTGGATACGGAGGGGCGGTGAGCCTTCCGTCAAGGAAAGGAATGAGTGAAAAATGAGGGAGACAGACGCGATGCTGTTGACTACGTTGGACTGGAAAACCTCAAAAAGGGTGACCAAAACTGCCAACGGCAGGTCGGGGATTGGGGAAGTTTGATGGGACTGCGCAGATTGTTCGCAATGCGCCAGACAAAGGGGAGAAGGCTGCTCACCCCGAGTGGTGGGCGAAGCGTGCATACCGACGCAGTCTGCAGGCATCGACGCTGCCATCTTCACCCATGTACGAGCGGCAGGCGACGAATGGGAACACCCATGGGACGCTACCATGAACTGGCAAAAAGTCAGAATCATGATTAAGAACAGCGAAATATGGAGGCGTGTTGATTTTCTGTACATAGGGGAAAGACTAGCAGAAATCTGCAGCCAGGGCAACCTGCATCAAAGGCAGACCCCCTTCTTTATGGACCGACCACGCTGCCGATCATATCACCTACATATTCACAAGTATTTTATCTAACACTTGGAAGATGTGCGGATTTTCACAATGCGCTACATTAAATCTGAGCCACGGTGAGGGTTCCTGATGGGGACGAAAAACATTGCCGGGCGCCAGCATGACCCCTTCTTGAGCAGCCTGTGCCACCAATAAGGTGATGTCGGTGATGTCATTGGACTTTACCCAGATAAACATGCCCCCTTCTGGCTCCAAATAGGTCGTGAATCCCAATTTTTCCAGTGTTGCAATGGTGTTGGTACGGACCGCCTGCAAGCGCAGGCGCGTTCTCTCAAGGTGCTTGCGGTAATGCCCGCCAGACAGAAGCTGATAGATGATGCGTTCGCTCACCTCTGACGTGGTGAGGCCAGTGAGCAGTTTCATGTCCCCAAGATTCGCTGCCAGGGATTTCTTGCAGGCGAAGTAGCCTACCCGAAGACTGGCAGACAGGGTCTTGGAGAAACTGCTGACATAGATCACACGATCAAGTTGGTCGAGGGTGGCCAGCCGAGCGATCTTTGCTGGGTGGAAGTCACCATAAATGTCGTCTTCCACCAGCATCATGTCGTACTTTTCAGCCAGTTGCAGCATACGATAGGCCACACTTTGGCTGACGCTGACGCCGGTGGGGTTGTGCAACACGGTATTGGTGAAATAAATGCGTGGACGATGCTCCTTGATCAAGGATTCCATGGCAGGAATATCCGGGCCATCATCATTCCACGGGACGCCGACGATTTTGGCCCCAAAAGACTTCAGACCACCAAACAAAATGAAAAAGCCGGGGTCATCCACCAGTACCGCATCCCCCGGATGGACGAAATACCGCGTGATGAGGTCCAGTGCATGGGTTACCCCAGAGGTGAGAACGATCTGTGAGGTATCAGCGGTGACATCAATGGAAGAAGACAGTTTGCTTTGTAACAGTTCTCGCAGTGGTTGGTAGCCTGCGGGAGTGCCATAGGCAGTAAAAAACTCCCCATGTTTCAACGAGAGTGTGCGGAGGGATTTTTGTATCCCCGTATCCTCCATCCAGGCACCAGGCAACCACCACGCTCCAGGCATGGCCCGGTTGGTTCTGTCTTCAAGGGCATTGCGCAATAACCACGCCACATCTATGGAATCATTGAGTTTACTGTTTTCTTCTGCCGTATTCGGTTTGGGTCGAGCAGAGACATAGAACCCGGAACCCAGCTTGGAGTTCAAATATCCCATCGCCACAAGCTGGTCATAGGCCTGAACCACCGTAAAACGACTGACCCCGTGGTCGACGGCAAAATTGCGTATCGACGGCATGCGCGCGCCACTTCGGATGGTTCTCTGATCGATCAAGGCACGAATGCCATGGGTGATCTGGTGAATCAGCGGAAGCGCATCATGGGGATCAAGTTTGATAAGTGTCATGGCAAATGAACCGGTACAGTACAAACAATTATATGGAAAACCGTACCTGTATTGTCAGGAAATAGCCCTGTAATGTAAAGCCTGTTCAGCGGCACATCATCATAAAAACTGACGGGGGGGGAATGACAGATGGAAAACGTGACCATAGTGTATTGGTTCGGTATCGGGGGGCTGGCAGGCATTGTGTTGTTCTTCACATTGGAGCGTACCGGGGTCCTCCACAAATGGTTTGACTTGTAGGAATTGACGTGACCAGTGTGCCAATGAGTTAAGGAGTGTATGACATGAATAACAGAGTGATTGCCGGGACGGTGGCCGTTATGGTCGGGATAGCACTCAACATGGTGGGTGACTGGGTACTGGGAGTGCGCATCGAGGTGTTTAGGGGAATCGCCACCTTCACCTTGCCGTGGATCGTCGATGTCTTTCTGGTGCCCTTTATGGTCGGTTTGCTGGTTGCCAAAATTTTTGGCAAGCACGCCAAATGGCTGGCTTGTGTTCCCCCCATAGTCGTTCGATTTTCGAGCTACCTCTACTTGTACTATCTCGATCACAGTCATGACTTCTTTTTCAACTTCCATCTGCACTACTGGGGACTCTGCGTCATCCTCGCTGTGGAATCGGCCAATCTGGGCGCCATTCTCGGGGAGGTACTGGTGGGCGTCTATGGGCGCATCGACCATCCCAGAATCCCGGCGAAAGCGCCCTGCCCCGCGCCCCATCCGGAACCGATGGCGCCTACGGTGAACACCGGGTCCTAGGAGTTAGGGCGCGGAATTGCCCTCACGGGGAGTTTTTGGCAGGGAATCTGATTTGAGGTGCGCCTCAAATTCCGCGACGGGCAGGGGCTTGCCAAACAAATACCCTTGGTAATTCAAACACCCGCTTTCTCTAAGAAGGTCCAACTGCGCTTTGGTTTCCACTCCTTCGGCGATCACTTGCAGATCCAGACTGTGGGCCATGGCAATGATGGTACTCACAATCGCTTTATCATTAT
>JAAGNR010000042.1 GCA_010435995.1 Ferrovum sp. | reverse complement strand
TAAAAATCATATATTGGTCATTCTACGCGCCAACAACGGCTTTAGCTACTCGACAGTTTGTTTTATACGAATTGTACAAGTACTGCCAGACGCTTTATGCGCTCAGTGAATCGCTCTGGGTGTCGTGGAGAATGTTTGGTTAAGGTAACACGTCTTGTGGATGCTCGTTCAGCAGTTTGCTGCCCGTATGGTCCTTCAGCTTCTGCCGGAGGTATCTACCCGATGGGTTCGACTAACCTGAGGAAGAAGCGTGTTTCTTGTTCGTCGTAAGCCATCGTTCAGTCCCTATGCTTGATCTGGTACTACCAGTCGAACATCGGAAAAATAGGTGGTGTAACGGCGAGTATCGCGGGTCAATAGCGGATAGCGTGACACGGCCGCATGCGCACCGATGAAGAAGTCTGCAAGCACGTTGTTCTTGTTGCCACCCTGTTGGCGGCGATAACGTACGAAAGCTTTGCCTGCGAGAAATAATGCCGGGTGCGGTATCTCGATCAAGGTCAGACCCAATTCCTCAATGGTTTTGTCCAGTGCCTCGACGGTAGAGAAGGTCAGCGATAGTTCGGAGTAGATGACCGGGTTGATCGCTAGCCGGTGAACTTTCGATTGCGCGCGCAGTTGGCCAATTGACCAGTCAGCCCATTCCGGATCGTTTTCCAGAATGTCGACCAGCACATTGGTGTCGACCAGTAACATCACCCTTCGCCGCGCAGTAGTGCCATCAGATCGTCAGTCCGCCATTTGATGTCGGCTTTGCCACGGGCAGACTCAAAGCGGTCGGGTTCATGACTGGCCCGAGCGCCGACCTTGTGAATTACCACATCCCCCGCGCAATTGACGGCAAAATCCACCGAACAGCCGGGTGCCAGATTCAGCGCATCGCGAATCTGCTTGGGGATGGTGACCTGACCCTTGCTGGTAAGTGTCGTTGACATGGCATGACTCCTTTTGTATTACATCGAAATTTATTGTAATACCCGAAGCGATGACACGCAATTGCAAAAAACGCTGGGCCGCCTGCGCGGTGACGTCGTAGTCGATGGCCGTGGCGTAGATGTCGGTGGCAGTTGATAGAAAATCAGTTTGCGAATCGGTAGAGTGCTCCGACCGAAATGACCGTAGCACTAAAACCGTTATTGCCTCCGGCAGAATGAATGGCTGAGACATAGTTATCCATTCCCAGTCTCAGATCGACTTGCCGCATGGCAGTGTACTGAAAGCCGAGCCCAGCAGTGAATGACGAGGTGGTGGTTCCAGCGCAAAGAAGGGGGTGAATTGATAGCCGATCAATCCGCCAGCCACTGTACCCGTTGAATTCGTCATGCTGACGGAACTGGGACTGCCAGAATTGCTATGTCCCAGGGTACCTCCCAGATAAAACCCGTTATCTGCAAAAGCCGGTGCGGATAGAATGAGCGCCAGTGTGGTAACTGCGATGATACTTTTCATGTATTCTCCTTATTGGACTGGGTAAAACCGGATTTCTCACCCAACTTACCGAGGAACAGCAAGTTTGGTTTCAAGCACGCCCTTCTGCCCTTCGGTTTCATCCACCAAGTGGAGTTTTGCATGGGGGACTTGATACCACGAGTACTTAACTTCCTGCCAGATGTAGTAGTTCTTGCCGGCAACGGCTTCGAATTCAAGCTGGGCAGTTTCATCCACGGGATTGCCCGTAAATTGACTGATTGATGTCGAAGTGATCACATGTTTCCCTGGAGAAATTTCCGTGTAAAGGTAAACTTTTGGTCCTGTTTGCCCCAGAGGATGTCCATCGACCTGAACATTCATGAGAATAATTGGGCCAACAAATTCATTTCGATAAATATATACGCCCGCATGGGTGTGCTTTGCAGCGAAAGTTTTCAAAGCTTCGTCTTTACTTGGGGCCCCCATGGGAACATTGGTCGCGCAGCCGGTGACGCTGACGATCACGAACAACGCCGCAAGAATAGTTCTTTTTTTCATGGTTCTCCTTTCATGGGTGGGTGAATATTGGAGTGAAGCCTTCGCTGCACGTAAGGTGACAGCCTACCTGCCCCAACCTTTGCACAACCTTAAGATCATGGGGGGTGTGACAGTTCTCGGTGTCAGGCATACTTGTTGGGAATTCTTAAGCCGACATCGGCTATCTTGCAACCATGCACCTATTGATTATTGAAGATGATCTGGATCTGGGGCGTTCATTGCAACAGTGCCTGCGCGCTGAAGGGCTCAGCAGCGAGTGGCTGCGCCGATCTGCGGACGCACGCCATGTCGTCAGGCAAAATACCTATGACTGCATACTGCTGGATTTAACATTGCCTGATGGTTCGGGTCTGGACCTGCTCCGAAGCTGGCGTGCGGCAGGCTTGATGATCCCGATCATCATGATCACCGCACGCCAGGACCTTGAGGACAGACTGGCCGGCCTCGATGGGGGAGCCGACGACTTTGTGCTGAAGCCATTCATACCGATTGAGTTGGTGTCTCGCATCCGTGCCGTGATCCGGCGCTATGCACAACAAGTGAACAACGAATGGGGCTTCGGCAATATCCGGATCGATACGCGCCTGCATCTGGTTCAAGTGGCTGGCCAACCGCTTGAGCTATCGCCGAGGGAATTCCACATTCTGCTGGAACTTGTCCGGGGCGGCGGGGCCGTGGTTTCCAAGGATGAACTGTCTCGTCGCTTGCAACCCTTGGGCGATCCGGTGGATTTCAGCGCCATCGAGGTACACATCCATAACCTCAGACGCAAAATCGGAGTCGATGTCATTCAGACCGTTCGCGGCATCGGCTATCGTCTCGAATCATGAAACGCTGGTTCGGACCGACTCTGGCGCGACGCATTTTAGTAGCTGCATTGCTTGCCTTTGTCCTGAGTTTCCTCGTGATCACTCTGTTCAACTTTTACCAAGTATTCAGGGATCAGGACGGGGAACTGGATATCAACCGCAAGGCCTTCGTTGAGTCCCTGAGTCAGGCGCTCTCGGGATACTCGACGGATGACCAGGTCCGTGCGGCTGCTGAAGGCGTGCAAAGGATGATCGAAGCGCAGATGCAACAGGCGCATCGGCCGAGTAGTGGGCATATTCAGGTCTGGACCCAGGATGGACGACAGATTTATGCATCTCTCGATCTGCCGGAACAGCGACCTCCGGGACTGTCTTCGGCCGCCAACTTTGAATGGAAGGGACAGAGCTATACCGTCACGAGTGTTGTGTCGTCCCGTTACAGGATCGATATTCTAGATCCGATGCCGCTTCAATACTTCTATAAACTGTTCCTGCAAAATGTCCTCGGCGATTTGTTGCTCAAAATGGCCATCGCCTTTCCACTGGTCTTGATACCGATCTGGCTTGCCATCCATACCGGTCTGCGTCCCTTGGACACCTTATCCGAAACCTTGCGCCAGCGACCTATCGATGATTTGACCCCCCTTGCTTTAGAAATGCGCTATGAAGAATTACAGCCCGTAATACGAGCCATCAACGAACTGATGGAACGGTTGAGACGCAAAATTCAGCAGGAACAGTCCTTTGTCCACGATGCGGCCCATGAATTGCAGACGCCGTTGGCGGTTATCGCCAACCAAACCCATGTGCTGGCCTCAGCGGTCACCCCGGATGAGCGCATGGAAGCACACCAGAATGTGGAACATGCAATAGAACGGACGGGCCATCTGGTGCGCCAAATGGTGGTTCTTTTCCGGCTTGATTCGGACTACTCGGGCGACTGGAAAACCTTTGATGTCGCTGCTACTGTACGGGAATTGCTCTCACCCTTGGTATCCGTCGCCCTGACAAGATCCATTGAGTTGATGCTTAAATCTCCGGACAATGTGCCACTGCATGGCGACCCTGGGGCCTTTCATTCGATCGTCGGCAATCTGGTGGACAATGGGTTGCGTTATATCGGTGAAGGAGGGCGGATTCACATCGAGATCGGATCCAACAATGGCTTTGTAACCCTTCGGGTCATCGATGATGGTCCGGGCATCTCAGAGGAAGACCGCGAGCGGGTATTCGATCGCTACTTCCGGGTTGCAGGATCCAGGGTGTCTGGTTCGGGGCTTGGCTTGGCGATTGTCAAACAGGCGGTCATCCGGATGAAAGGAACCATTACGCTCGAGAATGGCCTGGAGGGGAAAGGTTGCACCTTTGAGGTCACACTCCCAGATTTGCGCCCCATGTTGATTGCGCCACGGAATTAGAAAGTTGCGAACAGTGGCATGCGGATTACCAGTGAACCATAAGTAACGGGCGAAATGGGGATCGCAGGAACTGCCTTGTCGTAAGACGCGCCAGCAAGCGATGAAAACCCGCATTGGGAAAGGGCGCTCTGATGGACTGACCGAAAGAGGACGGTAGGCCAAAGCGAATCGCACCACCAATCAACAGTCCCGCCAGTCCGTGAACCACGGCAAAAGTGACATAAGCCAGACCCAATGCCTGGAATGCCGCGAGGGCAGGGCATTCTGGATTGAGCGAGCGGGCTTCTGCCATGGCGTGTTCCAT
>JAAGNR010000041.1 GCA_010435995.1 Ferrovum sp. | reverse complement strand
GTCTCGAAAGGCGGTCATAGGCACGCGCAACTGAATAAATAGAAATGGCTTGGGGTTTTTATCCCTAAGCCATTATTTTTGGTGCCCGGAGCCGGAATCGAACCGGCACAGCCGCAATGGCCGAGGGATTTTAAGTCCCTTGTGTCTACCAGTTTCACCATCCGGGCCCATAGGCGGTATTTTACCAGATTACCTGATGAAATCCTGAGTCCTGGTAATGTCGTCCAGGGTGATCTGCTTTATCCTCTGTTCACGACTCCATGAAACTTTTAGATGGTTTCCAGAGTCTAGTGCATGAGTATTTATTCTATTCAATTTTTTTCGGCTGAAGGGTATACTTTCCGCTCGGGGAATGACTATGCGTCGCCTGACTTACTTTTTATTGATGATAATTGCCATGATCCTGAATCCACCACTCGCCACAGCCCAATCTACGGATGCTACCCCCACTTTGTCACGAATCGTATTGGGTATGGGGTGTTTTTGGGGTGGAGAAAAACGCCTATCCGCATTACATGGGGTGGTTCATACCGAAGTTGGCTATGCTGGAGGTAAGAATCCCCACCCTACCTATCACTCTGTATTGGCCGAAGCTCACCAAGGTTCTGGAGAACTCGGTCACGCTGAAGTGGTGGCCGTGGATTACGATCCCCACCAGATTTCCACGGAGCAACTCCTCATTGCTTTCTTTGAGAATCATGATCCAACTCAGGGGGATCGTCAGGGCAACGATGTGGGGCCCAACTATCGCAGTGTGATTTTTTATACCCAACCAGACCAAAAGTCTGCTGCACTCCATGTCATGAGTACTTACCAAAAGGCACTTAGTGCAGCAGGTTACTCCGCTATCACGACACAGGTTGCTCCTCTGGAGCATTTTTACCCTGCCGAGGAATACCATCAAAGATACCTGCAAAAGCATCCCGATGGTTACTGTGGACTCGGGGGTACGGGAGTCACCTATCCCGGCCATGCTGCTGCAGTAGTTGCCCCCGTTGCACCGTTAGAGGGAAAGGCCTTGGCATCAACTCAACTGGTGGTATTCGAAGGCGTAGACTGTGGTTTCTGTCGCCAATTTGAACAGCAGGTACTGGTCCACTGGAAATCACCCATTGCCATGACGCGCACACTCTCCACTCAGGCGCCTCTGGGTTGGCATCTCAAATCAAATGTGTGGGCTACGCCAACTACGGTTTTGTTCCAGGATGGGCAGGAAGTCAACCGTTTTACGGGTTTTAATGGGGATCAAGCCGCTTTCTGGAATTGGCTGGGGCATTGGACATTGACTCCGGAACAGAGGGCCATCGCCTTTGAAGGGGGGACAGAGCCCCCCCATACGGGCTCCCTGCTCGACAATCATGCTCCCGGAACCTATGTGGATACGGTGAGCGGTCAGCCCCTGTTTCGCAGTAATGCCAAGTTCGGCAGTCACAGCGGGTGGCCCAGTTTTTTTGATCCAGTGCATGGGGCCATCATCCTGCGCGAGGATGACAGCCATGGCATGCACCGCTTAGAAGTATTAAGTGCCAGTTCGGGGATTCACTTGGGGCATGTTTTCGATGATGGCCCCCCGCCTACGGGTAAGCGCTATTGCATTAACAGTGCCATGCTCCGTTTTGTTCCCGACTAGGCCGCTCTATTCGATGGCACGAACATCGATGTCTTTGCTCGTCAGGCGCAACTGGCTCGCGTAAACCCAGGATTCAGGGGGAGTGTAATGGCTTATCCAGTCGCTCACTTGGTCTGCATGCATGGGATTCGCAATGAAGAAACCTTGCGCTTGCACGCATCCGAGGTGAACCAAAACTTTCCCCTGTTCTTCCGTTTCTACTCCCTCGGCGATGGCTTCCTTGTTAAAAATATCGGCCAGATTGATCACCACTTCGACAATGGATAAATCCTCACGGTTGGTGAGCATATCGCGCACAAAGCTTTGATCGATTTTAATTACGCTTACGGGTAATCGCCGCAAATAATCCAAAGAAGCATAGCCTGTTCCAAAATCATCGATGGCAAAAGTCACTCCATACCGACGGCAAGCTTCCATTGCTCGTGTGACTTGCGGAATATCCCATAACGCTACGGATTCCAGAACCTCCAGTTCGAGGTTAGGAGCACAACGAGTCGGATAAAGCAGGATCATCTGGTGAATGAAATCGTCAAAACCAGGGGCGTGGAGATGTCGCGCCGGCAGGTTGACGCTGATGCCCAATTCCAGTCCCTGCTGCGCCCACTCTGCCCGTTGAGCAAACGCCGTGGCAATGACCCATTCTGAAATCCGGGTTTCGATTTCACTGTTCTCGACCATGGGCAAGAAATCTCGGGGCAGAAGAACCCCGCGCTCCGGGTGGTTCCAGCGAATCAGGGCCTCCACTCCAAGGATCTGGCCCGTACGCAAGTTGACCTTGGGTTGGTAAAACAGTTCGAACTCCTGATGATCTAGTGCCAATTCCACGCGAGTCCGTCCTTCCGTACGTAAGTGGGCATTGCGTTCATCCACTACATCGAAAAAATGAAAACAATTACGTCCTTTTTCTTTGGCGCGATACATGGCCTGATCAGCGTGACGCAACAAGGTTTCGGCATCCACTTCATCGTCGGGAAATACCGTTACTCCCATGCTGGCGGAAACCGTTGCCACCTGATCTCCAAAAGTGTGGGGTAAGGCAATGGCTTTCATAATCCTTTGTAAGGTTGCCGTTAACTCCTGATCATTGGCCACCTCCGAAAGTACTATAACAAATTCGTCCCCCCCCAGACGAGCCACAGTGTCTGTGGCTCGCAGGGTCGCGGACATGCGCTGGGCTACTCCTACCAGCACCTGATCCCCCTTGTCATGTCCAAATTGATCGTTGACCGGTTTAAAACCATCCAAATCTATAAAACATAGCGCCATTTTTTTATTGAATCGACGGGCATCAGCTAATGCCATGGCCAAACGATCATTGAGCAGAGCTCGATTGGGCAAACCGGTGAGAATGTCATGTAAGGCGATCATTTCCAGTTCGTTTTGCTGTGCCTTGAGTACGGTGATGTCCGAGGAGATGCAGACAAAGTTCAAAGTTGTGCCATCATCGTTGCGTACTACGGAGATGGTTAATTTATCAGGGTAGATCTCGCCATTTTTACGTCGATTCCAAATTTCACCTGACCAATGGCCCTGATTCAATACCGTTGCCCACAGATTGGCGAAAAAAACTGGATCATGGCGTCCCGATTGCAGAAACCCCGGATTCCTTCCCAATACTTCTTCACGGCCATAGCCCGTTGTCCGGGTAAAAGCCGGATTGGTTTCGATGATCTGTCCCTGAGGATCGGTAATATAGATGCTTTCGTCGGCGTGCAAAAAAACCTGCGAAACGAGGCGAATATAGTCATCAGACAACTTGCGTTCAGTCACATCGTTTATGATGGCGACAAAGTGAGTCAGATGCCCATCCTTATCATTGACTGGTGCAATCTGAAAGCGATTCCAGAACATTTGCCCATCTTTGCGATAGTTGCGCAACGTTGCCTTAACCGGTAAACCGCTTTTCAGGGCAACTCGAATCGCCACCAATTCGGGTTGATCACGATCATCCCGCTGCAAGAAACGGCAATTGCGACCAATGGCATCTACAGAAGAATATCCCGTGATCCGTTCAAATGCCGGATTGACATAGACCAGGGGAAAATCTGTTACCGTAGCGTCTGAGATGGCGATGCCATTGACACTGTTGTTCAACGCTCCAGCTTGTAAACGAATCAGGGATTCGGATTGCTTGCGTACGGAAATATCGCGCGCGGAACAAAATAGTAGCGATTCCGAGGCGATACTGAATCCACGGACATGAACTTCTACATCAAATACCTGGCCGTTCTTATGTCGATATTGGGTTTCAAAAGTGGTATCTCCGGCTTGTAACCACTGACCAATGCGCTCCTCAAGCTGAGCGCCCGACCATTTGGCATCCCAGTCACCAATATGGCGTCCGCTCAGCTCTTCACGGGTGTATCCCAGACTGCTACAAAACGAGTCACTCATGGTGACCAGCATGCCTTGGGCATCCACCACATGCAAACCATCGCTGGCAATTTGCATGACGATTTCCGTCATGCGTTGCTCGCGCAAGAGCAGCGCCCTATCATCCCGGCAAGCTTTGCCCTCCATATTTTGATCGGTGGAGTTCAGACTTGCCGTTTGAGCGCTGGGTTTCACTCCCAAGCTCATGGTGTATTGGTGGGTTTACTGTGTTTGAGCTGAAAGTCTGCCAAACTGGCCTGATTGCAGTTATAAGTGTTCTTCCCTGCTTGTTGACACTCGGCCAAATCTGGAGCAATAGCCTCGGGATGATCCAGATAATATTCCTTGGTTTTGGTGTCTTCGCACGCCGCCAGCGTTAGGGCAAGCAAACCCCAGCATAGGACAGATTTCATGGGTAACCTCGCAGTGACATATCGAGTGCTATGGTAACCCATTCAGCTCACTTAGTGACAATGGCGGCGGGCAATTTCAGCATATCATACCGGCAGCAACGGTGTCGTGAGTGAGCGCATCGATTATGATGAAGCTGCCCGTAGCCCGGTTATCTGCATAGGCGTCGAGAGCCAGGGGGTGTTGAACCCGCAGGGTAACGCGCACGATATCGTTCATTTCGACGGTGTCAGGATGAGCCATTGAAATGGAAGTATTGACATCCAAACGATCATGCACCTGCTCCAGTTTCCCAGGGACACAACGCGTCGTCTGCTGCACCAGGAGTCGTCTGGAGGCATCGTAGGGTGTGGTGGAAAACCAGCATAATAAGGCTTCGAACGATTTTTCCAAACGCGGGGGCTGTTGCGCACTGGCAATCATATCTCCGCGTGAAATATCGATCTGGTCCTCTAGCGTCAGCATCACGGATTGTCCCGCGCGAGCCCGTGGCAAATCGCCCTCGAATACCCGGATAGACGCCACTCGCGTGCTTCGTCCAGCAGGAAGTACGACGACTTCATCACCTACGGTCACCGACCCTGTTTCGATGCGCCCAGAAAATCCCCGTCGGTCCTCGACTTCCTCCTTGGGTAAACGCATAACTCCCTGAACCGGATAACGAAAAGGTGAGCTTAGCGGTGCCTCGTCCAGGGGGACTGTTTCAAGAATTTCCAGCAACGGAGGTCCTTTATACCAAGGCATCCGTTCGCCACGTTCTACGACCCCATCCCCCTCCAGTGCGCTCATGGGAATGACTTGTATGTTGTGAAACCCCAAAGGGCCTGCAAAGGCCATGAAATCTTTTTTCACCTGGTCAAAGGCGGCTTCCTGATAATCCACCATATCCATTTTGTTGACCGCTGCTACCACGCTCCGGATGCCCAGTAAGCGAACGATATGGGCATGTCTGCGCGTTTGCTCCATGACGCCTTTGCGCACGTCAAGCAATAGAATGGCTAAGTCGGCAGTGCTCGCTCCGGTCACCATGTTCCGAGTATATTGGGCATGTCCAGGCGTGTCTGCAATGATGAAGCGACGCGCTGGAGTGCTAAAATAACGATAGGCCACATCGATGGTGATGCCTTGTTCGCGTTCTGCCTGCAAGCCGTCCGTCAATAATGATAAGTCCGCCTGAGACAGGCCACGACGAGTGGACGTGGCAGTAATGGCGGCCCATTGGTCTGCCAGCACTGCTTTGCTGTCGAAGAGCAAACGCCCAATGAGCGTGCTTTTGCCATCGTCTACCGAGCCACAAGTAATGAAACGCAAAATTTCCTGATGTTTTTTGAGTGTGATATCCATCATGTTCGATTCCTGAAAATGTCATCCTGCCGGATCAAAAGTATCCTTGCTTCTTACGCAATTCCATGGAAGCTTCGGACGTTTGATCGTCCGTGCGTGTCGCACCTCGTTCCGTCAGTTCACTGGTGACGGTCTCACGCAAAATCTCGGCCAAACTTTGTGCTTGGGACGGGACAGGGCAAGTACACGTCATATCCCCCACCGTGCGAAACCGTACCCAACGTTCTTCCACTGTTTCTCCCGTACGTGCCGAAGTCAGCGGCGAAATGGGAACCAATTGAGCGCCGCGAACCACTACCGCGCGCCGATGGGCAAAATATAACGTTGGTAAAGGAATGCTCTCCCGGGAGATATATTCCCAGACATCCGTCTCGGTCCAGTTGCTGATGGGAAATACGCGCATGTTTTCCCCAGGGTTGACGCGCGCATTGTACAGGTCCCACAGTTCGGGGCGCTGGTTCTTGGGATCCCAGCCGCCGAACTCGTCGCGGAATGAGAAAATCCGTTCCTTGGCTCGCGCCTTTTCCTCATCACGACGAGCCCCGCCCAAACAGGCATCAAATCCGAACTCATGGATGGCATCCACTAAAGTCACGGCTTGCAGTGCATTGCGACTGTCTGTTGCCGATTTCACCTGTGCTCGTCCTTGCCGAATGGATTCCTCCACAGACCGGACGATCAACTGAACTCCCCATTGGGCGACAATCTTGTCACGAAATTCCACCACTTCGGGAAAATTGTGGCCTGTGTCCACATGCATCAGGGGAAAGGGCAATGATTGAGGATGAAAAGCCTTGCGCGCCAGGTGCAAGACCACCATGGAATCCTTCCCGCCAGAAAACAACAACACCGGACGGCTGCATTGAGCAGCGACTTCGCGCAGAATGTGAATGGCTTCTGCCTCCAAACGATCCAGATGATCTAACGCTGCCCAGGAATGCTGTGATACTTGTGCTGCAGTGCTCATGCCTTTACCCTCGTTGCCTCTTCTGTTAACGCCGACTGGTGTAATCCACACTCTTTGGTGAGCGCCTGTTCCCACCACCAGCGACCATCCCGTTCCTGTTCCCCCGGGCGCAAGGCGCGTGTACAGGGAGCGCAGCCAATACTGGCATAACCTTGATCGTGGAGCGCATTATAGGGAACCTGATGGCGTTGTATATAAGCCCAAACTTCATCGCTGCTCCAGGTCGCCAAGGGATTGAGTTTCATCAGCCCCAAACTGTCGTCCCAGCTTTCGGCCATCACTTCCTGACGGGTGGGGGATTGATCTCGGCGCAAACCGGTGATCCATCCACGATACCCTTTCAGTGCCCGGTGCAAGGGGGCCACCTTGCGGACCCCACAACAGGCTCGGCGAGCCTCCACGCTGTGAAAGAAACCATTGGCGCCCTGTTTTTGCAGTAATGTCTCCACTCCCTCAGCCTCGGGCCAGAATACGTCGATGCGCTGACCATAACGCTCAAATATCCGATCCAGCAAGCGATACGTGGACTCTGGTAAACGCCCGGTATCCAAAGTGAAAATTCTCACCGGCAAATTCAGGCGCAATACCATATCGGTCAGGACCATATCTTCTGCTCCCAAACTACTGGCCAGGGTGAGGGGCGGCAGGCGCATTACCCAAGCGCGTAAATCCGCTTCCAGTTGCGCATGTTTTTCTTCTGACATTTTTAGTCTCCTTCAGGTCGCGACACAATTCCCGTCAAACGACGACGAAACAGGGGTTCGGGGGGGGCTACGGAAGACTGATATGCCTCGCTGAATAACCCCAGTCCTAACAACGCATTTTCTGCGGTTTCTCCAGAACGCAACGCAAAACTATTGAACCCACAACGTTCCAGTTCGTGTAAGGAGTCGCGAAAAACGTCTCCAGAAGCGCGGAGTTCTCCTGTAAATCCATATCGGTGTCGTAGCAGTCGAGCCAAAGAATGGCCTCGGCCATCGGTAAAACTGGAAAACCGCACGATCACCAAAGCCGCTTCAGCCAAATAGGGTGCAAGCTCCTCCAGCGGTTGATCGGTTTCCACCTGTAACCCCAGTTGGCCATGGTAAGGTAACCCACGCCGTTCGCGCCACTCTTCCACTGTAAACCAATAATCTCCCTGAGGGGGCAGCTCTGGCTGCCAATGTTGCCAGGTATCCTGTACGATTCGGCGATCTATAATCACTTCAGGCATATACCACCTCTTGATTTGGGGCATATACCGCATCCCGAAAGGGCTGAATTCCCAAACGCTGTACTGTGGCAGTAAAACTTTCTTCTGTTCCAAGGCGTTGCGCCAAGTACACCTCCACCATGGCGTCAATGGCCTCAGGAACTTCCTCAGGACGCAACGATGGACCAATGACCTTGCCCAAACGGGCGGGAGACTGGGATCCCCCGATGGTCAACTGATAAAACTCGCGTCCATGTTTGTCTACACCCAAAATCCCGATATGCCCTACATGGTGATGGCCACAGGCATTCATGCATCCTGAAATATTGAGATCCAAGGGGCCGATATGGCGCACCCGCGCTGCGTCCTGAAATTTATCCTGAATGGCACGCGCCACCGGCAGTGAACGGGCATTGGCCAAGGCGCAGTAATCGCCCCCAGGGCAGGAAATGATATTGGTCAATAGGCCGATATTGGCCGTGACCAACCCCCACCCCGCCAACGCATCGTACAATTCCGGCAGACGGTTTTGCGGGATATCCGGGAGTATCAAATTCTGTTCATGGCTGACGCGAATTTCGCCAAACCCAAAACTCTCAGACAACTCAGCCACGGCATCCATCTGGTCCGCAGACACATCTCCGGGCGCTTGATCTGGGGCTTTTAGAGAGAGAACCACGCTCGTGTATCCCGGTACTTTATGGGGATGAAGGTTTTGTTGGTACCAGGCCGCAAATGCTCGATCCTGCTGCAACCGGCTTGCCAACTGGGCGGGGATGCCGGCAGGTTGCGCGGTATAAGCGGGTCGCTGAATACGGTCGGATATGCGCGCCACTTCCTCTTTCACGAGGGTCGCCGGGCCATCTTTCCAGTGGTCCCATTCTTCTTCCACTTCCCGTCTGAACCGTTCTACGGTCATGGCTTTGACCAGAATTTTGATGCGCGCCTTGTATTTGTTATCACGGCGCCCATAGCGGTTGTATACCCGTAAAATAGCTTCGAGATAAGTGAGCAGATGAATTTCGGGCAAAAATTCCCGAACCAGTTCTCCCACTATCGGTGTCCGCCCCAGTCCTCCTCCGACCCACACCTGATATCCCAATCCCTGAACGGCATCCGTTACCGCCAGAAGGCCGATATCATGAACCCCCGTAGCCGCACGATCATGGAGTGCACCATTTACGGCAATTTTGAATTTCCGTGGCAGAAATGCAAATTCTGGATGTCCTGTAGACCATTGACGAATCAACTCACAGGTGACGCGCGGATCGATCAATTCATCTGCGGCTACCCCGGCAAAGTGATCCGTGGTGGTGTTACGCACGCAATTCCCGCTGGTTTGAGTGGCATGCATCTGCACTTCAGCCAAAGCTGCCAAAATATCCGGTACTTGTGGTAGTTTTACCCAATTGAACTGGATATTCTGGCGCGTGCTGAAGTGGCCTACCCCGCGATCATAAGTCCGTGCAATCCACGCCAATCGTCGCAGTTGTGGGGCGCTCAGAACCCCGTAGGGAATGGCCACTCGCAACATGGGGCTATGTCTTTGGATATACAATCCATTTTGAAGTCTGAAAGGGCGGAAGTCATCTTCTGAAAGTTGTCCGGCCAGATAGCGTTGGGTCTGGTCACGGAAGCGGGCTACCCGCTCTTCCACCAGTTGTTGATCGATTTCGTCATACTGATACATGATTTTCTCCGCATCTTTCGGTATGAAAATCATTCTAACGACGATTCTTTATTACGACAAAGAATATAAAATTCGATTAATAGAACATTTGGGAACTATGCAGGCATTCCCTAAATGTCGGGAACTCCTGTTTGTCGATTGTCAGGAATTCAAATCTCATGGGTTCAGAGGTTGCTTTACCAGATGCGCGAAAAGCCCCGTCGTTCAGGGCGGGGATGAATAGCGCGGACGGCTATGCCGTCCCTTGGATGCTCAATGGGGTGTTTGTTGTTGC
>JAAGNR010000040.1 GCA_010435995.1 Ferrovum sp. | reverse complement strand
GCTGCGCCCCTCCCCCCTCCCAACCCGACCCCCAGACCCTCTGGCTGAACACCTCCATCGATCGTCTGGAATCTGCGCTCATTCAATGGTATAGCGCTCAAGCACTGCCCTTGTACCAGGAAAGGGTCGCATTCTTTGCCCGCCAATTGGGACTGACGGCAACACCTTCCGTCGCCCTTTCCAATGCGCGTCAACGCTGGGGCAGTTGCAGCAGTGCCGGCCGGATTCGGCTCAACTGGCGCTTGCTCAAAGCCACTTCTGCCGAAATGGATTATGTGATCGCCCATGAGGTAGCTCACCTCAAACACATGAACCACAGCCCCCGATTCTGGGCAACGGTGGCTCAGCTTTACCCGGATTTCCAGGAAGCTCGACGAAGCCTGCGACAGCACACTGCCCTTTATCAACAATTCTGAATGAACGGGGGGAGCTGTCCCCCCGTTGTTGAATCCCCCGGCACCCGATAGAATAGATTCAACCCATCCTATCTGAGAAACTCCGAATCATGAAGCGACCCATTGTTGCGCAAGCGGACGAAGGACAGGAGAGCGGTTTCTCTTCTCAAAATGAAGCGCCCGTACAAACCCTTGACCGTCTTCTGGGCCAATCTTGTCGCACCTATGCCGCACACCCAGCATTTCTCTGTTTAGGCCATTCCTTTTGCTACGCCCAGATTGAACAGAGCGCCCTGCATTTTGCCAGCTGGCTGCAAGCCCAAGGGTTGTCCAGCGGCACACGAGTCGCTGTGATGCTGCCCAATCTCCCCCAATACCCCGTCGCCATCTACGGCATCCTGCGCGCCGGTGGCGTGGTGGTTAACTGCAACCCATTGTATACCCCACGAGAACTGGAATTCCAACTGCGTGATGCCGAGGTGGAATATCTCTTGGTACTGGAAAATTTCGCCCATACGGTAGCCGACATTCGCGTCCCCAGTTTGCGTCACATCATCGTTACCCAAGTCGGCGACTTCATGGGGTTTCGCGGCATCATCCTCAACCAGATCCTGCATTACTGGAAAAAAGCCATACCGCCCTGGACGCTTCCGGGGGCACAACCCTTCAACACTATTTTATCTCAAGGGGCTCAACTGCCCTTTACCTGCCCCAGCCTGACGGCGGACCACCTGGCTTTTCTGCAATATACCGGGGGCACTACCGGGCGCGCGAAAGGAGCCATGCTGTCCCATGGCAACATTATGGCCAATTTAACCCAAGTGGGCGAATGGGTGAAAGACGCCCTGGTTCCTGGCGAAGAACGCGTGGTGACAGCCCTGCCGCTGTACCATATTTTCGCATTGACCGCGAACTGCCTCCTGTTCTGGAAACTTGGCGCCACCAATCTGCTGATTCCCAACCCCCGTGATATCCCCGCGCTGGTCAAAACCCTGTCGCGATTCCCTATGACCGTTTTTACGGGGGTCAACACCCTGTTTGCCGCACTGCTCCATCACCCCCGTTTCTCTCAAATAGACTTTTCCCATTTCAAGGCGACCTTGGGGGGCGGTATGGCAGTACAACCCGAGATTGCCGAGAAATGGGCCCGGGTGACCGGTTGCCCCATCAATCAGGCCTACGGCCTCACGGAAACCTCTCCGGCGGTCACCCTGCACCCCATGACTCTGGAAGGCTTTGATGGATCCATAGGCCATGCCCTGCCAGAAACCGAAATTTCCTTACGCACGGACGAGGGTCATGAAGTGGGAGAGGGGGAAAGTGGCGAAATTTGCGTACGCGGTCCCCAGGTGATGAAAGGCTATTGGCAACAAGCGGAAGAGTCCACTGCCGTGTTCTGGCCCGATGGATTTCTGAAAACGGGCGATATTGGCCGTTGGGGTCCGGGAGAGATGCTTTTCCTGCTGGACCGCAAAAAAGACATGATCAAAGTTTCCGGTTTCAATGTTTACCCCAATGAGATCGAAGCGGTGATTTCCCAACACCCTGATGTCCAGGAGGTGGCGGCCATCGGCGTGGACGATCCCCACTCTGGACAGGCGATCAAAGTTTTCGTGGTGCGGCGCCATCCGCAATTGACCACCGAATCCTTGCTGACCTACTGCCACCATCAGCTCACCGGGTACAAAATCCCACGTCAGGTGGAATTTCGCGACAGTCTTCCCCACTCTACTATCGGCAAGGTGTTGCGTCGTGCTTTGAAAGAATAAGCAAACGGGACTATCATTTTTTTCGGATTTTTGTTACTATAGGGATCCAATGCACCGCAACAAGCAGGTGTTGCATTGTCCCTGACCTTCTCCATTCGTTGTTACGAATGTCTTTTGCCGGTTAGTGACAAACGCCGGCGGATATCCGCTGTTTTATCGTAGAGGCTCAAGCGATCCCTCATGGGTTCCGCTTTACCTGCCGCTTCGCTGACCCTTAGAGGATTGTGAATTGTCAACTTCCATGCTGTTCGAACATCTGCAACTTGATCCCCGCATACTGGCTGCTGTCGCCGACGCCGGTTACACCCAACCCACTCCCGTTCAGGCGCAGGCCATTCCTGCCCTTCTGACGGGTTCCGACCTAATGGTGTCATCGCGCACCGGGTCAGGAAAAACTGCCGCATTCATGTTGCCCGCCCTACATCGTCTGGCCAACCGGCCCCTGACAGGGAAAGGCCCCCGTCTTCTGGTATTGTCACCGACCCGTGAATTGGCCAGCCAAATCACCGAAGCCGCCAAGACCTATGGCAAACATCTCAAACATATTCGCACCATCACCCTGCTGGGAGGCACCCCCTACCCTGTTCAGAACCGTATGCTGGCACGCCCCTATGACATCTTGGTGGCCACGCCCGGTCGCCTGATCGACCAGATGGAAAGTCGCCGCGTGGATTTGTCCCAGGTGGAGATGCTGGTTCTCGACGAAGGGGATCGCATGCTTGATATGGGGTTCATCGACGATGTCAAACGCATCGCTGCGGCCACCCCTGAGTCACGTCAAACATTATTGTTCTCCGCCACCTTCGACAAGGCCATCGCCCGCCTCGCAGAAACGCTGCTGCGCGACCCTGTCCGAATCGAAGCCACATCCCTCAAGGCAGCCCACGAAAACATCGACCAACGCCTGCATTTTGTCGACAATCTGGCGCATAAAAACCGCCTATTGGCCCATCTGTTGACCTCCACCGACATCAATCAAGCCATCGTGTTCACCGCTACCAAGCGTGACGCCGACCTTCTGGCAGATGATCTGAGCGGTCAGGGACATTCTGCGGCCGCCCTCCATGGCGATATGCATCAAGGTGCGCGCAATCGCACCCTCGATGGATTGCGTCGGGGAAATCTGCGAGTACTGGTCGCGACCGACGTGGCAGCGCGAGGCATCGATGTTCCTGGAATCAGCCACGTGATCAACTACGACTTGCCCAAAGTCGCTGAAGATTACGTCCATCGCATCGGCCGAACTGGACGGGCGGGTAACAAGGGCATCGCCATCTCCTTGGCCAGCAGCCGTGACTATCAACAATTGCAACGGATTGAACGCTTTACGGGGAGTTCCATCCAGGTTCATACCATTGAAGGGTTTGAACCACGCCAACCCATTCGCCCTTCCGCTCCCGCGCGCTCCGGTCGTCCCCCTCAGGGAGCACGTCATCGCCCAGCGGGCACAGGTGCTGCTCCCCAAGGACGGCCGCAGGATCGACGGGAAGCACGGGGCCCTTGGACTGATCGTCCGGCCAAGCCGCCCGTTCGCCGTCGCGCCGGGGGTTAATCCTGGTTCTGGGTCGTGCTATGCCCCGTCGCTGGTTATTCTGGTTACTGGTTCTGGCGCTCGGGGCCACTTGGCTGACCCTGTTTCAGCTCCCCCTTTTCGATGAAGATGAGGGGGAATATGCTGAAGTTGCAGTGGAAATGGCCCATAGCGGGGATTTCATTACGCCCACGCTAAACGGTCAAGCTTTTTTTGAAAAACCCATTCTGGCTTTCTGGTTGCAAGCTCCCCTGGTAGATCTTTGGGGAGCTCACGCGTGGGTGTTTCGCCTGCCCTCTCTACTCGCCTGCCTGCTGTGGATCATCGTCCTAGGGCGCTTTGCCCGACAGCACTGGGGAGAAGAAGCCGGCATGCTGGCCTCACTGTTATGCCTGACTTCCCTTGGAGTCACCGTTTCCGCCCATGCCGCTGCCATGGACGGGGTACTGTGTTTACTAATCACGCTGGCTCAACTGGACATCTACCGTTCCTGGAAAAACGCGGACCGTTCTGCAGAGCGCCGGGTATTTCTCTGGATGGCCTTGGGTTTTCTCGCCAAGGGTCCCGTCGCCGTTGCCGTTCCTCTTCTCACCAGTCTGCTGTTCTACGGAATTCAAAGACAATGGCCACGGTGGTTTCGCGCCGCCTTCAATCCCTGGGGATGGGCCATTTTTCTTGTCATTGCGGCTCCCTGGTATGTTGCCCAATACCATCTCATGGGAGCTCAATTCGTGGACTACTTCCTCTGGCGGGAGAATGTGGGACGAATCACGGGGACCCTCCAAGGTCATGGAGGGGGCTTTTTTTACTATTTCCCCGTACTCTTGGTCATTGCCTGGCCCCATACCCAATTGCTCTTCACCGCCCTGAGCACCAGTTTCCGACAGCGCACCGAACCCCTGACCCAATTCCTCCTGCTCTGGTTTCTGGTGGTGTTTGTCCTGTTTTCTCTGGCCCACACCAAACTGCCCCATTACCTGCTCATTGGCCTCCCTCCCCTGTTTCTCCTCATGGCGCGGCATCACTTCACCCTCAAGGGCGGTTGGTTACTCTGGCTCCCCTTGCCCCTGCTGATTCTGGGCGCTGGCGCCTTGCCCTTTCTCGCGACTCACTTTGCTCAATCGAGTCACAACCCCTATTTGCACAGTATGTTGGCCCAAGGGCCGAAGATTTTTGGTCCACGCTACTGGATCGACCTGGGGTTGGTGCTGGGAGGATGTCTCGTTCTGCTCCTACTATCCCGCTCATGGTGGTCGCCGCCCCAGGGGAAAACCAACCGCAGTGCAGTGCAGGCACTTCTGGGGGTAATGAGTACCCTTTTTATTACTCTGATTTTTCTTCCCGCAGCGTCGCACCTGCAGCAAGACCCGGTTCTGGCCCTGGCAAAAAAGTCTGCACAGTATGGCTTTCCCATTGTGGCCGACAATCGCATGCCCAGTTTTGCCGTGTATAGCGGGCATTCCACCATCAACCACCCACCACACCCGCAGGAGGTGGTTTTTATCCGTGCTGACCACCTTGCCAATCTCCCGCCTTTTGACGTGCTGGAGCAGGCCGGAGGGCTGTACCTGGTAAGAATCCGGTAAAATTCGACATGACTTTTTCTGCCCCCCCCCTCTCCCGAATATTTTTGGTTCCCGCACTGGCATTACTGGGCGCCGGCTTCATTGCCCTCTCCCATAACAATGCCCCGTTGTTCCTGACGCTTCATGCCTTATTCCAGTCTCTGCCGCCCGTCCTTTGGGCGAATCTCACGGCATTAGGCGATGCCGCCCTGACACCACTTTGCCTTATTCTGTTTGTGCGCCGTCGCCCTGATCTGCTGTGGGCAGGATTGTTGGCCGCATTGCTGGCCTTTCTATTTTCCCATGGACTCAAACACTGGGTAGATGCACCTCGTCCTCCCCTCATCTACTCCAATTTGTCCGTCATCGGCCCGCGCCTGCTTCACGGATCCTTTCCCTCAGGTCATACCACCACGATTTTTACCATGATAGGACTGTTGATCCTGGGTTTGCCGATAACTCAGGCAAAGTTTCTCTGGATGCTGATGTTTCTGGCCTGTGCTGTGGGTCTGTCACGCATCGCCCTGGGAGTACACTGGCCTTTGGATGTTCTGGTGGGAGCAGCCGGTGGCTGGCTCTGCGCTGGAGCAGGATTGGTCTGGGCACAACGCTGGACTTGGGGAATGCATGCGGGACGCTGGCTGCCGTTGCTGATTCTGGGAATATTGGCAGCGTATGATCTGGGGCGCGGCCCCGATTCTTTGCCTGGAGTCTACGGATTGCAAATTTCAGTCGCCGTGGTGGCTTGGATCATAGGACTCAAGGAGGGAATTCCTCTTCTGCGACAAATCCTGGCCACCAAAAAGCCCTTGGAATAATCAGGGTATAATTCCAGCTTTGCCCTGTCCCACCCCCTACCGCCTCAAGGATTGACAGAATGACCGATGCCAACTCAAAACCTGTCCATTCGTTACAGCACCTCTTTGACAACAATCGTCAGTGGGTGGAGTCTGTACTGGCGCAGGACCCACATTTTTTTACGGCACTGGCCGGTCAGCAAGCTCCGGAGTATTTATGGATTGGCTGTTCGGATTCACGGGTTCCAGCCAACCAGATCACCGGACTGGCTCCTGGCGAAGTATTTGTCCATCGCAATGTTGCCAATGTGGTCGTGCATACCGATTTGAATTCTCTGTCGGTACTTCAGTTTGCCGTTGATCTGCTCAAGGTACGACATATCATGGTGGTGGGACACTACGGTTGCTCCGGTGTCCATGCCGCCTTGAAAGGTTCGCGTATTGGGATCGCCGACAACTGGTTGCGCCATGTACGCGATGTCCATGAGAAACACGAGTCCCTGATCGAACGCTGTGTTCCAGAGCAGCGACACGATCGCCTATGCGAGCTGAATGCCGTGGAACAAGCCCTCAATGTGTGCCACACCACGGTGGTCCAGGATGCCTGGAATCGGCAGCAACCCCTCACCATCCATGCTTGGGTCTATGGTCTGGATAACGGACAACTCCACGATTTGGGTTTTTCGGTATCCTCATGCGAGGAACTGCGCGCAGGATATCGTCAGACCATCTCCCGCATCGAGCGGGGACTCAACGCTGACAATCTGGGCAAAACCAGGTAGACCGCTGGCCTTGGCGCATGTGTCGAATCGGGCCGCCGCAACGCACACAGGATTGTCCCGTGCGTCCATACACCTGATGCTGGAGTTGAAAGTATCCCGTATTGCCTGATGCGTCCACAAAATCGCGCAACGAACTCCCTCCGGCCTCAATGGCTTGCCCAAGAACGGTACGCACGGCGCTGGCCAATCGCCCATAGCGCTCCCGCCCGATACGCCCCGCCCCTCGACGCGGATCGATACCCGCCTGAAAAAGACTTTCGCAGGCATAGATATTGCCCGCCCCCACCACCAACTTTCCTTGCAACAACAGCGGCTTGATGGCGCATTGCAAACCCCGGGTACGGCGATACAGAAAATCCCCATCAAACATGGCATCAAAGGGTTCCACACCCAAGGGGGTAAAACAGGGGTGTATCTCCCAAAAAGGTGTAGTCATGTTTTCTTCGTGCCGGGTTATCCACAACAGCGCCCCAAAACGACGGGGATCGTGGTAGCGCAACAATGCCCCAGAGGAAAACAGGAAATCTACGTGATCGTGACGTTGTGGGGGGCGCATCGCCGTAAAATAACGCAAGGTCCCGGTCATCCCCAGATGCACGATCAACGCCCCAGAGGAAAACTCCAGGATCAAATACTTTCCACGCCGCTGCACTGCCACGATACTCTGCCCTCCCAATGACGCCAGTTCGGGAGCGACGGGGTAGCGCAATTGCCCCTGACGCACGATACACTGCGTTACCGTCTGCCCCAATACATGGGGCTGCAGGGCACGCCGTGTGACTTCCACTTCAGGGAGCTCAGGCATATTCAGGATTGCAGGGAAAAGGGATTGAAACGCGTATGGGCATCATAAAAATCTTCCTGTTCTGCACGCTTGAGAAAATTCACCAGGGCATAGGTCAGGGGAGTGGCCAAAATTTCCCACAGCACTTTCAAGCCATATTCCAACACGGCCACCTGAATCAGGTCATGGGTGTCCCAAATTCCATAGAACGCAATCCCATAAAAAAACAGTGAGTCCAGCCCTTCACCCACGGCCGTGGAAGCAATGGCCCGAAGCCAGAGCCAACGTCCACGAGTTTTTAACTTCATTCTGGCGAGCACATAACTGTTGGCGAAACTACCACACCAATAGGCCAACATGGAACCCGCAGCAATTCTCCAGGCATTACCAAAGACCCCTTCCAATTGCCCTTGGAATTGCGCCATGAAAGCATTCGGAGCAGGAGGTAAGGAAACGATGACCCAGGCCATAAGGGACGCAAACCCGAGTGCCACAAATCCCGCCCATACCACTCGACGATCCCGCGCATAACCATAGACTTCGGTCAAAATATCGCCAAAAAAGTAGGACAGGGGGAAAAATAATACCCCAGCCCCCACGGTCAAGGTCCCTAGAACTGGGAGCGTCACCACCGTTTGTTTGGCGGCCCCAATAAAATTGGAACACAGCAGTATACAAATGAACGCTGCCATAAGCAGATCAAAGTAGCGGTAATGACGTTCAGGAGCGGGAGAGGCCTCCATAGTTCAGGAGGAACAACTCAACGACAGGCTGGAAGCCCAGTCGGGCGGGGAATCTGCCCAATCCTCATGGTCCGGATGAAGATCGAAGGGCGTCGCCAAAACCCGCTGTAATTCCTGCGCCATAGCAAAGTCCCCTCCCTGGGCCTGGCGAATGGCCAATTCGGCCAAATGATTGCGCAGAACAAAGCGTGGGTTGACGCGGCCCATCATCCCTGCCCGCTGTTGAGGGTCGTGACTTTCCTGCTGCCCACGCTGGCCGTAGTCATGCAACCATTCGATCCACGACCGGGTCCCCTGAAATTCAGGCACCTCAGCCAACCGTCGCGGATCTTCCTGAATTTCCACTGCCGATAAGGCGCGGAAAAATCGCGTGAAATCTACCGTGTTGTGATGCATCAGGGCGAGCAACCGACCGATTAATATTTCATCGTCAGGATGTTCCTGACCCAACCCCAACTTTGCCCGGAAGCGCCGGTGAAATTCATCCTGAAAAATCACCGAGTAATGATCCAGAACCGCTTGCAGGGACGCTTCCTGCTGCACAAAAGGGAGCAAAGCACTGGCCAACGCCGTACAATTCCACCAACCCATGGTGGGCTGTTGATCATAGGCATAGCGTCCCTGAGTGTCCGAATGGTTACATACATAATGAAGATCAAACCCATCAAGAAAAGCAAAGGGACCATAGTCCAAGGTTAAACCCAGCAACGACATATTGTCGGTATTCATCACGCCATGGCAAAAACCCACCGACTGCCAAGCGGCCATGAGCTGTGCAGTGCCCTCTACCACCTTGGTGAAGAATCCCAAAACAGGGTCTGGATGCGCCACAGCCGCAGGATAGTACACCGCATTCAAATGCGTGATCAACGGCAAGACTGCGTCATGAATACCATGATGAGACAAATGTTCTATGTGCCCAAAACGCAAGAAATTGGGCGCGACTCTCGTCACAATCGCTGCGGTTTCTACCGTTTCCCGCATCACAGGCAAGGGTGAGGCGATGAGTGCCAAAGCCCGGGTCGTGGGAATATTCAATCCTGCCATGGCTTCCGATGCCAGATACTCGCGCACGGAAGAACGCAATACCGCCCGACCATCTCCCCGGCGAGAGAAAGGAGTCATTCCCGCCCCTTTCAGCTGAAATTCATAAGTGGAAGCTTGGGAAGTCAGGGTTCCCAGGGTATGGGCTCGTCCATCTCCCAACGGACCCGCCCAGGATCCGAACTGATGTCCAGCATAGGCCGAACACCACGGCATGGAATGCGTATTTCCGGAAAAAGTCTGAAGCAACGCCTCCGTTGGCTGAACGGGCAAACCAAACTGCGCTGCCAACGCGGCGTTCCACAATCCCCACTGAGGATGGGGCAAACCTTGCGGGACAGAGCGAGAATAAAACGCCTGATCCCATGCGTCCCAAACGGGCGCATGAAATAAATCACGGGACGAAGAAAGTTCATTCATCCCGTGATTCTACCCCTAAGATCAAGACAAAGTCTAAATCAACTGCAAAGAGGGCTTACAGGGTCTTATGTGTCCCATCGCAGAAAGGGCTGTCGAAAGATTGACCACAACCACAGATATACAATGTGTCATCTTTGGTCGCCAGATATTGTTGCGGACTTTTGCCCGACCCCTCATGGGAACCGTTGCACAACCCATTGGGGCTTTTCCCACAAGCGCATAACCAATATTCCTGTCCTTGTTTAACTTCCACAGCGTGAGGCATGTCGATCTCCTATATAATTGACATTCATAATAAACCTAAAACACATTGTACGCATTCGTACTAAATTTGCAAGCCCTTTGACTATGCCCACCTCCTGCCGTACTTCTTGCGATTTTTTCCCGCTTCTTCGGGAGCTGGTACGCACTTACCAAGCGTTTGATGACTTTTCAGGCAAGCATATTCGATCCATGGGATTGACCGTGAGTCAGTTTGACGTCATTGCCACCCTGGGAAACACCTCCGGCCTGAGTTGCCGGGATATCGGTCATAAGACATTGATGGTTAAGGGAACCTTGACGGGGGTTCTGGATCGTCTGGAAAAAAAAGGACTGATTCATCGGGCAGCACACCCCACGGACAAACGCAGCACTCTGGTGCAACTCAGCGCTGCCGGTGAAACCCTATTCCACCAGGTATTCCCTTCTCATCTGGCCTATCTGGAACCCGTTTTCAAAGGAGTCGGGGAAGAAACCCTGACGTCACTGCCATCTCAACTCCGACTCCTGCGCCTCGCCCTGGAAGGCGATAAAACCACCCCCTAAGGACGTTGTAATCGTTGCTGTCGGCGCACTTTAGGATCAACCTGCCGAGGCCGGTAAATTTCTACCCGATCCCCAGGGTTCAGCAACGTAGCCAAGCTTCGCACCCGACCAGAGACCCCCACTGCCTCGCGCGACCAATCGATGCCAGGAATTTCCTGCATCACCCCCGCAGCCCTCAGGGCATCGGCCACTGTAGCCCCCGGCCCCAACTCCACTTCCCATATTTTTTGGTGCCGGGGTAATGCATACACCACCGAAACCCGCATGTTACCCTCCATACAGATCGTCTGCTCTCTTGACGAAAGCATCCACCATGGTATTGGCGATGGTATGAAATATCGGACCGACAACTTTTTCCAGAAGACGATTGGAGAAGCACCATTCCAGAGAAAATCGAATGCGACAAGCATCACTGCCCAATGGGCCGAAATGGAATTCACCGCGCAAATCCTGAAAAGGTCCGCGTTCCAGGACCATCACCACCGATTCATGGGGAACCCCGACATTACGGGTCGTAAATTGCTGACGCAACCCATGAAAGTTGATATGCAGCGTCGCCACCACCTCATCCCCCTGGGCTTCATGAATTTCGGCCGCACTACACCACGGCAAGAACCGAGGATAAGAGGGAATATCTGCCACCAACCCATACATCTTTTCGGCAGAATAAGTCACCAGCACTGTCTTTTCAACACGCGTCACAGCCACACCCTGAGTTAGAATACAAGATTGTGCAGAAGATACCCTATCATGAGCCTGATCGACAACCGCAAAGCTTTTCACGACTACTTCATCGAGGAGCGCCACGAAGCTGGGCTGGTGCTGGAAGGATGGGAGGTGAAAGCGCTGCGCGCGGGAAGAGGACAGATCAAAGAAGCCTATGTGGTCATTCTGGAGGGAGAACTGTATCTGTTAGGGGCCCACATCAGCCCCCTACCCACCGCGTCCACCCACATCAAACCAGACCCCACCCGTACCCGCAAACTGCTCCTGCACGCGGCAGAAATCGCCAAACTCATCGGCAAGGTAGAACGCGCCGGGTATACCTTGATGCCGTTAAACCTGCACTACAGCAAAGGACGCATCAAAGCCGACATTGGTCTAGCCAAAGGGAAAAAGCAACATGACAAGCGGGAAGCCGAAAAAGAAAAAGACTGGCAAAGGGAAAAGCAGCGCTGGATGAAACAACGCTGACCACCCTTCAGGTGAACATCACGAAGGCAACGGCGGCAAGGAAAAGTACGATGGTAATGGTCTCAAGCATGGGACCATCATAGCGTCATCCTTATCCCGCCGTCAAATCTCTCACCTATGACTTACAAATTCGCGATGAGGGCAGCACCGAAACCCGAACAGGACAACTGATGGGCCCCTTCCATCAAACGGGCGAAATCGTAGGTCACAGTGCGATCGCCGATGGTTTTTTCCATGGTCCGAAGCACCGCATCAGCGGCTTCGACCCATCCCAGATGTCGCAGCATCATCTCGGCAGAAAGAATCAGCGATCCGGGATTGACATAGTCTTTCCCTGCATATTTCGGCGCCGTACCATGGGTTGCTTCAAACATCGCCACCGTATCCGAAAGATTGGCTCCCGGTGCAATTCCGATCCCCCCGACCTGGGCAGCCAAGGCATCGGAGATGAAGTCGCCATTCAGGTTCATGGTGGCAATCACATCATATTCTTCAGGACGCAAGAGAATCTGCTGAAGAAAAGCATCCGCAATCACATCCTTGATGACGATGCCACTGGGCAAACGCATCCATGGACCACCGTCGAGCAACTCCGCACCAAATTCGCGACGACAAAGATCATAGCCCCAACTTTTGAACGCGCCCTCGGTGTACTTCATGATGTTGCCCTTATGCACCAGGGTAACGGATCGGCGCTGGTTATCGATGGCATACTGTACTGCTTTACGCACCAGTCGTTCCGTTCCTTCACGGGAAACCGGTTTGATTCCAATGCCTGAAGTGGCTGGGAAACGGATCGCCGTGACCTTCATTTCATTTCGCAAGAAATCGATCACCTTGCGCGCTTCAGGGGATTCAGCCGCCCACTCGATGCCCGCGTAAATATCTTCCGAGTTCTCCCGAAAAATCACCATATTGGTTTTCTGGGGTTCGCGCACCGGACTGGGTACTCCCGTAAACCAGCGGACCGGACGCAAGCACACGTATAAATCCAGTTGCTGACGCAACGCCACGTTGATGGACCGAATCCCTCCCCCCACAGGGGTCGTCAGAGGGCCTTTGATGGATACGGCATAATCGCGCAAGGCATGCAAAGTTTCGTCAGGCAACCAAACATTATCGCCATATACCCGCACCGACTTTTCTCCGGCGAAAACTTCCATCCAGGAAATCTTCCGTTTACCTCCATACACCTTATGTACCGTCGCATCCACCACCGCTTTCATCACAGGAGTAATATCGACGCCAATGCCATCGCCCTCCATGAAAGGAATAATGGGCTGATCCGGAACCTCCAAGGCTCCTTCAGAGGTGACACGGATTTTTTCTCCTGCTGCGGGAATATGAATATGTTGGTACATGACTGACCTCTGTGAGTTTTAGTGCCTCTTGAGCCAAATGGGCACCCGAAAATTGATATTGTCCTGAAAGACATTATAGACCCATCGCTCATTTCTGTTTCATCGTAGAATGACGGGGTTCCGATTCCGCTCAACCCCACGACCGCGAGAATCCCCTCGCCTTCGCTGCAAGCGCACAAGGTGAGCCATGGGGAGGTTTAGAAGATCCACTTGATTCTCCGCAAAATACCGGCTCAATCACAATCCAGAGACTCTTCGTCAACGCTTTGGTAAGTATTGCGTTGATAAGCTTACGGGAAAGGCTTGGGCCTTACCCCACAATGAAACCTGACGACCCTAGAGGAAACATCATGAAAAAAACCCTTCTTGCCACCCTGATCGGTGCCTACGCTTTGACTGCCGGCCTGGCCATGGCTGCCGATGCACCTGCCATGCCTGCCGCCGTTCCTTTGGCAGCTCCCGCTGCCGCTCCAGCGGTGCAACAGGACAGCGCAAAACCTGCCAAGAAAAAACATCACCATCACAAACATCACAAACATCACGCCAAGAAAGCCGCTGCTCCAACGAATTGATCATTGCTGCTTTCGTAACCAAGGCAGGGGAAAAACCATTCCCTGCCTTTTTTCATTGCCCCCACTATGTCAAAACCCCGCGTAATCGTCGGTCTTTCCGGCGGAGTTGATTCTTCCGTCAGTGCCCTGTTACTCAAGGAACAGGGTTATGAGGTCATTGGCCTGTTCATGAAGAACTGGGAGGATGACCCCGAATGCAGATCTCGCGAAGATATGGTGGATGCCGTAGCGGTTGCCGATGTACTGGGTATAGACATGGAAGTGGTCAATTTTTCCGCAGAGTATCGCGACCGGGTATTCGCCTATTTTCTCCAGGAGTATCAAAACGGCCGCACACCCAACCCGGATGTCCTGTGCAATTCAGAAATCAAATTCAAGGCATTTCTGGACCATGCACTGAGCCTCGGGGCAGATAAAATTGCCACGGGGCACTATGCCCGCTTACGCCATACCCCCCATGGCGTAGAACTGTTGCGCGGTCTGGACCCCGGTAAAGACCAGAGTTACTTTCTTTACCGCCTCGATCAAAAGCAACTCGCGCGCGCACTTTTTCCCGTAGGACATCTGCTCAAAAGCGACGTCCGCGCATTGGCGCATCAAGCCCAGTTGCCCACCGCCACCAAAAAAGACAGCACTGGTATTTGCTTCATCGGCGAACGCCCGTTTCGTGAATTCCTGCAACGCTATTTGCCACGCACCCCCGGACCGATGCAAACCCCCGAAGGCCAGTTCAAGGGGGAACACCAGGGGCTGGCGTTTTATACCTTGGGGCAACGCCAGGGGCTGGGCATTGGGGGGGCAGGCGAAGCGTGGTTCGTGGCAGCCAAGGATATGGCCGCAAACCGCCTGATCGTGGTACAGGGGCACGACCACCCTCTGTTGCAACGCACCCATCTGGTGGCTGAAGACCTTTCCTGGATCAGCGGGCACGCCCCCATGGAAGGCGATGGGTACAGCGCCAAAAATCGCTATCGCCAACAAGATTCCCCTTGTCGACTGTCCCTGTCCGCGGACGCATCCCGCTTGCACCTATCCTTCCCATCCCCGCAATGGGCCATCACTCCGGGACAATCTGCCGTTTTATATCGGGCTGAAGTCTGTCTTGGAGGCGGCATCATCCACGGCTGAACTTCATCCCCGCCCTGAACGACTGGGTTTTTCGCTCATCTGGTAAAAATCAGCGGCGGGGATTCTCCGATCAAATCACTCATCCTTCTTTTCCAATTCCGAATACGCAATCCGGACCCCGGTGATAAATCAATTCTTCCACGGGCTGCCCTCCGACCAAATGTTCTGAAATGATGCGATCCAGATTGGCAGGAGTAACGTTGTAGTACCAGATGCCATCGGGTTGCACACATAGAATGGGGCCGGATTTGCAGGTGGCAAAGCAAGTGGTGCGTGTGCGCTTGACCCGCGATTCACCACTATCAATTCCTGCCGCTTTGAATTTTTCCCCCAAACTGTCGAATAAGGACTGGGATTCGCCATTTTCGCTGCACCGCGGCCCCACGCACACCAATAGATGACGCTTGTAATTCATCATTTTGGGCTTTTCAGGCACATTCATGACCTGTCTCCCGTGTTACGCCCAACCTTTCCCAGGCTTGTCTGTATCCCCGTTCGGCAGCGGTATCGAAGCCCCCATTCTGGCGAACTAAGGCAAGCGTGAACACAACCTCACCTTGGTTACCCATGAAATACACCCCATGGTTTTGGCCAGTGCGTATCACCAGCCATGCATGGACGATCCGGCCCCAATCCACATGCAAATGGAAATTTTTCGTTTCCAGACTCAATCGTTCGCCATGCAAATTCAAATCTGCACCGTCAAGCATCATCTCTCCAACAGCCCCCTCACTGCGCACTACCGCACGCAATTGCCCCCAGTTCCTCACCTCATTCAATAACAGTACGGGATCTCTCACCGGAATTGCCAAATAATTCCCAGCCGTATCTTCCGCCACCGCCCCATGGATGGCCGATAGAATTTCTTCAAATGGCATATCAAAGTATTTAACAACGGCCTGTAGTGAAGACCCGGGAGAGTCTCTCAGATAACTGCGCACACAAGATTTCCATCCCGTTAGTCCAATACTCAACGAGCGCCCAGCGCGCTCGCCTTCATGTGCTTCTCCAGTGAGTTTGTCATATTTATTGGCATAACCTCGCGGCGTGATCATCAAGTTATCACGCACAAAGGTACTGCTATTGCCAATCAGAACCGTCGAGAGCATACCAATATCACATTCAGCCATCTCGTCCAGCCTTACCATCAGAATCGACTGACGCCTGCGGTAGGCTGATTTGACGATGGCCACCGGCGTATCCGCCTTGCGATACTGAAGCAGAATGCGTTGTGCTTCAACAATCTGTTGCGTGCGCCGCCCACTTTTGGGGTTATACAATGCCACCACAAAATCCGCGCGTGCCGCAGCCAATAAACGGTTGGCGATGACTGGCCAGGGGGTGAGCAAATCTGATAACGAAATCGAACAAAAGTCGTGCGTCAGTGGCGCACCCACCAATGATGAACATGCCGACAATGCCGTACTACCGGTCACCACTTCAACTTCGATGTCATCTCCAGGCCTCCAACCCGACTGAAACAGCACTTCGTATGTGGGTCCTGCCATGCCGTAAATTCCGATATCTCCCGATGATACCAACGCCACAACTTTACCCATCTTGGCTTGCTCATAGGCTTCGACGCAGCGATCAATCTCTTCAGTCATGCCTTTGCGTATCACTTCCTTGCCTTCAAGCAAATCCGCCACCAGTTTGATGTAAGTGGTATATCCAATGACCACATCCGCACTGGCTATGGCTTCCCGTGCGCGGTAGGTCATGTCTTCCTTTGAGCCTGGACCAAACCCGACCATCAGAATTTTTCCTTTTTTCATTCTGCTATTCTCGCAATTGAAACCGTGGCGTTCTTGCCATCAAAACCACAATATTTATATTTCTCAACCAGTAAACCTGCCATATCAGTATTGGCTGCAAGCATCGCAGCCGCCTCCGCTACGGCTGGCGTACCCATATATTTCCGCACCACTTCGGAAGGGTTTGGAACAGTTACCTCAGCCAATTGTTCTGCGCTATAAAATTGCAATGCCCAACCCTGTAGTTCACAAAGCTGTAACAAGGCAACCTCATCATTCTTTTTGTCTATGCTGGCGCACACCATCACTGCCTGATACGGTAAACCTGCTTGGGCCAAAGCCTGCGCCACAGCAGTTTCCAGAGTTTTTAGTGAGGCCGCCCGGTCACAGCCAATACCCAGCGTTACGCGCATTAAACCGAGTCCAATGGCGGGCGATACACCACCAAGCGTTCAGACAATTGCTCCCAGACAGCCGCCTCAATGTTTCGCTGCGTCACCCATAACACTGCCTTGAACCGAGCCAGATCCACCTTTTCAATACAATCGAACAATACAATGTTGTGCGGCAATGGCGTAGATCGCGTCCACCAATTCCTGGCCCCGGCTTCTTGCACAAAGGCAACCGGTTCTTCATTCACCACAGCAGCCGAAACGCGTGTAATGTTGATCTTGGGGCATTCAACTTGCCAACCCAACTCGCGCCCAAGTATATCCACGGGAATGGTTTTGCCCACATCGGAAGCGGTGGTCAACACAGGCACTGCGCCCAGCAAAACCGCCACTTGTTCCGCATAGGCATTGGCACCACCCACATGCCCCGACAAAACAGGAATAACGAACTGCGCAGCATCATCAACCACCAGAACTCCGGGATCCTCATCCTTGGATTTCAGATGGGGGGCGATCAGTCGCACCACTGCCCCCAGAGAAACAAAAAACACAATCTGGTCAAAGGCTACAAATATATTCGCCATTTGTGCGGCCAGTGGACCTTGATAAGCCTGTATTACATTAGGCAACCCCTGCATTTGCGATGCAAATTTTTCTGCCACGATAATACTGGATTCAGGCAACTGTTGGCCGAGTTGCAAAGCGCGTGCTGCGCCATGCTTGGTGATCGCAACGAGAGCCACACGAGGAGCCGTCATGACGCTTCCACCCGAGTTACCTTGCGACAGCCGCGGGCAATTTCTCCACGCAACCGATCCGGATTCTTGACGATCAGCAAAGACAGGTAGTTCACTTTTTCCCCTTTTAAACTGCCCACATCACGCACGATGCGTTCTTCTGGGGCGCCGGATTTTTCAATGAAGCAGCTATGCACCAGCAAATTTTTTTGCGCCAGAAAATCTATAATATCGTTGAGGATAGGCTTGACCTTGAGCAAAATCAGCGTATCAAAATCCACCAATAACCTGTCCAGCATGGCAATCCCATAACCTGCTGGAACGATGGCCAGCATATCGTCCACATCTACCAGCGGCTCTTGCAGACGAGCCGCTGCCGCATGAAAAGACGGCACACCGGCGATAATTTCAATGCCCACTGAAGCATCCAAGGCTTTCAGGGTACGCGCCAGATGACCAAAGGTAGAATAGGTCGAGGCGTCTCCCTCGACTAAAAAGGCCACATCTCGTCCACTTTTCAATACGGACAACACGGTTTGCGCTGCTTCCAGCCAATAAAAGCCCAATTTCTCTACATCATGGGTCATCGGAAAAAGCAGCGGGCTGCTATTTTCAGGGATGACGAGTCCCGCACGCTGCACAATGCCCAATGCATAACTTTCGCCACGCCGCCGCCGCACCGGATAAGCCCAATGCACATCACTGTGCAGCACTTCCCAAGCACGGCGCGTAATGAGACCCGGGTCTCCCGGACCCAAGGACACGCCCAACAGTTTCCCAAAGGGGGGGCTCATCACTTTGTTCGTCATGGCTGTCCCCTTTGTGCCGAGACGATCCAGACAGGATTTTCTGCTTGCAAGCGATGCATATGCAAAATCGGCTGACTGCGAGACGCTTGCAACTGCGTAACCTCCCACACTGCACCCAGATCTGCCAAGGTCGAGAGCGCTACATTCAAATTTTCAAAGGTCACAAAATTCATGACCAACCAACCGTTGGGGGTTAATCGTTGCAATCCCATCCCAATCAATTGGCCCAGTTCCCCGCCCGAACCCCCAATGAAAACGGCATCAGGATCCGGCCAATTTTCCATCCCTAATGGAGCTTTGTCATGGATCAGCGAGTAGTTGCCGATGCTCAGTTGTTGCCTGTTTTTCCCTGCAATGATCACATCATCAAGATTTTTTTCAATGGCATAGACATGACCTTCCTGACATAGACGCGCTGCCTCCAAGCCAACCGCTCCCGATCCTGCTCCGATGTCCCAAACTACGCTGCTTTTGTGCAATTGCATGCGCGCTAGGGATACGGCACGAACCTCGCGCTTGGTGATTAAACCCTTGTCAGGTTTTCGTTGGAGAAATTCCTGATCATCTAGCCCAAACAAAACTTCATTGACCCGCGGTTGACCCCATTGCAGAATCACTACATTGGGATCAGTACAGACCAGATCAACGCACTGCGTGGCCGGGAGTGGTCCCCATATTTTTTCCGCAGACTCATGGTTTTCAACCTGAAAAATCTGGCTAACGATACTCATTTGAATTTTGTCCCCCAAACCTTCAACCGTCAACGCCTGCGCGATCCGCGCCGGAGTGTTCTCTGGACTGGTAAACACCGCCATCAGGTCATGACAGCGCACTGTTTGCAACAGCGCATATAAACCATGCTCTGGAGTACTGCCGATCCGCCACTCTCCCGCATCTCGATTGTGTACCGAACAAATTTTCGCTTCTTGCCACGGTCGGCAGAGCTTGGCGAAGGCCCATTGCAATGTGGAGACATTGGGCAGCACTTCACAGTGGTCAGAACCCAGCTTAGCGATCAGGAACGGGGCAATGCCATGACAAAACGGATCGCCCGTGGCTAACACCACTACGCGACGACCTGCCTGACCTGCTTGCATAACCCATTCGGCAACTTTGTTCAACTGTCCTGCCATATCGATCTGTTGGACATTTTCAGGAAATTCAAACAGCGCTAAGGTACGCTGTGCACCAATAACGAGATCCGCTGATTTAATATGGTCCAGTGCCGCAGGAGTCAATCCTTCCGCCCCGTTATCCAGCACACCGATGATCCGGCAGGGTTCATCCATCACTTTGTTTTACCTCGACCAGTTTATTCCCTTCAAAATCGCAAATCAGCACTCTGAGCGTGAATTTATTCGGGTAACGCGAAGCCAATGTAGCGATCACACGGCGTCCCAGTTCATAGTGAAATGCCTGAGCCAGGCCCAGTTGCTCCATCTGTTCAGCGCCAAATCGGGCAGTTTCAGCGGCTCGAATTTCCGCACACAGGTTCGGTGGAGCCCCAACAGTCGCTGCAATATCCGCCACCAGATCGGTGTCGACGGGATTGCGCCCGGCGTGCGTAATGGTCTCTCCCTGCGCCATTTTGGTGAGCTTTCCCACCATGCCGCCAATCACCACATGGCGAATGCCTTGTTTGACCGAAGTATCCAGCGCATATTTCAGGAAATCACCCATCTGCACGAAACACAATTGTGCCAACTCCGGTAATTCGCGCATGACGAATTTTTCGGTGCGCCCACCCGTAGTGAGTACCACGGTATCCAACCCTTGTCTCGCAGCGACTTCAACCCCTTGAATTACACTGGCACGGAATGCTGCAGTGGAATAAGGATGCACAATGCCAGTGGTACCGAGTATCGATATGCCATGCAGAATTCCCAATCGCGCATTCAGAGTGCGTTAGGCAGACGAATTCGGCTTGTGATACCCGATTGTCCTGGTGAACGTGGCCGCACGCGGCACATTCCTGAGAAGAATAAAACGCTGGAACTTCGATAACCAGCTTACCTTGACGGCGAGCCTTGTACTGCAAATACGTTTTCGTCTGTCGCCATGTGGAAGCCAGAATGGATTTGTTGAGTCCGGACTTGGCGGCAGCGCCATTCTTGATCCAGCGGCCTTGCTCCTCTTGCTTCGGCTTAGCCTTCGCGGTCATGTTCTTGACCTTGAGCGCCTCGAACACAAACAGCTTGTAACGTAGATCGCTGGCAAGCGCATGGCTGGTTTTGTGGGCCACATCCCGACGTACATCAGCACCATACCGCTGGTAATGCGCTACTTTGTGCCTCGCCTTGACCCAATTAGACGAGCCTTTGACCCGTCCTGCCTGACGGCGCTGCCAGCGTTTCTTGTGGCGTTCCTGGGCAAGCAGGCGTTTCTTCTGAACTTTCGAGAAATCGAATTGCTGATGATCGCTCCCAGCCAGCGGCAAAGTAACCCCACGATCCAGCCCAGCAGTCATCTTGCGCAATTCTGCTTCGTCAAACTGGATTAGCCAGTCGGTTGTATCTTTGTCGGTTGGCTCTTGAATACCATAGACGGCCAGCGCACGCAGAACAAGAAACAGGTTTGCAGAGCATCTTGGCAAGTTTTACAGTAAGCCTCTATTCTGGCACCGGGCATACTTCGTAGGCT
>JAAGNR010000039.1 GCA_010435995.1 Ferrovum sp. | reverse complement strand
GGTTAGTCATGGGGAGTGGGGGGGGCTTTGCGCAGGATTTTGAGGATAATCATCAGGGAATAAATCATCAACAACCCCATGAGGGCGAATCCCGTACCATACACCCAAATGTTATCCGAATAAGTCAGATACCATGCCCCATTGAGCAGTATAAAAAAAATTGCAATTTGCCAGAAAAACTTCATCAAATGCCCTGAAATATATGAAATATGACCATGATATCAGTATTTTGCAAATTATTCCGGAATCTCTTCTCCCGGCGGAAGAGGCGCGCAAGCACAGCCAGAGATTGCGTACACACATCGATGAGGTCATTGAAAATGCGGGAGGGTGGATCGATTTTTCTCGGTTCATGGAACTCCTGCTGTATGCCCCAGGATTGGGGTATTACGCTGCCGGAGCGGTAAAACTGGGGGCTCTGGGAGATTTCACCACAGCGCCAGAAATGACTCCTCTGTTTGCGCGTACCCTGGCTCATCCCGTGGGGCGAACCTTGCGCGAACTCGAGGGACGCGAGACCTCAGTGTTAGAGCTCGGGGCGGGTTCAGGACAATTGGCTTACGATCTGCTTGTCGCCTTGTCTCAGCAGCAACAGCTGCCACAGCATTATTTCATTCTGGAAGTAAGTGCTGACTTGCGCCAGCGGCAGGAGGAAAAACTTGCCCAGTTACCATTGGCGCTGAAACAACGGATTGAGTGGCTGGATCACTGGCCGGATTCCCTGGAGGGGGTAGTATTGGCCAATGAAGTTTTGGATGCGCTGCCGGTCCAGCGCTTGCGCTGGTCCCTTGGACAGTGGCATCAATGGGGGCTGGCCCTGGATTCAGGGAAATGGCTTTGGCAGAGCCGCGAGCTGTCGGCGGATTCGGCTTTGCTTGCAGGATTGCCTATGATGTCTGGCTACCCAGAGGGTTATGATACCGAAGTGGCGCCGGCCATTGAGGGTTTGATGACGCTGCTGGGGCGGACTTTGGCGGCAGGGCGGGCATTTTTTATTGATTATGGATTTCCTGCGCGGGAGTTTTACCACCCGCAACGAAGTGGTGGAACCCTGATGTGTCACTATCGTCACCACGCCCATACGGACCCCCTGCTCTTTCCGGGGTTGCAGGATGTGACGGCCCACGTGGATTTTACCCGGACGGCTGCAGTCGCACGTGCCGCTGGTCTCCAGATAGAATCCTGGCAGTCCCAGGCTGCATGGTTGATTGAAGAGGGGATCACCGCTGAGTTGGATCGCTTGAACCCTGAAGATGTGAGCGCTTACTTTCCGGAAGTGAGCGCGGTGCAAAAGCTGTTAAGTCCGGCAGAAATGGGCGAATTGTTCAAGGTGTTGGTCTTGGGACGGGGGCGTGAAAGTGCGCTGGCCTTATCAGCCCTGGGTCTTTGACCGATCAAGATTTTGTAGCGCTTCCAGGCGGGCCGCGTGCACCCTTTGAGGAATGTCGCGCGGTGAAGGGACGGTCTGGATCAAGGAATGAAGGTCCAGGGTTTGGCAAGTCTTCAGGGCTTCCTGACCCCGCTGTTCCAGATGGGGAACAACGTCCTCGAGTATGGTGCCCACGCACCATTGAACTGCTAAAAACTCGGCGAAGCGGGTTGGGCGACGCCAGGCGTCGCAGCGTTCCAGCAGGGGAAGCCAGAGTTCTGCTCCATGCTCTGGGAGATGACGCAGTTCTGCGCCATGGGCCAAGGATAGTGTTAGCCATTGTCGTTGGGCATGACCCCAGCGCAGTTTTTCTGCCCAGGCGTCGAGCAGTGGGCGCCATAGGGTGGCAGGGTGATTGTGGGCCAGTAGCGTGAGCCAGACTGCCCACCGACTTGCCCGTGGCAGTCCCAGACTGGCCGCCATATCTATCCCTCGCGCAGAGGCAAAAGCGTTGGTTTCCCATAACGGTTCAATGCCTGGAAACAGCCGTGGAAGCGCGCCCCATTCTGCGAGTTGGGCAAATTGAGGCGAGGGGGTAGAGCAGTCGAGACCCCGTTCCAATTCCTGCCCCACGCGTTCTGGGACTAGGGCATCGATTTCCCCATGGGTTACCATTTTTCGCAATAACGTTACAGTTTCCGCTGCCACGGTGAAGTGGAAGGGTGCCAGCCGTGCGCTGAAGCGTGCCACCCGCAGCAGGCGCACCGGATCTTCGGTGAATGCTGGACTGACATGACGCAGGATGCGTGCCGTGAGGTCAGGTTGACCGCCGAAGGGGTCGATCAACTGACCCTGTTCATCCCGTGCCATGGCATTGATGGTCAAGTCCCGGCGGGCCAGGTCTTCTTCCAGGCTCACAGAGGGGCTGGAATGGATCACGAATCCGCGGTAACCGGGGGCGGTTTTGCGTTCCGTACGGGCCAAGGCATATTCTTCATGGGTGAGGGGGTGGAGGAATACCGGAAAGTCCCGCCCCACCGGTTTGAAGCCCAGAGATATCATTTCTTCTGGAGTGGCGCCCACGACTACCCAGTCGCGATCGGCGAGAGGAATGCCCAGCAGGGCATCGCGTACGGCTCCACCCACTTCATAGATTTTCACGGTGAGTGGGACAGCGTATTCAGGAGGGTATGCAGGGAAGGGCTGGGCTTCTGCAAGCGAGTGGCATACACCACCTTGTTATACAACACCTGCTGGACATAATCCCGGGTTTCATCGAGGGGCGTGTTTTCCACGAATATGCGCGGATCACCAATGCCGGAGCTGGCCCAAGTTTGGGCGCGCAGTGGGCCCGCGTTATACCCCATGACGGCCAATATGGGATTACCTAGGAGTTGATTGAGGTGACCGAGGTAATAGGTTCCCAGGGGGATATTGGTTTCTGCCACATTCGCATCTTCTGCGTGGTAGTTCTTGATTCCGATTCGTCGCGCCGACCAGCGGGCCGTGGCGGGCATGAGTTGCATCAATCCCAGGGCTCCGGTGCGGGAGCGGGCAGTGACAAAAAAACGACTTTCCTGGCGTATGACAGCCAAAATCCAGGGTTCGCTCACACCATAGCGCGCAGCGCAGGAGTGAATCAAGGTGGCGTAGGGCAGGGGGAATAGAAGTGCAGGGTCAACCAGGTCAGTATGTTCGGCGCTGTGAATGCTGCGATCATACCACCCGAGCTGGGAGGCAATTTGGGCGGCGGCCAGATGCTGGCGCGAGTCCAGAGAGGGTTCCAGTGCCACCCATTCACCCCGTGCCTCTGTGACCAGATCCAGGCGCAGCAAACGTAAAGGTCGTGACAGCAAGGTGCGAACACTGGCTAGGGTAGCCTCGTCGAGGGCTGGAGGAGAGGGCGTCAGTTTCCAGGGGATGTTGAGCTCTTCGCCCGCGAGGAGCCCATAATATCCTGGGGTTTGTGCGATTTCACCGAGGAGGTGGCGTGCTTCGATGGGATGCTGGGTCGCGTTCAGCGCTTGCGCTTTCCAGTATTTCCATACGGGTTTGGCGGCTTCGGCAGGACTCAGCTGGGCCATCACATCGAGAACAACGTCCCAATTTTTTTGGCGCAGGGCGGCACGAATTTTCCACGCGCGTAGTTCATCGTTTTCCAGGGGGGACGTGTCTTGCTGAAACCAGTCCAGTGTATGCTCGGAAAAGTTCACGGCGCCCCTATAGGCCAGCTGTTCCCAGCCATAGGCGCGATCTTGCGGATTCATATTGGGGGCCAGGTCGGCCCAGTATCCCGCAGCTTCATCAGGGTTACGCGAAGCCAACCGGAGCAGGGCATAAAGCCACAGTTCGCGCCTGCTGCGGGTTGCGGAAGCATCGATGGGAGGGGCGTCCTCCAGGTATTTTTGGGGGCGCCCCGACGCCAGACTCAGGGCGTCTTCATCGAGTCCTTGGAATGGAGGGAAAAAACTGTTGATGTAGTGCACCTCGCGCAAACGATTCTGCCCTAGGGCATGGCGCATGGCGTTCCATAGATCCTCCGGAGTCAGGGCGTGGATGGCCAGCAGTTGGCGAAATACCGGATCGCAGGCGGCGGACCAACGCCCATGAGCCTTCCAATAAGCCAGAGCGCCCTCGATGAAGTCCTGTTTCCCCTGAAGCAGTTCGGCATGCCAGTGATAACAAGCCAGAGTGGGGAGCTTCATATCGCTTGCCGTCAGTTGCGCCTCAAAGGTTCGCCAGTTCTCGTTTTGCCCTAGGCTGTCGAGCCATTGTTGGCGGAGTAGTGGAGTCAGAGGGCTATTTGGGAAGTCACGCATAAATGCCTGAACTTCGGGGATCACAAAGACATTTCCCTGGCTCAGCCGCTCTTTTAAAGCCCAATATCGTGGATAATCCGATAACGGTCCCTGTGCCTGGTCCGCAATGCTTTGTAGCGTTTTTTGGTCGTGCTGCTGCCAGGCTTGATGGGCACGCAGCAGTTCTTCATCGGTCAGGGCCGTCGCAGCATGGGGCTGAGGGGCCGCTCCTGAATCATCGGGAGGTAACCATTCCTCTGCCGGTAGTGTTGTGACGATGATGAGCAGCGTAAGGCCACAGAGAAGCGCAAGAATTGAATGGAATTGACGCACAGCAGAAATCTCGGAGTGGTGACTGGCAGCACCGCTATTATGCGTGAAATTTTTACTCAGGGGGGTATATGACGACGATGGACCGCGAGCTGTTGCATCAGCGCACCATAGAAGTGAAGGGTTATGCTCGTGCGGACGGGTGCTACGATGTGGAAGGATGGTTGCGGGATGTCAAAGGGCATGAGGCAGACATGGTCCAGGGTAAACTCCCTGCCGGAGAGCCGATTCATGACATGTTTCTGCGTTTGACGGTGAATGACGACATGGTGATCCAGGAAGCCGAAGCCCGCATGAACAGTCGGCCTTATCCGGGAACCTGCGAAAAGATTACCCCGGCCTATGGGTTGTTGAAGGGAGTGGCCATTGCCCCCGGATTTACCAAGGTGGTACGCAGTCGTTTGGGCGGTCTACATGGCTGTACGCATTTGACGGAATTGGTGGGGGTGGTAGCGACAGTGGCATTCCAGACCCGTTACGGAACCCTCAAACCGGATGCGGTAGAGCGACCCCCTCATCTGGATGGATGTCATGCCCTGAGTACTTCTGGGGAAGTGGTGGCACGGTTCTATCCCCATTGGTCGGCGCTCAAGTCCTGAGGAAAACCCTTGGCTTTGCGGTACAATCGACCTTTATTCCACTTTTGGGTGAGACCAAGCGGACCATGAAAATTCACGAATATCAGGCAAAAGCCTTGTTGCAACGCTATGGCGTGGCAGTTCCCCGGGGCGTTCCATGTTTCTCCGTGGAAGAAGCCGTGGCTGCGGGCCATACTTTGGGGGCGGGAGTGCGCGTTGTCAAAGCGCAGATTCACGCAGGGGGCCGCGGTAAAGGGGGGGGGGTCAAAGTAGTGCGTACCGATGACGAGCTGGAAACTGCTGCGCGCCAGATTTTGGGCATGCAGTTGGTGACCCATCAGACGGGTCCCCATGGGCAAACGGTGCATCGCCTGCTGGTGGAGGAAGGCGCTGATATTCGTCAGGAGCTGTACGTGGGCATGGTGGTTGACCGGAATACCCAGCAAGTAGCCCTGATGGCCAGTGCGGCTGGAGGCATGGACATCGAGGAAGTGGCGGCCAGCCATCCGGAACAAATTCACACCGCTCAGGTGGATCCAGGGGTGGGGTTGCGGCCCGAGCAAGCGGAGACTTTGGCGCGTCAGATTGGGGTGCCGGAGTCCTTGGTGGGGCAAGCCCGAGATCTCATGCTGGGACTTTACCGCGCTTTCGATGACACCGATGCCAGTCTGGCTGAAATCAATCCTATGGCCGTAACGGGCGATGGAAAAGTTCTTGCCCTAGATGCCAAATTCAATTTTGATGCCAATGCCTTGTACCGTCATGAGGACATTCAGGCGTGGCGCGATTTGGACGAAGAAGATCCCAATGAAATCGAAGCTTCGCGTTTTGGTTTGTCCTATATTTCCTTGGAGGGGAACATCGGTTGTTTGGTGAATGGGGCTGGGCTCGCCATGGCGACTATGGATATCGTGAAACTGTATGGCGGTAATCCGGCGAATTTTCTGGATGTGGGTGGTGGCGCCACTACGGAAAAAGTCACCGAAGCTTTCAAATTGATGTTGTCTAATCCCGGGCTCAAGGCGATTTTGGTGAATATTTTCGGGGGCATCATGAAGTGTGACGTAATCGCCGAAGGGGTAGTGGCTGCCGCACGTCAGGTGCGCTTGGCTGTGCCTTTGGTGGTTCGTCTCGAAGGGACCAATGTGGAGTTGGGAAAACAAATTCTGGCGGATTCCGGCCTGCCCATCCTGTCGGCTGTGAATATGGCGGATGCGGCAGCGCAGGTGGTGGCCGCAGCGCGAGGGTGACATGTCAATTTTGATCGATAAAAATACGCGGGTGCTGACCCAAGGGATCACTGGTAAAACAGGGTTGTTTCATACCCGTCTGTGCCGCGATTACGCTTTCGGAACGGAATGTTTCGTGGCTGGCGTTACTCCCGGAAAGGGGGGGCAGAGTGTGGAAGAGGTTCCCATTTACAATACGGTGGCCGAAGCACGGGAACAGACAGGAGCCAATGCTTCCGTCATCTATGTGCCTCCTCCGTACGCGGCGGCGGCCATTGATGAAGCCGTAGCTGCAGGTATTGAACTGGTGATCTGTATTACCGAAGGAATTCCGGTGCGTGACATGATTCGCACACGCTATCGCATGCGCGGCTCTAAATCTCGATTGATTGGACCCAATTGTCCCGGTGTGATTACCCCAGGACAAATCAAGATCGGTATCATGCCGGGCCATATTCACCAACCGGGCCCTATTGGTGTCGTTTCCCGTTCAGGGACTCTGACCTATGAGGCGGTGGGGCAGTTGCGCGAACTGGGGCTTGGTCAGTCCACTTGCGTGGGGATCGGCGGCGATCCGGTAAATGGCATGAAACATTTGGAAGTCATGCAAATGTTCAATGACGATCCCGCTACCGAAGCGGTGATTATGGTAGGAGAAATCGGCGGGTCTGATGAAGAAATTTGCGCCCGCTGGATCAAGGAGCACATGCGCAAGCCGGTGATCGGTTTTATCGCTGGTGTGACGGCACCTCCCGGGAAACGCATGGGACATGCGGGCGCTATCATTTCTGGCGGACAGGGTACGGCGCAGGAGAAGTTGGCGATCATGGAAGAGTGTGGGATCAAAATCACGCGCAACCCTGCGGAAATGGGCAGTACCCTGAAATCGGTACTTTAAGTGGGTTTGGTGGGGCAGTGGGGGCAAGGATTGCGCAGGCAGTTGGCATAGATCTGCAGCGAGTGATCGTGAATCGCAAATCCTCGTTGTTGGGCGATTTCAGCTTGGCGGTTTTCGATATCGGCGTCAAAAAACTCTTCCACATGGCCGCATTGCAAACAGACAATGTGGTCGTGATGGGTCCCTTGGTTGAGTTCAAATACCGCTTTCCCGCTTTCGAAATGATGTCGTACCAGAAGTCCTGCTTGTTCAAATTGGGTGAGTACGCGGTAAACCGTTGCCAGTCCAATGTCCAGGCCGTCGAGTTGCAGTCGTTTGTACACCTCCTCGGCGCCAAGATGGCGCGTGGCACTGGACTCGAACAGCGCCAATACTTTGAGGCGCGGTAACGTGGCTTTCAGACCAATATCTTTAAGATCTTGGGGGACGCTCATGTGACCTCGAAAGGGCAAGAAGATGGGGTATCATTATAAGTGTATTCTGAAGAAATGGATGAGACGATGAAAATAGCCGTGAAAAAGGTGGGGTTGGTAGGGTTGGGTCTGCTGATGGGAGGCTGTTCAACGGGATCGAGTTGGGTGGACTATATCCCGGGAAGTTCATGGCTCAAACCCTATACTCTGGATGTGCAGCAAGGAGTGATCATCGACTCCGAAATGGTGTCTCGTCTCAAGGAGGGGATGACCAGGGCTCAGGTGGCATTTACTTTGGGGACGCCGTTACTCAAAGATCCCTTTCACCAAAACCGTTGGGACTATATTTATTATGTGCGGACGGATGGAAAGTTGAGTGAGCCGCATAACCTCACGGTCTATTTCACCAAGGATGTGTTGGCGCGCTACGAAACCAACTACGCGTTTGACAAACCGGTGGCCGATGCGGGCGCAGCACCTGCTCCTGCGGCGCCTCCTGTCGCCGTTCCGGCACAGGCAGACAGCCCCTCCGGGGTGAGTGCTGCGCCGGCCGATGGGCCGGTTCTGGATTCATCGCCACCCGGATCGACGACGGCGGATACTAAGGGGAATGTGCTTGATACTGGGAAATAGGACGGAAAGATGCTGACGCTGGCTATTGCAGGCTGTACTGGGCGTATGGGGCGTGCGTTGGTGGAGGCGGTGATCGGCGCGCCGGATTTGTCCCTCGGTGGAGTACTGGAGCAGTCGGGAAGTGTATTTCTGGGGCGGGACCCTGGGGATTGGTTGGGATCACCATTGGGGTTGCGTATCACCAGTGATGTGTCCCAAGCGCTATCTGGGTCCAGTGTGTTGATTGATTTTACTCGGCCTCAGGCCACTTTGAGCCACCTTGAGGCGTGCGTCCGCCATCGTCGTGCCATCGTTATCGGCACGACTGGGTTTGCGGCGGATGAAAAAGCGCAGATCGTTGATGCCAGTCGGCATATTCCCATTGTTTTTGCGCCTAACATGAGTGTGGGTGTGACGGTTGTTCTGGCACTGCTCGAGCAGGCGGCTCGGCTATTGCCGACGGACTACGATGTGGAAATCACCGAGGCCCATCATCGTTACAAGGTCGATGCGCCTTCGGGCACCGCCTTGCGCATGGGTGAAGTGGTGGCGGCACAAAGGGGTTGGAATCTGGCGGATGTGGCTGTGTATGGTCGTTCCGGCGTGACGGGTGCGCGTCCTCCCAAGACGGTGGGTTTTGCTACGGTACGTGGTGGAGATGTGGTAGGCGATCATACGGTGTCATTCATGGCTGAGGGAGAGCGCGTGGAAATCACCCATAAAGCCAGCAGTCGCGCCACCTTTGCGCTGGGGGCGCTGCGTGCTGCGCGCTTCGTGGCTCAGCAGGCCCCTGGGTTGTTTGATATGCGCGCGGTGCTTGGTTTGTAACACTATAAAAATAATGGGTTATTTTTATTTTATTGAGTGCCTGTAGAGTCTGTCGGGTTGCCTTTGGGCGCATAATGCGGTAGAATTGAAACAATCGGAAACGGGAAAGATGCGCCTGAATGCGTCCTTCCCGTTTTTTTCACATCAATTCCTCTCGGAGTCCTTCGCAATGGTCGTAGCCGCGTCCCTGTCATCAAGAGTGCCTGCCATTCTCGTGCTGGCGGATGGCAGTGTGTTTCGCGGTTATGCCATCGGTGCATTGGGCCAGAGTGTGGGTGAAGTGGTGTTCAATACGGCGATGACCGGGTACCAGGAAATCCTCACGGATCCCTCTTACTGTCGTCAGATTGTGACTTTGACGTGTCCCCATATTGGCAATGTCGGGTTCAACGAAGATGACAACGAAGCGGAGCACGTGGTGGCGGCGGGGTTGGTGGTGAGAGATGTTCCGCATCGGACTTCAAACTGGCGTGCCCAGGAAACCTTGACGAATGCATTGCTTCAGCGCGGTATTGTGGCCATTGCTGGGGTGGATACTCGGCGGTTGACGCGGCTATTGCGGGAAAAAGGTGCGCAAAGCGGTTGTGTGCGTGCTGGCGATGAAGATGTGGGGCTTGCGCTGGAAGCGGCCCGTGCCTTTTCTGGAATGGAGGGGATGGATTTGGCGCGGGTGGTGAGTTGCCCTCAATCCTATTCCTGGTCGCAGGGAAGTTGGGGTCATCGGCCGGGGTTGACGTCTGGTTCCCCCGGCTTTCGTGTGGTGGCTTACGATTTCGGCATCAAGCGCAATATTCTTAGAATGTTGGTGGATCGGGGGTGTGTCGTGGAAGTGGTGCCGGCCGAAACCCCCGCCGCCGAAGTCTTGGCGCGTCGTCCGGATGGAGTGTTTTTGTCCAACGGTCCGGGGGATCCCGAGGCCTGTACTTATGCGATCGAAGCGGTGCGTCATCTGGTAGAGTCGGGCGTACCCACCTTTGGCATTTGTTTGGGGCATCAACTGCTGGCCTTAGCCTCTGGGGCGCGCACCCTGAAAATGAAGTTCGGCCACCATGGAGCCAATCATCCCGTGCTCGATAAAGTGACCGGACGGGTGATGATCACCAGCCAGAATCATGGCTTTGCTGTGGATATGGCCAGTTTGCCTGCTCATCTGGAAGTGACGCATATTTCTTTATTTGATGGCAGCTTGCAGGGAATTTCCCGCACGGACCGACCGGCGTTCGGTTTTCAGGGTCATCCCGAAGCCAGTCCGGGGCCGCATGATGCGGCTGGGTTATTTGACCGTTTCGTTCGTCTCATGCAAGAGCGCAGGGTTTGAGGGGCTATGCCGAAAAGAACTGACATTCGTTCCATTCTCATCATCGGGGCAGGCCCTATTGTCATTGGCCAGGCCTGCGAATTTGACTATTCCGGGGCTCAGGCGTGCAAAGCTCTGCGCGAGGAAGGGTATCGCGTGATTCTGGTGAACTCCAACCCGGCGACCATTATGACGGATCCCGGAATGGCGGATGCCACTTATATTGAACCCATCAACTGGAAGACCGTGGCGCGCATCATCGAGCGTGAACGCCCCGATGCGCTTTTGCCCACTATGGGAGGGCAGACGGCGCTCAATTGTGCGCTGGATCTGGCGCGGGAAGGGGTGTTGGAGCGTTATGGGGTGGAAATGATCGGCGCCCGTAAAGAAGCCATCGATAAGGCCGAGGATCGGGAAAAGTTCAAGGCCGCTATGACCCGCATCGGGCTCTCTACCCCCCGTTCCGCCATCGCTCACAGTCTGGAAGAAGCGCAGCAGGTGCAGGCGCAGATCGGTTTTCCGGCGATCATTCGGCCTTCCTTTACCATGGGGGGCAGTGGTGGCGGGATTGCCTATAACCAAGAAGAATTTCTGGCCATCTGCGAGCGCGGACTGGAAGCTTCTCCGACCCGTGAGTTGCTGGTGGAAGAATCGGTCATTGGCTGGAAAGAATTTGAGATGGAGGTGGTGCGCGATCGCTTAGACAATTGCATCATCATTTGCTCCATCGAGAACTTTGATGCCATGGGAGTGCACACCGGCGATTCCATTACTGTGGCTCCGGCCCAGACCCTGACCGACAAAGAGTATCAGATCATGCGCAATGCCTCGCTGGCGGTACTGCGCGAAATCGGAGTGGAAACCGGGGGCTCCAACGTACAGTTCGCCATCAATCCCGTCGATGGGCGCATGATCGTTATCGAGATGAATCCGCGGGTATCCCGTTCTTCGGCCTTGGCCTCCAAGGCCACGGGGTTTCCCATTGCCAAGGTCGCTGCAAAGTTGGCGGTGGGCTTCACTCTCGATGAATTGAGAAACGAAATTACTGGCGGCGCTACGCCAGCGGCATTTGAGCCTACCATTGATTATGTGGTAACCAAGATTCCGCGCTTTGCCTTCGAGAAATTCCCCCAGGCCAATGATCGTCTCACCACCCAGATGAAGTCGGTGGGGGAAGTGATGGCCATGGGAAGAAATTTTCAGGAATCCTTGCAGAAAGCTCTGCGCGGACTGGAGACTGGAGCCAATGGGTTGGATGAGATCTGTGCCGATCAGGCATTGATTGAAACCGAACTGGCGAGCCCCGGACCTCATCGACTCTGGTATCTGGCTGATGCTTTCCGACTCGGTATGTCACTGGAAGATATTTATCGCTTATCCCATGTGGACCCTTGGTTTTTGGCAGAGGTGCAGGATTTGGTGATGACCGAACAAGCGGTGCGTCACGAGTCCGTATCCAGCTTGACTCAGGCCCGGTGGCGAGAGCTCAAGGGCAAGGGTTTTTCCGATCGGCGCTTGGCCCATTTATTGAACACGGCGGAACAAACGGTGCGAGATGCACGACACGCCCTTGGGGTACGGCCAGTGTATAAACGGGTGGATACCTGTGCTGCCGAATTTTCTACCCAGACGGCCTATCTCTATTCGACCTATGACGAAGAATGTGAGGCTCAGCCCACAGAACGTCGCAAGATCATGGTGTTGGGCGGAGGGCCAAACCGTATCGGCCAGGGAATCGAATTTGACTATTGCTGTGTTCATGCGGCCCTGGCTTTGCGTGAAGATGGTTATGAAACACTCATGGTCAATTGCAACCCGGAAACGGTTTCTACCGATTATGACTCATCAGATCGCTTGTATTTCGAGCCCTTGACTCTGGAAGACGTGCTGGAAATTGTGGCGCTGGAGCAACCCATGGGAGTCATTGTGCAGTTTGGTGGGCAAACGCCTCTGAAATTGGCGCGTGGTTTGGAGGCGGCCGGCGTCCCCATCATAGGAACATCTCCGGACAGTATTGATTGTGCGGAAGACCGCCAGCGCTTTCAACAAATGCTCATGGAATTGGGGCTACGACAACCAGATAACCGGATTGCCGATGAACGCTCCAAGGTGATGGCTGCGGCTGCCGAATTGGGATACCCCCTGGTGGTCCGCCCCAGTTACGTACTCGGGGGGAGGGCCATGCAAATTGTCCATACCCCAGCAGATCTGGAAAAATATCTGCGCGAAGTCATTACCGATGCAGAAGGGATGCAGGGCATTGCGATTTCGTCCCGTTCACCTATGTTGCTGGATCGTTTTCTCAACGACGCCATCGAAGTGGATGTGGATGCGGTAAGTGACGGTCAGCAAGTGATCATCGGTGCTATCATGGAACACATCGAACAAGCGGGGGTACACTCGGGAGATTCGGCATGCTCCATCCCTCCCTACAGTTTATCACCCGCCATACAGGATGAACTGCGCCGGCAAACTACAATCATGGCCAAAGCGTTGGGTGTAGTAGGGCTGATGAATGTGCAATTTGCTTTGCAGGGGGATACTGTCTTTGTCCTTGAAGTCAATCCACGCGCTTCCCGTACTGTACCCTATGTGGCGAAAGCCACCAGTCGGCCGCTGGCCAAGATTGCTGCCCGTTGCATGGTCGGACAGTCGCTGCATGATCAGGGGGTGGCAGGCGAAATCATTCCCTCATACTATGCAGTGAAGGAAGCCGTATTTCCGTTCACCAAATTCCCGGGAGTGGATCCCATTTTGGGACCAGAAATGAAGTCAACCGGAGAGGTGATGGGGGTGGGCGCTACTTTCGCCGAGGCCTTCGTCAAATCTCAGTGGGCAGCAGGAGTCAAGTTGCCAACCAGTGGCAAGGTGTTTTTGAGTGTCAAGAATGCCGACAAAGCTCCTCTCATCGATATTGCGCAGCAGTTGACTGAGATGGGATTTACGCTGGTAGCCACCCGCGGAACGGGAACCGCTTTGGCTCAGGCTGGGCTTAAGGTGACCCTGGTGAACAAGGTCACGGAAGGCCGTCCCCATATCGTGGATATGATCAAGAACCGGGAAATTGTGCTCATCATCAATACGGTGGAAGAGCAATCGCGGGCGGTGCAAGATTCCTGGTCGATTCGCAATGCGGCCTTGCAGGGGCGAGTCACCTATTACACGACGGTAGCGGGTGCTCGGGCTGCATGCATGGGCATGAAGTTGGGCCAGGCAACCGAGATCTACGAACTCCAAAGCTTGCATGCCAGTTTGAACCTTTGACTGCGCATGAATTCATCAAATCAAGAATAAAGTATTCGCAAGGAGTAGGTGAAGTATGAATAAAACACCGTTGACAGTACGGGGAGCAGAAAAACTCAAGGCAGAGTTGCATCAGCTGAAGCATGTGCAACGTCCGTCAGTCATTCAGGCCATCAGTGAAGCGCGCGCTCAGGGTGACCTGTCGGAAAATGCGGAATACGATGCAGCCAAGGAACGGCAGTCATTCATTGAGGGGCGTATCGCCGAATTGGAGTCCAAATTATCTCATGCCCAGATTATCGATCCGGCTTCTCTCGATGCCGATGGTCGGTGTGTATTCGCCGCAACGGTGGAAATGGAGGACCTGGGAACGGGAGATATCCATACCTATCAAATTGTGGGTGATGACGAGGCGGATATCAAGGAAGGAAAAATCTCCGTGGGTTCGCCTTTGGCTCGGGCTCTGATTGGCAAGTCGGCAGGGGATGTGGCCGAAGTGAATGCACCGGGGGGGGTCCGAGAATATGAAATCCGTGAAGTCCGTTATGGTTGAGGCTAGGCGTCCTCGTTCTACTGGGCCCAGGCCCGCAAAACTTGTAAAAGACTTACGAGATCCTCGCAAGTCCCGCACCAAAACGTCAGCGCGACCCAAAGTTGTGCCAAAACCGCCCGCCGCAGTGACTTTGCCCGAGGGAGGCGTGGCGGGGGTGTTATCTCCAGCACAACGGGTAGCTCTGCGCCAAAAGGCCCATGCATTGAATCCCGTAGTGCTCTTGGGCCAGGCCGGATTGACCGATGCCGTCATGCTCGAAATCGAGCGCGCGTTGCGGGCCCATGAATTAATAAAAATCAAAGCGAAAGGCAGTGAAAAAGAAGATCGTACAGCGCTGATCGATGCGATTTGCTCGCGTTTGTCTGCTGCTCCGGTACAGCAGATTGGCAAGGTATTTGTTCTCTATCGGTCACGATGAAACCAACACGAAGCAGTAAAGCCTGGATGCGGGAACATATCAACGATCCTTTTGTCCAAAAGGCGAAACGCGAAGGGTATCGGTCGCGGGCGTCCTATAAGTTGCTGGAAATTGATCAACGGGATGGTTTGCTTCGCTCCGGAATGACAGTGGTGGATCTTGGCGCCACCCCTGGGGGGTGGTCTCAGGTCGCGAGGCAGCGGATGGGGCGGCAGGGCATGGTAGTGGGGATCGATCTTCTGCCGTTGGTCCCTCTTGAGGGGGTTCACTTCCTTCAGGGGGATTTTACGGACGGGGATGTGCAGGAAAAGCTGAAGCAAATGCTAGAAAATCGTCGGGTTGATCTTGTGTTATCGGATTTGGCCCCCAATATCAGTGGAGTGGCCTTGTATGATCAGGCGCGGGCGGCGGAGTTGTGGGATGCGGCACTGGATTTTGCGTTAGCCGTATTGGCGCCCGAAGGAAAATTTCTGGTGAAGGCTTTTCATGGAGCCGATTTTGAAGGTTATGTGAAACGCATGCGCCAAAGTTTTGTGCGGGTGGTGACGCGTAAACCCGAGGCCTCTCGTGATCGCAGCTCGGAAGTGTATTTGTTGGGGCAGGGGCTCAAACCCATAGTTTCTGGTGTTGGAGCGGTTGAAGAATGACACGGTAGAGCACGCTCGGGCGTACAATGACCCTTCGCAGGGTCAGCCCGGAAGTTTCTTGGCATCATGGCTTGGAGGGTTTTTTCTTGAACAGCATCGTAAAAAATGTTTTGGCCTGGCTCTTTGTCGGGTTGGTTCTGATGTTACTGGTCAGTCAGTTCCAGACGCATCAGCCTTCCGGCGATGTACTGAGTTATTCATCGTTCATCGACGAAATGAAGGCCGGTCATGTCAGCAAGGTCATCATCGATGGTCGTGCTTTGCGGGGCGAGCGTTCCGATGGTAAGCCGTTTACCACATTTACTCCATCGGACCCCTGGTTGGTGAGCGACCTGTTGAAATATGGGGTCAATGTTTCAGCCAAGCCAGAAGAAGAGCCTTCCCTCTTTATGAACATGCTCATGTCCTGGTTTCCCATGATTTTGCTGGTGGCGGTATGGATTTTCTTCATGCGCCAGATGCAGGGAGGGGGACGCGGCGGAGCATTTTCTTTCGGTAAGAGTCGTGCCCGTATGCTCGATGAAAACGCCAATCCGGTAACTTTTGCCGATGTGGCTGGAGTGGATGAAGCCAAGGAAGAGGTGGGTGAGTTGGTGGAGTTTTTACGTGACCCCACCAAGTTTCAGAAGCTCGGGGGGCGTATACCCCGTGGGGTTTTGATGGTGGGCAGTCCAGGAACGGGGAAGACCCTCCTGGCAAGGGCCATTGCAGGGGAAGCCAAAGTTCCTTTTTTCAGCATTTCCGGTTCGGATTTTGTGGAAATGTTTGTGGGTGTGGGCGCGGCGCGGGTTCGTGACATGTTCGAACAGGCCAAGAAAAATGCCCCTTGTATCATTTTCATCGATGAAATCGATGCGGTAGGGCGCCAGCGTGGGGCCGGCTTAGGGGGGGGGAACGATGAGCGTGAGCAGACCCTCAACCAGATGCTGGTGGAAATGGATGGCTTCGAAGCTACTGCGGGTGTAATCGTGATTGCGGCCACCAATCGTCCCGATGTGCTGGATCCGGCGCTGTTGCGTCCGGGGCGTTTCGATCGGCAGGTGGTGGTGCCATTGCCGGATATTCGTGGGCGCGAGCAAATCCTCATGGTTCATATGCGCAAAGTACCCATCGCTCCTGATGTTCGCGCCGATATCATTGCCCGAGGCACTCCAGGCTTTTCGGGGGCTGATTTGGCCAATCTGGTGAATGAATCCGCTTTGTTTGCTGCGCGTTCCAACAAGCGCTTGGTGGATATGGACGATTTTGAAAGCGCCAAAGACAAGATCATCATGGGTGCGGCGCGGCGTTCCATCGTGATGCCTGAGCATGAGCGGCGGAATACGGCGTATCACGAATCTGGCCATGCGGTGGTGGCGCGGTTACTCGATCTCACCGATCCCGTACATAAGGTCACCATCATTCCCCGTGGACGTGCACTGGGTGTCACCATGCAGTTGCCTACAGAAGATCGCTACAGCATGAACCGTGATCAAATTCTGCAAAACATCGCGGTGTTGTTTGGGGGAAGAATCGCTGAAGAAGTCTTTATGAACCAGATGACCACCGGAGCCAGCAATGATTTCGAGCGTGCTACGGAAATGGCGCGGCGTATGGTCACACAATGGGGGATGTCCACTTCTCTGGGAACCATGGTGTATGGTGAAAATGAAGGAGAAGTGTTTTTGGGGCGGACCATTGGAACGCACAAAAATGTTTCTGAAGCCACCATGCAAAAAGTGGATAGCGAAATTCGCCGGATCATTGATGAACAATATGCTCTGGCCCGTAATCTCATAGAAACCCATCGTGAGCAAATCGAGGCCATGACCCATGCCCTGCTGGAATGGGAAACCATCGATGCAGAGCAGATCGAGGATATCATGGAGGGGCGCCCACCGCGGCCACCAAAGCCAACGGCACCTGTCCCCCCCAAAACACCTACCCCGCCAGCCAGTTCGTTGCCGGCACCTACGGCCACCGCTCAATCTGCATAGGCTCGTCGACAGTGCAGGTAAAGATGCGCTGTGTCGCTGTCAGTGCAGAACGTTCATCCCTCGCAGTACGCTGCGGGGGATTTTTATTGAACCTGGCGCAGCCGCAGCTTATGGGTATTGTCAATGTCACTCCCGATTCGTTTTCTGATGGAGGGCAATACGTAAGCGCTAGTGCGGCAATTGATCATGGCTTGGCATTGGCTGCCGCCGGTGCGGACATTCTCGATGTGGGGGGGGAATCGACGCGGCCGGGTGCTCCTCCTGTCTCCCTTGGTGAAGAACTCCAGCGCGTTATTCCTGTAGTCGAAGCTTTGGCGCGGGAGAGTGGATTACCCATTTCCATCGATACACGACATGTCCCCGTGATGCGTGCCGCAGTCGCCGCAGGGGCTACCTTGATCAACGATATTCAGGCGCTGCAAGCGCCGGGAGCGGTGGAGTTTTGCCGCGACAGCCAAGTGGGAATATGCCTGATGCACATGCAGGGACAACCCGCCACCATGCAGCAGGCTCCCCATTATCCCCGTGGGGTGGTTGAAGAGGTGCGGGATTTTTTGGTGGGTCGAGCACAACAGTTAGAGCGTGCAGGGATTGAGCGCGAACGTCTGATTCTTGACCCAGGCTTTGGTTTTGGCAAAACCCGGGCGCATAATCTGGCCTTATTGCGCGGTCTGGGTGCGTTGGTAGAAACGGGTTATCCCCTATTGGTTGGGTTATCACGCAAATCTATGACCGTCCCTTCGGGATCGGGTGTTCCACCTCACGAAAGATTGGGAGCCAGTCTTGCTGGAGCCTGCTGGGCAGTGCATGCTGGGGCGCATTTTGTGCGCACCCATGATGTGACAGCCACCCGGCAAGCATTGGCATTTTGGCGCGATGTTACGACAATGGAGGATGCATGAGTCGACGATATTTTGGCACGGACGGGATTCGCGGGCGCGTTGGAAGTGCACCCATTACTCCCAATCTGGTGCTGACCCTGGGGTATGCTGCAGGCACGGTGTTAGCCAGACGGGGTGCTGGCCAGGAGCGCCCCGTAGTAATTGTGGGCAAGGATACCCGTATTTCCGGGTATATGATCGAGTCAGCTTTGGAGGCGGGGTTGTCAGCCGCTGGAGTGGACGTCATATTGCTCGGTCCCATGCCCACCCCAGCCGTAGCCTATCTGGTGCGTGCGTTGAGGCTCCAGGCAGGGGTGATGATCAGCGCTTCTCATAATCCCTATGATGATAACGGCATAAAATTCTTTTCCGCTGATGGAATGAAGTTGCCGGATAGTGTGGAACTCGAGATTGAAGCGTTGCTCGATCAACCTTGGTCATGCCGTGAATCTGCAGAACTGGGTCATGTCCGGCGCATGAATGACGCGGCGGGACGCTATATCGAATTTTGTAAAAGTACGTTTCCCTCGAATCTGGATCTCAAGGGGTTAAAACTGGTGGTAGATTGTGCCCATGGCGCCACATATCATATTGCTCCGCTGGTATTTCATGAGTTAGGGGCGGAAGTGATCGCCATTGGGAATACTCCCAACGGGCTGAATATCAATGATCACTGTGGGGCCACACATGTGGATGCCCTATGTCATGCCGTGAAAGAAAAACAAGCCCACCTGGGGATAGCCCTCGATGGAGATGGCGATCGACTGGTGATGGTGGACAGTGAGGGGCAAAGTTACGACGGCGATCAGTTGCTCTATGCTGTGGTCAAGCATCGACAGAGACAGCCAGGGTTTGCTGGGGGGGTAGTGGGTACGGTCATGACCAATCTGGCAGTGGAAAAAGCCTTTGAGCGGCGTCGTATACCCTTTGCCAGAGCCAAGGTGGGTGACCGTTATGTGTTGGAAATGATGCTGGAGAGAGGTTGGCTGTGGGGAGGGGAAAGTTCCGGTCACTTGATCTGTCGGGACAAGCACACTACGGGTGATGGCATTATTTCGGCCTTGCAGGTTCTGGCGGCCTTGGTGAGTCAGGGGGTGTCCTTGCCCAATTATATTGCCGAAGTGAAGCTTTATCCTCAGCGCCTGATCAATGTACGTGTGGCAGCTCCTGTGGATTTGACTGCGGCTCAGGGAGTGCAACAGGTGGTGGTTGCCGCAGAGCAGGATCTGGCTGGCCGAGGGCGTGTGCTATTGCGTGCTTCGGGGACGGAACCGTTGATCCGGGTCATGGTAGAGGGGGAGGACAGTGTGCAGGTAGATCGTTGGGCCGAAGCGCTGGCCACAGCCGTGACCGAATTGGCGGGCTAGAGCAGGTCGGGATCCACCACCGCACGCAGGATGACCTGTAACTGGCCATCGCGTTCTCGCTGAGTCAGCCACCACAGCGCTCCTTTGCGGATACTCCACGGGGCCGTGTCCGCTGCAAGCAGGAGGGCGGCACATTGTCCCAGGGTGGGTTGATGCCCCACCACCAAAATTGTGGTATGCGCAGGATGGGGCCATCCACAGGCCTGGAGAATATCTCGTGGGCGGGCTTGGGTCCCAATGGATGCATGGGTTGCAAAATCAGAGGCATAGGCTTGGGCGGTTTGCTGGGTACGGCGTGCTGGACTGACCAGAAGATGGGGAGGGGATGGCAGGTGCTGGGTTAACCAGTCGGCCACGCGTTGAGCTTGACGCCGCCCTTTGGGGGTGAGCGCACGAGCTTCATCGGGATAGCCTTCCTCGGCTTCCGCGTGGCGCCATAAAAGCAGATTGACGGTACTCATGATGTCTCGGGTGCGCGGCCTAGGCGTCTCAGCAAATCGGCTTGAGCAATAAATCCCGATTGTTTGGCACGGGGATGCAGGCGTTGGTATCGTCCCTCTGCGTTCATGACCCAAGCTTGACTGTTATCACGCAAGTAGGGGCGTAAACCTTCTCGTAGAATGCGCCGTTTGATGCGTGGGTCCAGAATGGGAACACAAACCTCTATGCGTCTGAAGAAGTTCCGTTCCATCCAGTCGGCACTGGCAATAAAAATTTGTGCGTCACCGCCATTGCGAAAATACATGATACGGTGATGTTCGAGGAATCGTCCGATCAGGGATCTCACTCGGATATGCTCCGACAGACCCTTGACCCCTGGGCGTAACAGGCAGACGCCGCGCACGATGAGATCGATTCGAACTCCGGCTTGGCTTGCTGCGTAAAGGGCTTCGATGACCTCGGGTTCAGTGAGCGCATTCATTTTTGCAATGATGTGGGCGCGTTGACCGTTGAGTGCCAGCCGGCGTTCCGCCGCAATGGCTTCCAGAGTTCCGGTATGCAGGGTAAACGGGGCTTGCCAAAGGTAGCGCAGGTTTTCGTGGCGGCCCAATCCGGTAATTTGCATGAAAATGGCGCTGACATCGGCGGTGATATCAGGGTGGGCGGTGAATAGACCAAAGTCGGTATAGGAACGGGCGGTGCGTGCATGATAATTGCCCGTGCCCAAGTGCGCAAAGCGCTGCAGTTGGGAGTTTTCTCGGCGGATCACGAGACATAGTTTGGCATGGGTTTTATAACCGAAAACCCCGTACACCACATGAGCCCCCGCCTGTTCCAGCTTTTCTGCCCAATTGATGTTGGCTTCTTCATCGAACCGTGCCAACAGTTCCACGACAACCGTAACCTCCTTGCCATTTCTGGCGGCAGCCATGAGTGCCTCGATGAGCTCAGAGTCGGCGCCGGTGCGATACACCGTTTGCTTGATGGCCAATACCGCAGGGTCTTGTGCTGCTTGCTGGTCAAACTGAATCACCGGGGTGAAGGGTTGGAACGGATGATGAAGCAGAAAATCCCGTTTGCGCAGGGCGTCAAACCAGTTGCCCGGATTTTTCATTTCCTGCGGCAGTTGGGGATGGAATGAGGGGTACTTCAGATCCGGACGGTCCACCATATCTGCTACCTGCATCAGGCGTACCAAATTGACCGGCCCGTCCACGCGGTAAAGATCGTCATCACCCAAATCAAAGATGTTGAGAAGGAAGCGGGACATGGCCTCGGAGCAGTTTTCCGGGACTTCCAAGCGGACCTCGTCACCATATTGGCGGTGGCTGAGTTCACCCTGCAGGGCCAGACGCAGATCCCGTACATCTTCATCTTCCAGGAAAAGTTCGGTGTTACGAGTGACGCGGAATTGATAACACCCCTCCACCGTGAGTCCCTGAAAGAGTTCACCCACATTGGCATGGAGGATGGAGGACAAAAAGACGAAGCCATAGGGACAGCCACACAGTGCTTCGGGTAAGCGAATGAATCGAGGCAGGGCGCGAGGGGCTTGTACCACGGCGTGGGTGCAGGGGCGGCCAAACGCATCCACCCCGGATAACTCCACGGCAAAATTCAGGCTCTTGTTGAGAATGCGGGGGAAGGGGTGGGCAGTATCCAGGCCAATGGGGGTCAGGACAGGCATGATCTCCCGCAGAAAATAATCCCGTGTCCATACGCGCTGTGCTTCGGTCCAATGGCCGCGTCGATGAAAGCAGATTCCTTCATCCGCCAACTGGGGGAGTACCCGATGATTGAGTAAATAATATTGGTGTGTCACCAAAGCGTGGGCTTCAGCGCAGACCAGGGCATAAACCCGCCCTGGGGACAGTCCGTCAGGTCCGGTTTTGTCAATGCCTTCGCGCATCTGATGCTTGAGGCCGGCCACACGTACTTCAAAAAACTCATCAAGATTGTTGCTGACAATACACAAATAGCGCAATTGTTCCAGGATGGGGGTGGTCTCATCTTCCACCATGCTCAAAACCCTTCGGTTAAAAGCGAGAAGACTCAATTCCCGATTGAGAAAATGGGCTGAAACAGATCGCTGAGAACTCATCAGTGGAAGAGAATGACGAAAGCATGGATAACAATCACGAGTATAGCAATTCAGGGGAACCAAATGGAAATCATCTGACGGCAGATAAGTGTGTCAGGCCCATGTCATGAAGAATTCACGATTTTTTAACAGTGGGGTAACAAGGGAGGGGCATAGTGACTTTCATGGTCAATCTGCAGGAGAGGTTTATGCCACAGCTCGAAAGAAGTCTCCAAAGCACTCGTTTGCCCCGACTGATTTTTCAGTACGCCCGCTCTGTCGAGGATGTGCGCGCAGCGCAACAGCTCAGATGGCGGGTATTTCACGAGGAAATGGGGGCGTTTTTGCGCAGTCCCGAACCTGGGGTGGACCAGGATCGATTCGATGGATTATGCGATCACCTGCTGCTGCGTGATACCCGTAGTAACGAAGTAGTTGGAACCTATAGAATCCTCAATGCCTTTCAAGCGCAAAAAGCTGGGGGGTTTTATTCGGATGGTGAGTTCGATCTGTCCCGTTTGACGCATTTGCGTCCTCATATCATGGAAGTGGGGCGCGCTTGTGTTCATCCGGATTACCGCAGTGGGGCAGCGATCACGGTACTATGGGCAGGGTTGGCAGAGTATATTCGCAGCCATCGGGTTCAGTATCTCATGGGTTGCGCCAGTATGAGCATGGCCGATGGGGGCTATAGTGCTGCGGCCCTTTATCGACAACTGGAGCAATCCTATGGGGCTCCAGCCGATTGGCGGGTATTTCCCCATTGTGCCTTGCCTTTGGCCGCGTTGGAATCGGCACGGGAAGTGGAAGTCCCTCCTCTGATCAAGGCCTATTTGCGGGTGGGGGCATTGGTCTGCGGTGCGCCCGCCTGGGACGCCGATTTCAATACGGCAGACTGCCTGCTGCTATTGCCAACGGAGTCCATGGATCATCGATATTCCCGGCACTTTATGAAGCAGTCCCACGGGACCAAACATTTTTGACCGATTAAGGGACTCTCCAACAGCTGCCGCGATCTGGTAGAGTGGGGTTTTTGGGGGGAGAAGGCATGCCGCAATCGGTCGTTGCTGCTGTGGACTTGGGGTCAAATAGCTTTCGTTTGCAAGTAGCGCGAGTGGTTCAGGGCCAGCCGTACACCCTCGATACGCTCAAGGAATCCGTGCGGTTGGCGGCAGGATTGATGCCCGATAAAACCCTCGATATGGCCACACAGGAGCGGGCTCTGGCCTGTTTGCGACGTTTTGGCGAACGTCTGCGCGGAGTCCCGCGTGAGGGAATTCGCGTGGTCGGAACCAACACCTTGCGCGTCGCGCGCGATGCTGAGGCTTTTTTGGTGGCGGCTCAGGAAGCCTTGGGCGTGCCCATCGAGATCATCGCCGGGCAAGAGGAAGCCCGCCTGATATTTGTGGGCGTGGGTCATAGCATGCCCCGTACCCGAGGCCGTCGATTGGTGGTGGATATCGGTGGCGGTTCGACGGAAATCATCATTGGTCGGGGGATCAAGCCACAACGACTGGAAAGTCTGTACATGGGTTGCGTGAGTTACACCCAGCAGTTTTTCCCCCACGGCAGAGTGACTGTCAAACAATGGACCGCGGCTCAATTGGCGGCGGCCAGTGAGTTGCAAGTGTTGTCAGCCTCCTTTGGTCGTGGTCAGTGGGATCAGGCGGTGGGGTCTTCGGGTACGGCGCGGGCTCTGGCAGAGCTGCTGGAACTCAACGGTTTCGCGGAGCAAGGGATTACCCGTGCCGGGTTGGATTTTTTGCGACAGAAACTGTTTCAGGTGCGCGATCTTCAGCAATTGGTGGAATTGGGACTGCGTCCTGAACGGGTGCCCGTGCTGCCAGGCGGGCTGGCCATCATGAGTGCGGTATTCGATGAATTGGGGATCGAATCGATGCAGACTACAGAAAGTGGTTTGCGCGAAGGGGTCTTGTATGAAATGTTGGGGCGGCTTGATCAGCGGGATGTGCGTGCCGAGACGGTGCGGCATTTTGTGCAACGCTACCATGCTGATATCGCTCAAGGTACCCGAGTGGAAAAGTTGGCGCTGACTTTTTATCGTCAGGTGACGACGCGGGCGTTATTTCGTCACTATGGCCCCTATTTGGGGTGGGCTGCCCAGTTGCACGAAATCGGATTGTCCATCGCTCATGGCGGCTATCACCGACACTCCGCGTATATCATCGACAATGCGGACATGCCGGGTTTTTCGCGCCTCGAGCAGGCGATCATGGGGGGCCTGGTACAGGCCCATCGGGGACGCCTTGGTAAAGTGGCCGAACGTATTACCCATCACGAAGGATGGCGTTTGATTCTGTGTTTGCGTCTGGCCGTGTTGTTTTTGCGTGACCGGACGGGAAGGCCTTTGCCGCGCCTCAAATTGCTGGATGGAGAATCGGGGTTTTCCTTGCAAATCAGTGCGCAGTGGCTGAGTCAACATAGCCTGGTGGCGGCCAATTTGGAAAAGGAGAGTCAACAGTGGGCTCAACAGGGCGTGACCTTATCCCTGATGAGTCCGGAGGGTGTGCCAGAGATTCTTTGCGATAAGTAATCAAATTGTCACAATTCGTTAGTAGTCTGTGACCAGTTTGTGGGTATATCACATCATTTTGAGTGGGAGATTTTATGAATCTGTCTAATTCCGTGCGTCCGCTGGCTATTCTGTTGGGATTGGTTGGGGTGATTGTTCATGTCCATGCTGAAGATATCACCGGAGCTGGTTCAACTTTTGTGTATCCCATCTGTGCCAAATGGGCTGAAGGCTATAAAAATGCCACCCAGAACGGATTGAATTACCAGTCCATTGGATCAGGAGGGGGGATTAAGCAGATCAAAGCCAAGGTGGTGGATTTTGGGGCAACGGACAAGCCTCTGACCAAAGAAGAGTTGGATAAGAATGGGTTGGCACAATGGCCCATCGTGATGGGTGGCGTGGTTCCAGTGATCAATGTGGCAGGGATTAAACCGGGGCAGTTGAAGCTCGACGGGATGGTGCTGGCCGATATTTACCTAGGCAAGATCAAGCGCTGGAATGATGGGGCGATTCAGGCCCTGAACAAAGGATTGACGTTGCCTGCCAAGGATATCGTGGTGGTATCGCGCACCGATGGCTCGGGGACTACGTTTATCTTTACCAACTATTTGTCAAAAGTCAGTGCCGATTGGAAATCAAAAGTGGGCAGTGATACGGCTGTGAAGTGGCCCACAGGGATCAATGGCAAGGGTAATGAAGGGGTGGCTTCTTATGTTCGTCAGCAAGAGGGTTCCATCGGCTATGTGGAATATGCTTACGCTATGCAGAACAAAATGTCCTTCGTTGCTTTGAAAAACCATGATGGGCAGTTCGTGATGCCGGAAACCAAAAGCTTTAGCGCTGCAGCCAGCAATGCTCAGTGGAAGGCGGAAAATGGATTTTACGAAATTTTGACCGACGAACCCGGAAAAACCAGTTGGCCCATTACCGGAGCTACTTTCATTCTCATGCAAAAAGTTCAGGAGAATCCCGAACACGGCAAAACCGCATTGGCTTTCTTTGACTGGGCTTATAAGAATGGACAGAGTGCTGCGTTGAGTCTGGACTATATCCCTATGCCTGACAGCGTGGTGAAATTGATCGAAGGCCAATGGAAGGTCGAACTCAAGGCGAGTGGCGGTAAAGCTCTGTACTAATGGGGTGTGTGAGGTGGCGAGGGCGGGGCCTTCGTCGCCACGCTTCGAGGGTGGGGTCGGGATGAATTTTGTCTGTCGATCCTGTTTTTGTCGGAGTTATTAGGAAAACCTTGGGCGCAGGGGTATAATCCCTGAGGTCCTTCTTTGGCATTCGTTATGGTATGAACTTCTCATGAGTCCACCGCAGGTCCACTCTGTCGAGCGCACTTCCGGTCAAGGAGGGAAGGTTAGGGTCGTCGCCAGTTTGGGTGATCGTTTCTTTGAGTGGCTGACCCGCGGGTTCGCCCTCTTAGTATTGCTTACTCTGGGGGGGATTCTGCTGTCTCTGGTGGTGACCAGCGCTCCTTCTATCAAGGCTTTCGGCCTCCCGTTCCTATGGTCGGATGATTGGGATCCGGTGCGTGACCAGTATGGTGCATTGATTCCGGTGTATGGGACCTTGGTCAGTTCCTTGGTGGCCTTGCTCATTGCTGTGCCCGTGAGCTTCGGAATTGCCATTTTCCTGACGGAAATGTCTCCCAACTGGTTGAAACGACCCTTAGGTACAGCCATTGAGTTGCTGGCGGCGATTCCCAGCATCATTTATGGCATGTGGGGTCTATTTTCCTTTGCCCCCGTGTTTTCCAAGACCTTCCAGCCTTTTTTGATCAGTACCCTAGGGCAACTTCCTTTTGTCGGACCGTTGTTTCAAGGGCCTCCTCTGGGGATCGGAATGCTGACGGCGGGGATCATTCTGGCCATCATGGTCATCCCTTTTATTTCTTCCGTAATGCGGGATGTTTTTGAACTGGTCCCTGCCGTGTTGAAAGAGTCTGCCTACGGCCTAGGGGCAACCACTTGGGAAGTTGTATGGAAAGTGGTTTTGCCCTACACTCGGGCAGGAGTCATGGGGGGAGTCATGCTGGGATTAGGGCGGGCTCTGGGGGAAACTATGGCAGTAACCTTCGTCATCGGCAATGCCCAGCATCTTAATGTGTCTTTGCTGGCACCAGGCAACAGCATTGCGTCTTCTCTGGCCAATGAGTTTGCTGAAGCCGTGGGGGATCTCTATACATCGGCGTTGATAGAGTTGGGGCTATTGTTGTTCATCATCACCACCATCGTGTTGGCGCTGGCCAAATTGATGCTATTGCGTCTGGGGCGGCGTGAAGGAATGAAGAGCTGATCATGCGTCATGCCACGCCAGAAATTCAGCGTATTTATCGCCGTCGCCAGATGGCTAATCGCTTTCACCTGTTCATGTCGTTTTTTGGCATGGTCTTCGGCCTGTTCTGGTTGGGCTGGATTTTATGGACATTGCTGGTAAACGGGTTTGAAGCCTTGAGTTGGTCGCTTCTGACGAAGCCCACTCCAGCCCCTGGGGGGGAAGGAGGTCTGGCCAATGCTATTCTGGGCAGTGTAATGATGGCGGGTTTGGGAACGCTGATAGGGACTCCTGTAGGCATATTGGCGGGAACCTATTTGGCGGAGTTTGGGCGTCGGGGTTGGCTGGCACCTGTCACCCGTTTCGTCAATGACATATTACTAAGCGCACCTTCCATTGTATTGGGATTGTTTGTTTATACGGTTTTTGTTGCGCGGATGCATCATTTTTCCGGGTTGGCAGGAGCCTTGGCTCTTTCTCTGATCGTGATTCCCGTGGTGGTTCGTACCACCGACGATATGTTGCGCCTGGTTCCGGACAGCTTGCGCGAAGCCGCCATTGCCCTGGGAGCCCCTCGCTGGAAGATGATTGTCCTGGTGGCCTACCGCGCAGCGCGCAGCGGTATTGCCACAGGGATATTGCTGGCGGTGGCGCGCATCAGCGGGGAAACGGCCCCCTTACTGTTTACGGCCTTGAATAACCAGTTCACAACGTGGGATATCAATGCTCCCATGGCCAATTTGCCGGTGGTGATCTTTCAGTTTGCCATGAGTCCCTATGATGACTGGCATAAACTGGCCTGGGGAGGAGCCATATTGGTTACCCTCAGTGTTCTGGGTATCAATGTGGCGGCGCGCTTGTTGTTTCGTCAAAAAAATTCCTGATCAGGGGTTCCATGAGTCATTCTTCTTCACCCAATTTGTCGCTGACTTCACCTGAAGTGCGGATCGCTATTCGCAATCTTAACTTTTACTATGGGCGTTATCACGCGTTGAAGAACATTTCCATGGACATTCAGACCAATAAGGTGACGGCTTTTATCGGCCCCTCTGGGTGTGGAAAATCGACGCTGTTGCGAACATTCAACCGGCTTCACGAGCTTTATCCACTCAATCGCACCACGGGGCAAATTTTACTGGATGGCAAAGATGTGCTGGACCGGCGAGAGGATCCCACGCTGTTGCGTGCCCGTGTGGGGATGGTATTTCAGAAGCCCACTCCTTTCCCCATGTCGATTTACGAAAATATCGCCTTTGGTGTGCGTCTTTACGAAAAACTCTCTACCCCGGAAATGGATGCGCGAGTGCAATGGGCATTGACCAAAGCGGCGTTATGGAACGAAGTCAAGGACAAGCTCAAACAAAGCGGCAATGGTCTTTCCGGAGGGCAGCAGCAGCGTCTGTGTATTGCCCGTTGTATTGCCATCAAACCGGAAGTGATTCTGCTCGACGAACCCTGTTCGGCGTTGGACCCGATTTCCACGGCGCATATCGAGGAGTTGGTGCATGACCTCAAGAGCGATTACACCGTGGTGATGGTGACGCATAATATGCAGCAAGCGGCACGGGTTTCCGACTACACGGCCTACATGTATTTGGGCGAGTTGATTGAGTTCGATGAAACGGATCGTATTTTTACCAAACCCAATCAGAAAGCGACGGAAGACTACATTACCGGCAAGTTTGGATGATTTGTGTGGTGGTTTTTCCCGTGTGGCGGCATGGAAAATCAGTAAACTGATCGTACCGGGATGGGGCAGGTTAGAGGGTCAATCTTGAGGGGGGAAGGGAATGCGCCTCAATAAAATTTTGCTGTGCGTTGTGTGCGTGACTCCCTTTCTCGGCGGATGTGGCGGTGGAGGCAGTTCAGGGGCTACGGTCGCCACCAGTACGGTGCATGGCACACTGATTGAGAACCCTCCTCTGCGGGTGGCTTCCCTCAATGCCGCAGATTTGACAGCACAGCTTAATGCCTCGGTAAGTGGGCAGCAACTCCTCGCTTTGAGCGGGGCACCCACTTGCGGTATCGATTACCACTACCTTCAGTATTGGACCGTGGGGGGGGCGGGTGAAACGGTGACCGCCACTGGGGTGCTGATGGTGCCCACGGCGGCACCGGGCGCGTCAGCAGCGATTGTGGCTCAATGCAGTGGGCCCCGTCCCATCGTGGTCTATGCCCATGGTACGGCTTCCCAAAAGACTTTTAATATGGCGGCGGTCGGTGACAGTACCAATCCGGGTTACAGCGAAAGTGCCTTGATGGGGGCCATGTTTGCTGCTCAGGGATATATCGTGGTGGCTCCCAATTATGCGGGCTATGATACCTCCTCCTTGCCCTATCATCCCTATCTGAACGCCGTCCAGCAATCCGGTGAAATGGTCGATGCGTTGACGGCAGCACGTTCAGCTCTCGGTCATATTTTTGCAGCCGGAACCACGGATAACGGTAAGTTATTCCTGACGGGCTATTCGCAGGGGGGGCATGTGGCTATGGCCACTCATCGAGCCATGCAGGCGGCCGGAATGACCGTGACTGCGTCGGCTCCCATGTCAGGGCCGTATGCCTTGGGAGCTTTTGCGGACGCCATTTTTTTCGGCGATGTGGATTTGGGTGCGACAGTGTTTTCGCCATTCCTGACAACCAGTTATCAAAAGGCCTATGGCAATATTTATTCGGCGACCAGCGATATCTATGCTCCACCCTACGCTGCTGGCATCGAAACCCTGCTGCCCAATGTGTTGCCGGTAGCGACGCTGTTCCAGCAGAACCAATTGCCGCAGACGGCAATGTTCAACAGCATTGCTCCCAATGGGACAGGAAATGCGACGCTTGATGCATTGTTTCCGACGATCACCCCGCCAACCACTCCGGCAGCTCAGGCGCCCCTCTTTGCTTTGGGTTTTGCTCCCACCAATTATCTTGTCAATAACAGCTATCGGGCGGCATTCGTTGCGGATGCGCTCCTTCATCCCGATGGTGCCGTACCCACGGTCACCACCGGACTTCCTGCGGTCGCTCCTGCCAATACGCTGCGTCAGGCTTTTAAGACAAACGATCTGCGCAATTGGCAGCCGGTTGCGCCGGTGATGTTGTGCGGCGGGCATGGGGATCCTACCGTGTTTTATAATGTCAATACCTTGGTTATGCAGGCTTATTGGGCCCATCTGCCCATTCCGCTGCAGGTGATAGATGTGGATGGCGGAGCGGCTCCCGTGGGTGCGCTACAGCAGGGGTTTGCCCAAGCAGAAGGTGTGATCTCGGCTGCGGCTGGCGGGGGAGTGGCTGGTCAAAATGCGGTATTGCAAGCGTATCATGCGCAGTTGGTTCCGCCTTTCTGCAGCTTGGCCGTTCGCGGCTTTTTCGCACAGTTTTAAAGGCCGAGGAGAGCCCTCATGCATACCTGTCTGAAATTTATGGTCATGGGAATCGCGGTGTTGCTCACCGCTGGGGCGCAAGAAGTTTTTGCCGAGGGCGACAATACCCTCAGGCTCGGTGAATATTTTCTTCACTATGATGCCCACGCCCCTGATTTGGCGGGTAGCGGTATTGGGGCGGTTCCTCCGGGGGTGAATCTCTCCGTGAATAATGTCCATACGCTCTATTTTGCCTATGTACGCCGTCTTTCATCCAAGTTTGATGTGGAATTTGCTTTTGGCGCACCCCCGACCACGGTGGTGGTGGGTAAAGGGCCTGCCAAACTGGGTTCGGTGCCCTATGCTGGCCAGCAACTCGCGACCTCGCGCTGGATTGCGTCGACCGTGTTGCTCAATTACAAATTTTTTGATGACACTGCCAAACTTCGACCCTATGTGGGGGTCGGCGTCAACTATACTCACTTTACCGACAATACGGCGACGGCTGCGGGCAACGCCGCGTTTGGCGGACCGACATCCGCCACTTTGTCCAATTCTTTCGGGTGGGCCGCGGCGGCTGGGTTGATGTACCAGGTTGATCCCCAATGGAGTCTGTATGGTTCCTACTCTCTGTCGCAGATCAAGAGCGATATGACGGCAAATACCTCGGGCGCCATTCGAACCACGACGGTGGATTTTCATCCATCTGCCCTCGTGTTCTCGGTGGGCTATTCGTTTTAGCCGGCACACTTGACCCCTGTGAAATATGCTGGACGTTGCGTTGTCGCCATTTTCAAGGCATCATCCTGCCCTGACGGTTGTCAGCAGACATGAAAAAAAATTGATCAGGAGAGGTTATGCGCCATAAACTCATCGCGGGAAACTGGAAGATGCATGGTGCGTGCGCCGATAATGCGGCGCTGGTAGAGGCGCTTCTGGCGGCAGAACGGCTTTCCGGTGTGGACTATGCGGTTCTGGTGCCTGCTCCTTATCTGGCACAAATGCAAACGTTGTTGACTGGGTCGAGCGTGGCCTGGGGCGGACAGGATGTCAGCGAAGAAACCAAAGGGGCCTTCACCGGCGAAGTGGCCGCCAGTATGCTGCGCGAGTTTGGTTGTCGCTATACCATAGTGGGGCATTCAGAGCGGCGTCAGCGTCATGGAGAATCGGATTCTCTGGTAGCCGCCAAGGCACGGACTGCCCTTGCCTATCAGCTGACCCCGATTGTCTGTTTGGGTGAATCTTTGGCTCAACGAGAGTCTGGGGAGACGGCTATGGTGGTGCGGCAACAGCTGGCCGCGGTGATCGAGACCTTGGGGTTGGAAGGATTGGCCCGCATCGTTTTGGCGTATGAACCCATTTGGGCGATTGGCACCGGACGCAGTGCGACTCCAGAGCAGGCGCAGGAAGTCCATGCCTTATTGCGTCACCAGGTGGCGGCGGAGTCGCAGATGGTGGGCGATAACCTGCAGATCTTATATGGTGGTAGCGTGAAAGCGGCCAACGCGGTAGAATTGATGACCTTGCCAGATGTGGATGGAGCCTTGGTGGGCGGTGCATCCCTTGTGGCGCAAGAATTTTTGGCGATTGGGCGAGCTGCAGCAGGCGCTCGCTAAGGATAACGAGAATGGAAACGGTAGTTTGGGTAGTACATGTAGGGGCGGCCCTTGGGATTATTGGTCTGGTGCTGATGCAGCACGGCAAGGGGGCAGATATGGGCGCTGCTTTTGGTAGCGGGTCAGCAGGGGGGTTGTTCGGCGCGTCCGGAGCCTCCAATTTTTTAAGTCGGAGCACTGCTGTCCTGGCCGCTGTTTTTTTTGCCACCAGTCTGCTTCTGACCTGGTACTCGGGTCACGGTGACCACGGGAACAGCGTTATGGCCAACGTACCTGTAAAAGCACCCGCGACTCCTCCTGTGGAAGCGGGAATTCCTACCCAGACTACGGGTACACAGAAATAGGGGGAACGGAGTTGTCTCCGTCGTAAGATCAAAGCCGATGTGGTGAAATTGGTAGACACGCCGTCTTGAGGGGGCGGTGGCGAAAGCCGTAGCAGTTCGAGTCTGCTCATCGGCACCAGCAATCAGCAGTAACGCCGGATGATGGGGGGTCTGTCAATCGGTGCGAAAGGTGGCATAATGATCCCTCTGGAGGTCGGAATCCTTGGAGAGGGTGGATTTCGGCGGTTCATGCTGATTCTCCTGCGGGGGAGAGCAAGGGCTACTACTATAATAATCGCGCAGTCCTACGGGGATGCGCCATAGCGTTGCGAGTGTGCCATGTCACAACATTATCTGCCGGTGTTGTTGTTCATTCTGGTGGGCGTTGGCGTTGGGGTAGTTCCTGCCGTGATGGGTTGGTTCCTGGCCCCCCACCGTCCCGATCCGGAAAAGAATTCTCCTTACGAGTGCGGTTTCGAAGCTTTCGAAGATGCTCGTATGCGCTTCGACGTGCGTTACTATCTGGTCGCTATTCTTTTCATCTTGTTCGATCTTGAAATCGCTTTTCTTTTTCCCTGGGCGGTGGCCCTGAAAGAGATCGGTGGTTTCGGGTTCGTAGCCATGCTGGTTTTTCTGGGTATTTTGGTGGTGGGGTTTGCCTACGAATGGCTCAAGGGCGCGCTCGATTGGGAATGACGAGGTGTTTGCAGAGCTGATCCGTTAAGGAGGGAAACATGGCACTGGAAGGCGTGCTTAAGGAAGGTTTTGTCACCACAAGTTTGGATGCGGTCATCAACTGGACCCGTACAGGGTCACTGTGGCCCATGACTTTTGGCTTGGCCTGTTGCGCCGTAGAAATGATGCATGCGGGTGCCGCACGCTATGATCTGGATCGTTTCGGGATCGTATTCCGCCCCAGCCCACGCCAATCCGATCTGATGATTGTGGCAGGCACTCTGTGCAACAAGATGGCGCCAGCCTTGCGTAAGGTATATGACCAGATGGCGGAACCGCGGTGGGTCATTTCCATGGGATCCTGTGCCAATGGTGGGGGCTATTATCACTATTCCTATTCGGTGGTGCGGGGTTGTGATCGGGTGGTTCCCGTAGACATCTATGTGCCGGGTTGTCCACCCACGGCAGAGGCGCTGCTGTTCGGTGTGATTCAGTTGCAGCAGAAAATTCGTCGTACCAACACCATTGCGCGGGTGGCCTGATGACTGTATTGGCTGATCTCGAGGCATTCTCCCAATCTCTGCAAGCAGCTTTCGGTGAAGTCATCGAGGAGTCGTTCATTCGTTTGGATGAATTTACCGTGCGTGTGTCTCCGCAACAGTGGCTGACTGTGGCTCTCAGGCTGCGAGATGAATTTGGTTTTGAACAGCTCATCGATCTGTGCGGTATGGATTATTCCACCTATCCTGAGTGGACCCGACCGCGCTTTGGAATCGTAGTACATCTTTTGTCGGTCCAGCATAATCGGCGCTTGCGCATCAAAGTGGCAGCTCCTGATGGCCCAGTTCCCTTGGTGGATTCTTTGGTGACGGTATGGGCGGTGGCCAACTGGTTTGAGCGTGAAGCATTTGATTTGTTCGGTATCGTATTTCCCGGGCATCCTGATTTGCGACGCTTGCTTACGGATTATGGATTTGTGGGTCATCCTTTCCGCAAAGATTTTCCTGTTTCCGGTTTTGTTGAGATGCGCTACGATCCAGAACAACGACGCGTGATTTATCAACCTGTCAGTATCGCTCCACGGGAAGTCATCCCGCGCAAGACGCGGCCTGAACATTACGGGGATACAGAGCAGAATGGCTGAAATTCGCAACTACACCATGAACTTTGGGCCCCAACATCCTTCGGCCCATGGCGTGCTGCGTCTGGTGCTGGAACTGGATGGGGAAGTCATCGAGCGCGCAGATCCCCATATCGGTTTGCTCCATCGGGGCACAGAGAAACTGGCGGAAACCCGCACTTTCTTGCAAACCGTGCCATACATGGATCGTCTCGACTATGTGTCCATGATGTGTAACGAGCATGCCTATGTTTTGGCCATCGAGAAGTTGTTACAGGTGGACGTTCCGATTCGGGCACAGTACATTCGTGTGATGTTCGATGAAATCACCCGCATCCTGAATCATTTGCTGTGGATTGGCGCCCATGCCTTGGATATTGGGGCCATGACCGTATTTCTGTATGCCTTCCGAGAGCGGGAAGATTTGGTGGATTGCTATGAAGCCGTGTCGGGTGCGCGCCTGCATGCGGCTTACTACCGACCAGGCGGGGTCTACCGGGATTTGCCCGAGCGCATGCCACAGCATCTGGCCAATAAGGAAGTGCGTGGAGGCCGTTCGGATGCCAAAGCACAGCGACTCAATCGGAACCGCCAAGGGTCCTTTTTGGATTTCGTGGAAGATTTCACCCAGCGTTTCCCCGCTTATCTTGATGATTATCATAACCTGTTGACGGATAACCGGATATGGAAACAGCGTACGGTGGGGATTGGCGTGGTAACCCCTGAGCGGGCTCTGTCCCTCGGTTTTACCGGACCCATGTTGCGTGGGTCAGGGGTGGAATGGGACCTACGCAAAAAACAGCCCTACGAATCTTATGCCGAAATGAATTTTGATATTCCGGTAGGGGTGAACGGCGATTGTTACGATCGCTATCTGGTGCGTATGGAAGAAATGCGTCAATCCAACCTCATTGTGCGCCAGTGTATCGACTGGCTGAGGCACAATCCTGGTCCGGTGATCACGGAAAACCATAAAGTGGCTCCGCCATCCCGTGCTTCCATGAAAGAAAACATGGAAGAACTGATTCACCACTTCAAACTTTTCACTGAGGGCATGCATGTGCCTCCAGGGGAAGCGTTGGCCAGTGTGGAAGCTCCCAAGGGCGAGTTTTCCATTTATCTGGTATCGGATGGCGCCAACAAACCCTATCGCCTGAAAATCCGTGCGCCCGGATTTGCTCATATGGCGGGCCTGGATGAGATGTCTCGAGGGCACATGATTGCGGATGTGGTGGCGATCATCGGGACGCAGGATATCGTTTTCGGAGAAGTGGACCGCTGATCATGCTGAGTACGGAATCGAAAAAACACATTGACCGCGAGGTTGCCAAGTATCCTGCAGACCAAAAACAATCGGCAGTGATGTCGGCTTTGCGTATTGCTCAGGAAGAACATGGCTGGTTGTCTACGGAAGTCATGAACGCCGTGGCCGAATATCTGGAAATGCCCGCCATTGCGGTATACGAGGTGGCGACTTTCTATGAAATGTACAATCTCAAACCCATGGGGCGACATAAACTCACGGTGTGTACCAATCTGCCCTGCGCATTGTCTGGGGCTACGGAGTTTTGCCAACGGCTCAAGGACAAGTTGGGGATCGGTTTTGGAGAAGTGACGGCCGATGGCGAATTTGGCCTGAAAGAAGGCCAATGTTTTGGTGCTTGTGGAGATGCGCCGGTGCTGCTCGTCAACAACCACAAGATGCATTCCTTCATGGATGAAGAAAAGCTGGATGCCTTATTGCAGGAGCTCAAGTCATGACCGGCGTGATTCTCGATGGTTTGGATGGTGATCGTACCTGGTCGCTGGAGCACTATGTGCAACGGGGAGGGTACGAGGCGCTGCGTAAAATCCTGACGACTCCCCTGTCGCCTGAACAGGTGATCGATGAAGTAAAAAAGTCGGTGCTGCGTGGTCGCGGGGGGGCGGGTTTTCCTACGGGACTGAAGTGGACCTTCATGCCCAAGAATTACGTGGGGGACAAGTTCGTCGTTTGCAATTCAGACGAGGGCGAGCCGGGTACCTTCAAAGATCGGGATATTTTGCGGTTTAATCCCCATGCCTTGATCGAGGGAATGATCATTGCCGGCTATGCCATGGGAGCAAGCCGAGGCTACAACTATATTCACGGGGAAATATGGGCGGTGTACCTGCGCTGTGAGGAGGCCATTGATGAGGCCAGAGCGGCAGGATTTTTGGGTAAGAACATTCTTGGCTCGGAATTTTCCTTTGATCTGTTCAATCATCACGGATATGGTGCCTATATCTGTGGTGAAGAAACGGCCTTGCTCGAGTCCATCGAGGGAAAGAAGGGACAGCCGCGCTATAAGCCGCCGTTCCCTGCGACTTATGGATTGTATGGCAAGCCTACCACCATCAACAATACCGAAACTTTTGCCTGCGTCCCCTGGATCATTCGTCATGGAGGCGAGGCCTTTCTGCAATTGGGTAAACCCAATAACGGCGGAACCAAGATATTTTCTGTCTCCGGTCATGTCACTCGCCCAGGCAACTATGAGGTGCCTATGGGGACACCTTTTGCCACTTTGCTGGAGATGGCGGGAGGAATGCGTGGTGGAAAAAAGATCAAGGCAGTGATTCCCGGAGGTTCCTCCATGCCCGTGTTGCCTGGTGAGCTCATGATGGAACTGACTATGGATTACGATTCCATCTCCAAAGCCGGGTCCATGCTCGGGTCCGGAGCCGTGATCGTCATGGATGAAACCACCTGTATGGTCCGAGCTCTGGAACGGTTGGCCTATTTCTATCACGAAGAATCCTGTGGTCAATGTACCCCCTGCCGAGAAGGAACGGGCTGGCTCTACCGTATCATCCATCGTATTGAACATGGTCAGGGGCGTCAGGAAGATCTTGAATTGCTCTTGTCCTTATCCAATAATATTCAAGGGCGGACGATTTGTGCCTTGGGAGACGCAGCAGCCATGCCGGTACGCAGTTTTGTGAGCCATTTCCGCGCGGAATTTGAATACCATGTCACCCATAAGCGCTGTCTTGTGGGGTTACATGAGCAACAAGAGAAGGCGGCCTGAATATGGCAATGTTGACCCTTGAAATCGATGGACAAACCACCCAAATAGAAGCCGGGCGGACAGTCATGGATGCGGCCAAGCAGTTGGGCATCAAGATTCCGCACTTCTGCTACCATCGAAAACTGTCCATTGCGGCGAATTGTCGCATGTGTCTGGTCCAGGTGGAAAAAGCTCCCAAACCTTTGCCTGCTTGCGCCACTCCCGTGGCAGAGGGGATGAAGGTGCAGACGCATTCCGCCATGGCCGTTCAGGCGCAGAAGTCGGTCATGGAATTTCTCCTGATCAATCATCCGCTGGATTGTCCCATCTGCGATCAGGGGGGAGAGTGCAAGTTGCAGGATGTCAGCGTAGGTTATGGCGGCAGCGCTTCCCGGTATCAGGAAGCCAAGCGTGTGGTATCCAACAAGGATTTGGGCCCTCTGATTTCCACTGACATGACCCGCTGTATTTTATGTACCCGTTGCGTACGCTATGGTCAGGAAATTGCAGGGATCATGGAGCTGGGTGTTGGAGGGCGTGGTGAGCATTCAGAAATTCTGGCGTTCATGGATTTGACCGTAGATTCGGAAGTCTCAGGAAATGCCATTGATTTGTGTCCCGTGGGGGCCCTCACCAGCAAACCGTTCCGTTTTTCCGCCCGCTCTTGGGAACTGACGCGGTTTCCTTCGATCAGTCCCCATGATGGCTTGGGTACAAACGTGGAAGTACAGGTCAAAGAACGGACAGAAGTGGTCCGTGTTCTCCCGCGCAAAAATGAAGCCGTCAATGAATGCTGGCTGGCTGATCGGGACCGCTTCTCTTACCAGGCTTTGCACAGTGAAGACCGCTTACTGCAACCACAGGTCAAACGTGATGGACAGTGGGTACAGGTCAGTTGGGCCGAAGCCTTGCAGTCGGTGGTGGATGGAGTGGAAAAGGTGCTCCATACACAAGGTGGAGAAGCCATTGGCGCGTTGCTTAGTCCTCATCAAACCTTGGAAGAGCTTTATCTGGCCCAAAAGTTGTTGCGCGAATTGGGGTGTCACAACATCGATCATCGGACGCGACAAGCAGACTTTACGCTGGATTCCTTGTACCAGGGAACACCCTGGCTGGGATTGCCCGTAGCGCAATGGTCTGACTTGCGTGCGGTGTTACTGGTGGGCTCCAATCTGCGATCGGAACAACCCTTGCTGGCAGTGCGTTTGCGTCGTGTCGCCCGTTCCGGCGCCAAAATTCACCGTTTGGGCGCGCGCGCAGAAGATTGGGCTATGTCCATAGCCAGTAGTGCGGTTGCCAAGCCCAGTGAATGGCCAGGATTGCTGGCGGAAGTCCTGGGCGTCGTTGCCCAGCGTACGAGCAAAGAACTCCCCGCTGGTTTGCTTCCCCTCGTGGGCTCATCCCCATCGGAGCAAGCGCAGAGGGTGGCCACAGACTTGCTGGATGCGGCAGGTCATGGTGCGGTGATTCTGGGTCACCAGGCGCAGCATCATCCGGATTACTCCACACTGTATTACATTGCCCAGACCTTGGCCGCAATGGTTGAGGTTCCATTCGGACAGTTGGGCGTGGCAGCCAATTCCGTCGGTGCCTGGCTGGCGGGAGCCGTACCCCAGCGCGGACCGCTTAATACCCATGCCAGCCCTGGCTTGGACGCCCAAGCCATGTTGCGTCAACCGCGCCAAGCCTACTTTGTGATGGGGGTGGAGCCCACCCTGGATGGCGCAGATCCGGCGCTGACTCTGGCGGCGCTCCAGCAGGCCCAGACTGTGGTGGCGCTGAGTGCTTTCAAGGGAGATGCCGAAAACTGGGCCACCGTCATGCTGCCCGTCGCTCCCTTCACCGAAACCGCAGGGACCTTTATCAGTATGGAAGGAAGAGTCCAGGCTTTCAATGGGGTGGTGCCTCCGCGCGGTGAAGCACGGCCCGGATGGAAGGTATGGCGTGTATTGGGAAATCTTTTTGACCTCCCGGGTTTCAACCAGGAATCCATCGAAGAAATTCGTACCGAAATATCCCCGGATTTGGTCAAGGTGTCAGCCGAAGCCTTGCACAACGGTTTAAATCATGCGCCAGTGGTTAAAATTCGTGCTTCCTTGGGAACAGTGGAACGTTTGGGAGAAGTCTCTGGTTATCACGCCGATCCGCTGGTGCGTCGATCACCGGCATTACAGGCCACCCGTCTAGGCACGGAAATCTGTGTGACTTTACATCCATCATCGGCGCAGAGTATGGGGTTGGTGGCTGGGCAAAAAGTTCGAGTGCACCAGGGAGAGTCCAGTGCCGAATTGGTGCTGCAACTGGATTCTTCTCTGGCTCTGGGGTGTGCAGCAGTGCCCACCGGCCATCCCCTCACTGCTGGGTTGGGTGAAGCGATGGGATTTATCGTGGTGGAGGGGGCATGATGGAGGCAGTACAGTCATTGTTTGGATCGGCCTGGCCCTTCGTCTGGACGTTGCTCAAAATCGTCGCCATTGTAGCCCCCATGATGGGAGCCGTCGCCTATCTGACCTTGGCAGAACGCAAGGTGATTGGTTATATGCAGATCCGGATCGGACCCAATCGCGTGGGACCGAAGGGGTTGTTGCAACCCATCGCCGATGCCATCAAGTTATTGATGAAGGAAATTATTGTTCCCAGTGGATCGAATAAATTTCTTTTTGTTCTGGCGCCGGTGTTGACCATCATGCCGGCACTGGCCGCATGGGCAGTGGTCCCGTTTACGCCAGAACTGGTATTGGCCAATGTGGACGCCGGGTTACTCTATATCATGGCTATTACCTCCATGGGGGTTTACGGCGTGATACTAGCAGGTTGGGCATCCAACTCTAAATATGCTTTTCTGGGAGCATTGCGTTCTGCCGCTCAGATCGTCAGCTATGAAATCGCCATGGGATTTGCTCTGGTGACGGTGTTGATGATGTCCAATAGCCTGAATTTGGTGGATATCGTCAAGGCTCAGCAAGGCTCCCTGGGGTTTTTGCAGTGGAACTGGATACCGCTGTTTCCAATGTTTGTGGTGTATGTGATTGCGGGGACCGCTGAAACCAATCGGGCACCATTCGACGTGGCTGAAGGCGAGTCGGAAATCGTGGCAGGGTTTCATGTGGAGTATTCCGGCATGGCCTTCGCCATATTCTTTCTGGCTGAATATGCCAACATGATCCTCATCGCCGCGCTGGCGTCCATCATGTTCATGGGGGGATGGTTGTCGCCGGTATCATTTATCCCCGATAGCATTCTCTGGCTGTTTGCCAAAATGGCGTTCATCCTGTTTCTCTTTCTCTGGTTTCGCGCTACCTTTCCCCGCTATCGGTATGACCAGATCATGCGCTTGGGCTGGAAAGTATTCATTCCGCTGACACTCATTTGGCTTGTCATCATTGGTGTGCTGATGCAAGCGCCGTTGCGCGGACTTCCCGTGCTCAATCTCTGGTTCCATTGAGGAGGATGAACTGTGTCTGATCTGAAATCCTTCGTCAAAAACTGGACCCTGGCAGAATTGCTCAAGGGGATGAGTATCACGGGACGGCATTTTTTTGCGCGCAAGATTACTGTGCAATATCCGGAAGAAAAAACGCCTCAGTCGGGACGGTTTCGCGGGCTCCATGCTTTGCGTCGCTACCCGAACGGAGAAGAACGCTGTATTGCCTGCAAGCTCTGTGAAGCGGTGTGTCCTGCTATGGCCATTACCATCGAATCAGAACAGCGTGCAGATGGTTCTCGACGCACTACGCGTTATGACATTGATTTGAGTAAATGCATTTTCTGTGGATTTTGCGAAGAATCCTGTCCGGTGGATTCCATTGTTGAAACGCGGATTTTTGAGTACCACGGAGAAAAGCGAGATGATTTACTCATGACCAAGGAAAAACTCTTGGCTGTGGGAGATCGTTATGAAGCCCAGATCGCGGCAGATCGTGCCGAAGATGCCCCTTACCGATGAGGATGAACGGCTGTGATTGATTCTGCATTCCTGTTATTCATGGCCTTTGCGCTGGTACTGGTGGGTGCCAGCGTGGGAGTCATCACGGCGCGCAATCCGGTGCATGCAGCGCTCTTTTTGGTACTGGCGTTTTTTACCGGATCTGGGATATGGATGATGCTGGAGGCGGAATTTCTCGCCATTGCCTTGGTGCTGGTATATGTGGGCGCGGTGATGGTCCTGTTCCTGTTTGTGGTGATGATGTTGAACATTGATGCAGAACGATTGCGCGATGGTTTCTGGAAGCATTTGCCCGTGGGTGGGGGTGTGGCACTGCTGATGGTGCTGGAAATGTGGCTGGTGGTCAGCAGTCGTCAGTTCTCTTCCATGAACGCCGGTTCGCCGGACAAGGTGAGCAATACGCGCCAATTGGGGCGTCTGCTGTATACCGATTATGTGTTTTCCTTTGAATTGGCAGCAGTGATCCTGTTGGTGGCCATCGTGACCGCGATTGCATTGACGCTGCGGCGACGCAAGGATTCCAAACACATCGATCCCGCTGATCAGGTCAAGGTCAAGGCTGCCGACCGCCTGCGTATCGTTTCCATGGCTGCCGAGAAGGATCGTTGATGCTCAATCTTACAGACTATCTCATGCTGGCCGCATTACTGTTCGCTATTAGCGTGGTAGGGATTTTTCTCAACCGCAAAAATCTGATCATCCTGCTCATGTGCATCGAGTTGATGCTGTTCGCGGTGAATCTCAATTTTGTGGCCTTCTCTCACTACCTGCACGATATGGCAGGGCAAGTGTTCGTTTTCTTTATCCTGACGGTAGCCGCTGCCGAATCGGCCATTGGGTTGGCCATTCTGGTGGTACTTTTCCGTAACATTCGGTCCATTCATGTGGACGATCTGAGCCGTCTCAAGGAATGACCCCATGAGCATGCAAAGTCTGTATCTTCTCGTTCCTCTCGCTCCCCTCGTGGGGGCCGTACTGGCGGGCTTCATGGGCAAAACTTTGGGCAAAGCCGGGGCTCATACGGTGACCATTCTCGGGGTGGCCGTCGCTTTTCTGGCTTCTATAGTCGTTGCCCAGGATGTCTTTGCTGGCCATTCCTTCAATGGCACGGTATATCAGTGGTTATCGCTGGGAGATTCATCCCCATTCGTGGTGGGTTTCCTGATCGATCAGCTGACGGTGACCATGATGCTGGTGGTGACCTTCGTATCGTTGATGGTCCATATCTACACCATTGGTTATATGCACGAAGACCCAGGCTATCAGCGCTTCTTCAGCTATATCTCGCTGTTTACCTTCTCCATGCTGATGCTGGTGATGGCGAATAACTTTGTTCAGTTGTTTTTTGGCTGGGAAGCCGTGGGGCTGGTTTCCTACCTACTCATCGGATTTTGGTACACCAGACCAACAGCGATTTACGCCAATCTCAAGGCCTTCCTGGTGAATCGTGTGGGTGATTTGGGATTCCTTCTGGGGATTGGTTTGATCATGGCCCATTTTGGTTCCCTCGACTATGCCACGGTATTCCAGCAAGCCCCCGACTTCGCCAAGGACACCATCGAACTGTGGAGCGGGAGCCCAGTGTCGCTGATTACCGTGATATGCCTCTTGCTGTTCGTAGGTGCCATGGGGAAATCGGCACAAATTCCCTTGCATGTGTGGTTGCCCGACTCGATGGAAGGTCCCACGCCCATCTCAGCGCTGATTCATGCCGCCACCATGGTGACCGCCGGGATTTTCATGGTCTCGCGCATGTCTCCCCTGTTCGAAATGTCCCCCACTGCCCGTTCCACCGTACTGGTGATCGGAGCCACGACGGCACTGTTCATGGCATTCCTGGGACTGATCCAGAACGATATCAAGCGGGTGGTGGCGTACTCTACCTTGTCCCAACTGGGGTATATGACCGTAGCATTGGGTGCTTCGGCCTACCCCGTGGCCATCTTTCATCTGGGAACCCACGCCTTCTTCAAAGCTTTGTTATTCCTGGGGGCGGGTTCCGTGATTCATGCCATGCACCATGAACAAGACATGAGAAAGATGGGGGGGTTGCGCCGTTACATGCCCATTACCTATATTACTGCTTTGATCGGATCCTTGGCGTTGGCAGGAATTCCTCCCTTTGCCGGATTTTTCTCCAAGGATGCCATCATCGAAGCGGTGCGAGCCAGTGACCTGCCAGGTTCGGGTTATGCCTCCTTTGCGGTGCTGGTTGGGGTTTTTGTCACGGCCTTCTATAGTTTTCGCATGCTCTTCATGACTTTTCATGGAGAACCCCGCATGGATCATCACACCCAGGAACATTTGCATGAATCCCCTCTGGTGATTACCCTGCCACTGATTTTGCTGGCCATTCCTTCGGTCATAGCAGGCTGGATATTTATCGGTCCCATGGTGATGGGGGATTATTTCGGCTCATCCATCACCCTTCTGCCGGGAACCGGTGCCTTGCCAGAAATGCGCGAATCGTGGCATGGAGTGGGGGCATTCATTACCAGTGGAATCGAGTCGCTACCGTTCTGGCTGGCACTTTCTGGAATTATTTTGGCGGCTGCCTTTTATTTGAAATGGACGCACATTCCTGCAGCCATAGCACGATCTTTCGCCCCCATTTATACGTTGCTCGACAACAAATACTACTTTGATCGCTTCAACGAGGTGGTTTTTGCCGCCGGATCTCGTTGTCTCGGGCAGGGGCTATGGAATGTGGGGGATATCAAGTTGATCGATGGTTTGATTGTCAATGGCTCAGCCAATCTGGTGGGGGCATTGTCGGCGCGGTTGCGGCGAGTGCAGACGGGGTATATCTACCACTACGCTTTCGCCATGATTTTTGGGGTGTTTTTTCTGATGAGCTTGTGGTTCATCAAAGCGTAATTTGAGCGGAATTCCATGACGGCACATTATCTTCTCTCCCTGAGTATCTGGATTCCCATTTTGGCAGGGGTCCTTGTCCTAGCTGTGGGCAAGGACAGTCAACCGGGTCTGGCGCGAGGGCTTGCTCTGGCGGGATCCATTCTCGGCTTCCTGGTAACCCTTCCCCTGTATACGGGATTCGAGGCGGCATCCGCAGCCATGCAGTTCGAAGAGTCTCACACGTGGATTCCTTCCTTCAATATTTCATATCACTTGGGAATCGATGGGATTTCTCTGTGGTTTGTCTTACTCAACAGTTTTATGACCATTCTGGTGGTGTTGGCCGGATGGGTGGTCATCGAAAAAAGACAATCGCAGTACATGGCCGCATTCCTCATTATGTCGGGACTGATCAATGGGGTATTTGCCGCCCTTGATGCCATTCTCTTCTACGTGTTCTTCGAGGCCATGCTGATTCCCATGTACCTGATCATCGGGGTCTGGGGTGGGCCACGGCGCGTCTATGCCTCCATCAAGTTTTTCCTTTACACCTTATTGGGTTCGCTGCTGATGCTGGCGGCTTTTATCTACCTCTATTTCGAGGCTGGAGGAACCTTTGAGATTCTCAAGTTCCAGGCAGTAGCCCTACCGCTGGGCGTGCAGATTCTCATATTTCTGGCTTTCTTTATGTCCTTTGCCGTGAAGGTGCCCATGTGGCCGGTTCACACATGGTTGCCCGATGCCCATGTGGAAGCGCCCACCGGGGGGTCGGTCATTTTGGCTGCGATCACCCTGAAGATCGGGGCTTATGGATTCTTACGCTTCAATCTGCCCATTACACCCGATGCCAGCCATGCCCTCTCAGGCTTCATGATTACCCTGTCCCTGATCGCTGTGGTGTATATCGGTTTGGTCGCTTTGGTCCAGAATGACATGAAGAAACTGGTGGCCTACTCCTCCATTTCTCACATGGGATTTGTCACCCTCGGAATTTTCATGTTCAATCCTCTGGGGATGGAGGGGGGGTTGTTACAGATGATCTCCCATGGATTCGTCTCCGCTGCCATGTTTCTTTGCATCGGGGTGTTGTACGACCGGATGCATACGCGGCAGATTTCCGATTATGGTGGCGTGGCTAAGCCCATGCCCAAGTTTGCCGCATTCATGATGCTGTTTGCCATGGCCAATGCAGGATTGCCGGGAACCAGCGGGTTTATTGGCGAGTTTGTGGTGACTCTGGGCGCCATACAGGTGAACTTTTGGTACGCTGCGTTGGCTGCGACTACGCTGGTGCTGGGTGCGGCCTACACCCTGTGGATGGTAAAACGAGTGATTTTTGGGGAAGTGGGAAATGAGCATGTGGCCGCCCTCAAGGATCTAAATGGACGAGAATTTCTGTTTTTGATCATATTGGCTCTGCTGGTGCTGGGGATGGGGTTATATCCCAAGCTTTTTTCTGATCCGATGCATGCCTCAGTGCTGCAACTGATCGAGCAGACCTCTACCCCCAAGTTCTGATGGAGCGATGATGAATTTCGCCACACCCAATCTGGTGCCTGCTTACCCGGAAATTTTTCTCCTGGTGGCTTTGTCGGCCCTGCTGATCGCCGACATCTTCATTTCCGAGAGTCGCCGATTTTTGACCTATGCCTATGCGCAATTGGCCCTGGTGGGTACCGCAGGGTTCCTGTTGCTGGGGGCTCAAGGACAGGTGCTTACCACCTTCAATGGGTCCTTCGTCGATGATCCCATGGCACGCACCCTGAAGATGATCACCGTCCTCGCGGTGTCGTTCATGCTGGCGTATTCCCGCGGCTACATCCAGTCCCGTGGTCTGTTTAAAGGTGAGTTTTTCGTACTGATCCTGTTTGCCCTATTGGGGATCATGGTCATGATTTCGGCCAATCACTTTTTGGTCCTGTATCTGGGCCTGGAACTGCTATCACTGTCGCTGTGTGCCTTGATTGCCTTGCAACGGGATTCGTCGCTGGCCACAGAAGCTGCCATGAAGTATTTTGTGCTGGCTGCCCTGGCATCGGGAATGCTGCTCTACGGGATGTCCATGATCTATGGGGCAACGGGTTCACTGCAAATGGCGACAGTGGCCAATGTCCTGAGCCAAGGCAATGCAGATCCTGGGATATTGGTTCTAGGGCTGGTATTCCTGGTGGCAGGACTGTCTTTTAAGCTGGGAGTGGTGCCTTTTCATATGTGGGTGCCCGATGTGTACGAGGGGGCACCTACCGCTGTGACACTGTTCGTCAGCACAGCTCCAAAAATTGGCGGATTTGTGTTCTTTATGCGGCTACTGGCGGGAGCTATGGGTCCCATGGTGTCCGATTGGCAGTCTATGCTGATCATCGTCTCGGCATTGTCCATGTTGGTGGGAAACGTCACTGCCATCGCCCAGACCAACCTCAAGCGGATGTTGGCCTATTCCACCATTTCCCACATGGGGTTTCTGCTGCTGGGGATCTTATCTGGAACCTTGGGGGGCTACGCAGCGGCCATGTTCTATGTCATCGCCTATGTGTTGATGAGTCTGGCGGGCTTCGGGCTGATTCTGTTGATGAGCCGTGAAGGGTTTGAAGCAGACAAACTCACGGATCTCAAGGGGCTGAACAAACGCAGTCCGTGGTATGCCTTTCTCATGTTGCTGGTCATGATTTCCATGGCAGGGATTCCGGTTTCTGTGGGCTTCTTTGCCAAGCTGTCCGTATTAAGCGCAGCTCTGGATGCCGGGTTGACCTGGTTGGTGGTGTACGCCGTGCTTATGTCGCTGATTGGCGCGTTTTATTACCTAAGGGTGATCAAACTGATGTACATGGATGAACCGGAAGAAACGTCGCCCATCGTGGCGGAGAGCGATCACCGTCTGTTGCTCAGTATCAATGCCTTGATTCTTTTGGCTCTGGGCATTCTGCCACAGCCCTTGATCGACTTGTGTACCGCATCCATTGCCCAGTCCCTGAGGGGCTGAGGCGTGCAGGATTTTCCCGAAGAGAACCTGCCTGATTTCTCCGAAACCTGCATTGACTCTGTAGTACGCTATCAGGGGAGCTTGCTCCATGTGTATGAAGATCGGGTAACCTTGCCCGATGGCAAGGAAGCCCGTCGCGAATATATTAAGCACAATGGAGCAGCAGCCATCATTCCTTTGCTGGATGATGGGACCGTGTTGCTGGAGTATCAGTTTCGCTATCCTCAACGACGACATTACTTCGAAATTCCCGCCGGAAAACTGGATGTGGGAGAAGACCCTTTCACTGCGGCTCAGAGAGAATTGCAGGAAGAAACGGGGTATCGTGCGACTCGTTGGCAACGGTTGATGTGTCTAGATCTGTGTATTGCCTATTCCACGGAACAAATTACTTATTTTCTGGCGCGGGACTTGATCTATGAAGCTCCTGATCGAGATGAGGAAGAATTTCTGGAAACCCTTGCCGTACCTCTGATTGAGGCGTGGCGCTGGATTGAGGAAGGCCGCATTAACGATGCTAAAACCGTTGCCGGACTGTTATGGCTCAAAGGAATGGGTTCCCACTTGAAATTGGCGTGAATGCCCCCACTTCAGGACAGTGTGTTTTTGTTCAATTCGAAGGAAGTGATGAGCCATGAGCCAAAAAGAATCCCTAAGTTTTCAGACGGAAGTGAAACAGCTGTTGCAGTTGATGATTCATTCGTTATACAGCAACAAAGAGATTTTTCTGCGTGAACTGATCTCCAATGCTTCGGATGCCTGCGACAAACTGCGCTTCGAATCCTTACAAGATGCCTCCTTATTGGTAGACGATCCCCATCTGGCGGTGCATCTCGCGGTGGATAAAGCCGCTCGCACCATTACCATTCAAGATAACGGGATTGGGATGTCGCGCGAAGAGGTCATTGCCAACATTGGGACGATTGCGCGGTCAGGAACTAAGGAGTTCCTCGGGAAACTATCCGGAGATCAAGCAAAGGATTCAGCACTGATTGGTCAATTTGGGGTGGGGTTTTATTCTTCCTTTATCGTGGCGGATCGCGTGACCTTGACCACTCGTCGCGCGGGTGCTGCGGTCAGTGAAGGCGTTCAATGGGAATCCACTGGGGATGGCTCCTTTACCCTGGAAACGGTGGAAGTACCAGCGCGCGGAACGACGGTAACCTTACATCTCAAGGATGGAGAGGACAGCTTCCTTGAGTCCTGGCAGTTACGCAGTATCGTACGGCGTTATTCAGACCATATCCAGTTGCCCATTATGATGAAGAAGGACCCCGTTCCCGCCAAGGAAGGGGAAGAAAAAGTCATCAACGAAATGGAAGAGGAAACCCTCAACCAGGCAAATGCATTGTGGGCTCGTGCCAAGAGTGAGATTTCTGAGGAGCAGTACCAGGAGTTTTATAAGCACGTCTCTCACGACTTCGAGGCACCCTTGGCGTGGAGTCATGCACGGGTGGAAGGGAAGCAGGAATATACCGAGCTGTTGTACATTCCGGCCCATGCGCCTTTCGATCTGTGGGATCGGGAGCCTCGGCACGGCATTAAACTGTATGTGCGGCGCGTCTTTATTATGGAAGATGCGAAGAAATTGTTGCCTCAATATTTGCGCTTCGTACGTGGTGTGATTGATTCAGCGGATCTTCCCCTCAATGTTTCTCGGGAAATTCTGCAAGAATCCAAGGATATCGATACCATTCGCGCAGGTTGTACCCGCAAAGTTCTGGGGTTGCTGGAAGATATTGCGGAAAATCAGAAAGAGAAGTATCAGACGTTTTGGGATGAATTCGGCCGTGCATTTAAGGAAGGGGCGGGGGAAGAATACGCCAATCGGGAAAAGTGGGCAGGATTGCTGCGCTTTTCAACGACTCATACGGATAAACCCGAGCAGACAGAATCCCTCAAAGCGTATATTGGCCGCATGAAGGATGGACAAGATGCGATTTACTATGTGACAGCAGATAGTCATGCGGGCGCTAAAAACAGTCCTCATTTGGAAATTTTCCGTTCCCGTGGGATTGAAGTGCTTTTGTTGGCAGATCGTGTTGATGAATGGGTGGTGTCTCATCTCGACAGCTTTGAAGAGAAGAAGCTGCAATCGGTCGCCAAGGGAGACCTTGACTTGTCCAAGCTGGGAGTGGAACCCCCCAAGGTGGAAACGGCAGAGGCCGAAACCCTCAAGCCACTTCTTGAGGCCATGAAGAATGCCCTCGGTGAGCAAGTCAAGAGTGTTCGCGTCAGTCATCGTTTGACCGAATCTCCTGCCTGTCTGGTGGCCGAGGAAGGTGATCTATCGGGTACCATGGCTCGTTTGTTGAAGTCTGCCGGTCAACAGATTCCCACATCCAAACCCATTCTGGAAATTAATCCGGATCACCGCCTGGTGTTGCGCCTCAAGCTGGAAACGGACAACCAGAGGATTGCGGATTGGAGCCAGTTGTTGTTCGATCAATCTCTATTGGCGGAAGGTGGGCAGCTAGATGACCCGGCAATGTTTGTGAAACGGCTCAATCAATTGATTATGAATTGAACCCGCTGGAGAGAAGCTCCTGCTTCTCTTCCGTGTTCGGATAATGCAAAGGCCTGATCGAGTATCAGGCCTTGCCAGTTTTAAGGGCTCGTACGAGGCGTTTTAGCCCCAGCCATTGTTGTTCCAGAAATCCCGAACCGTACTCTCTTCCTTCCAGTTGATCCGAAATGCCTGTGGGGGGGTGTTCCTCCGAGAAATTCGCTGTCCCGAATAGAATATCCCAGAGCGGGAAGAGTACGGCAAAATTGCAGCTTTGCTGTCCACTGGTACTGCCTGTGCCGATTCCGTGATGAAAACGGTGGTAGTGAGGGCTTACCAATACGCGCTCAAAGGGCCCGAATCTCCAGCGGATATTGGCGTGGGCGAAACTTTGGAGGATTCGTGGAATCATCATGAGCAGGATGAACTGCCCCGGCGGCACGCCAATGATCAAACTGAGTAAAGAAAACCATGCGCCGGTGAGAATGTCATCCAAAAAATGGGTGCGATCGTCAGACCAGTAACTCATGGTACGCTGACTGTGATGGACGCCATGCAATGCCCACCACCATTCCAAGCGATGCTGAAAGCGATGTAACCAGTAGGAAAAAAAATCAATAATGATCAGGTAGGATAAAAATGTCAGTAGGGGACGATTTTCCAGGCTGGGAAAAATATCCTCCAGCGTATAGGGAATAAATCCATGCAACCGGAGCCAGGCGTCCAGCTTGAAGGTGAGGGGCCACAAGAGCACAAAGAGCACCAGGGGGATAAAGCCTAGGCGATGGAGCAGGGTATAAAGAATATCTACCCGCACACCCTTACGGTTGGCCCAATGCTCGGCAGGGAAAAGGGCTTCAAGGGGGCGAAAGAGAAGGATAAGTAGGGCAATTTCGCCCAACCCTACAAGAAAGAATTCCGTGGCATCAAAAGCTTCTTCTTGATAGGCCAGTAGACCAAATGCGGGCAGTAACGGTTCCACCCCATGCTCAAATACCCATGCCTGGGTCAAGGTGAATCCTTGGAGTATGAGCTCTGTCCAGGTCATGGCAAAGTGGCGAAACAAAAGCCTCGGGACTGCAGTCCTGTGATCAGAGGCTCAAATACGTTAACAAAAGGATCATGGCGGGAGCGGATCCCCAAGTGCATCATCAAAATATCTCCAGAGCGGATATGGTTCAAGGCCTGTTTCAATAATTTGTCGTTGGGGTAAGTTTCCGAGGGCAATTCGTCGCCGAGGAACCCAGCGGGATTCCAGTCGACATGGCGAGTAAACCCGCATTCCTGAGCCCAGACCAGACTGTTGGGCGTTAATCGGCCTCCCGGGGCACGCCACAGGGGCTGCAATTTCTCTCCTGTGAGGTTCTGGAAACGCTCTCCAACGCGATTCAATTCTGCGCAAAACGCAGTTTTGTCCAAGGTGCGTGGCGCATGGTCCCCCCCTCTGGTCTGGATTTGTCCTGAGGGCAGATCCTTGACTAAAGTGGCGTGATGCCATGTATGGCTGCCAAAGTGATGCCCTTCGCGGACACGAGCGCGCCAAAACTCAGCCCAGCTGTCATCGAGTGCATGATCGCCGCGCCATGTGGGCTCATTGGCCATGAAAAAAGTGGCACGCACATGATGGCGATGCAATACTTCTGCTATGGTTTCGGCAGATTGCATGGATCCGGTATCTAATGTCAGATAGAGGGTGCCACGACAGGATGTTGGGGGAACGGTATCATTGGCCCAGCCCCCCAGAGCTAGTCCCAGAAGAGATAGGGCAAGGCTGCGGCATACCCAACGACAGTTCAAGGTCATGCGCCGGTTATTGGCGTGACGCGTGATTTTCAAAAAAGATGCCATGTGGGGACTTGCCCACCGGGATGGTGCGAACTACCCGGTCTGTGGCCAAGTCAACGATGCTCACCTGACGGATCCAGCGCGATGTGATCCAGAGCTGCTTGCCATCAGCAGATACTTCCATATCATCAGGCCCCCCAGGAACAGGAAAGGTTTTGGTGATGGTCAGGGTTTTTGTGTCAATGATGGAAACGGTGTCACCAGAGCGATTGCCTACGAAGATATGGCGTCCATCCCCTTCCGGCATAAAGTTATGCGTACCCTTGCCGGCGGAAATATGCTTGATGATCTGTGCTTTTTTGAAGTCGACCACAGCGACTTCATCGAGGCCCATCACACCCACCAGAAGATGTTGGCCATCGGGGGTCAGAATCACGCCCGCAGGGGTTTTTCCAATGGGGATGACCCACTTGATTTTCAGAGCATTCAGATCAATGGCGGCCAGTTGATCGCTTCCCTGCAGGGTGATGAAGACCGTGGAACTGTCGGGGCTGAAGGCCAGATGGCTGGGCATGGAAGCGAGTTCGAAGCGTTTGATGAGGTGAAAATCACGGGCATCATACACATCAACCCGGTCAAGGCGCAGTGAATTGGCTACAAACCAGCGTTTATCAGGGCTGAACGCAATTTGGTAGGGGTCGCTGATATGGTTGATGCGCTTGATGATATTTCCTGTTTTGGGGTCAAGAAACACCAGGTCATTGCTGACCGCATTGGCGACGATCACGGCGCTGTTGTCTGGAAGACTCATCAGGTGATGGGGTTCGCGTCCAACGAAGAAACGATCGATGGGTTGGTAGGTTTGCCGGTCAATACGGCTGATGGTGCCCTCACCCGAATTGAGAACGATGGCCACCTCAGCGCGGGCGACGAGCGGTATCGCAGAAAAAAACACCAGTAGTGCAATAATGAAAGGGCGCATGGTTTAAAATCAGGTGATGGAGGCTTGAGCACTCTCGTGCAATTGAAGGGGAAAGGCGTGGGCCAATTGTAGGGGGTTAGACGATCCTTAAGTTTGATCCAAGTCACTTGATCTGTGCCTAAGCTATTATTTTACCACTTTCCAGAGGATGAATTTGGCGTGAATTACTGTTCCAACTGTGGTGCGCGGGTTGTCATCAAAATTCCGCAAGGGGATCACTTGCCGCGTCAAGTCTGTCCGGATTGCCATATGGTTCATTACAGCAATCCAAAAATTCTGGTGGGCAGCGTGCCCGTCTGGGAAGAACGGATCCTGCTCTGTCGGCGAGCCATTGCTCCGCGCGAGGGTTATTGGACTATGCCCTCAGGATTTATGGAAAATGGTGAGACTGTGCAAATGGGAGCCGCTCGGGAAACGCTGGAAGAATCCTGTGCGCAGGTGATCATCGAGGATTTGATGTCGGTCATCAATATTGCGGCCCATAATCAGGTACACATGATTTTCCGAGCAAGTATGGGAAGTGCCTACCACGCTCCTACCCCCGAGAGCAGTGAAGTCAGGTTTTTTGAAGAAAAAGATATTCCCTGGGATGACTTGGCATTTCGCACGGTGACTCAAGCGTTGACGCATTTTGTGGAAGATCGGCGTCAGGGGGTGCGAAGCTTGCACATCATCGATCTGGAAACGACGCGACCCTGATCGCTTGCTGAAAGGAACAGAAAGTATGGAGGTGGAGTTACAGATCGAGGGGTTGAACCACGAGGCCCAAGGCATCGCTCGCCACGAAGGGAAGGTGATTTTTGTGGATGGGGCGTTGCCCGGTGAAACCATTGTCGCACGCATTTTGCGGCGCAAATCCCACTTTGACCAAGCGGAACTGGTCCGCGTGATTCGTCCTGGTCCCAGTCGAACTCAACCCCGTTGCCCGCATTTTGGGGTATGTGGGGGGTGCAATATGCAACATGCCGAACCGGCGGCGCAAGTCGCGTTCAAGCAGCGGATTCTGGAGGACAATCTGGCGCGCATCGGGCGCGTTCGTCCAGAAGCGTTGTGGTCTCCCTTGCAGGGTCCGGACTGGGGCTATCGGCAACGCGCGCGATTGTCGGTGCGTTGGGTAGAGAAAAAGGGGCGAGTGCTGGTGGGTTTTCATGAACGACGGTCGAGTTTTGTGGCGGATATGGATTCCTGTGCCATTCTCCCGGAAGAAATATCTTCGCTGCTGATCCCGTTGCGCAATCTCATCATGCGGCTGTCGGTGCGGGAGCATTTGCCTCAAATCGAGGTGGCCCGTGGGGATGAGGTTCTGGTCTTGGTGTTTCGGTTATTGGAGGTTCCCACCCCCAACGATGAAGCGCTGATGCGTGAATTTGTTGACCGTTACGGTATTCATTTGTGGTGGCAGATGAAAGGACCGGATTCTGCGCGCCCCTTTCATCCTCCAGAGCGTTCGCATTTGAGTTATCACCTGACGGAATTTGGCGTTGAAATTCCCTTTGGTCCCGCAGAGTTTACCCAGGTCAATAGTGCGGTAAACCGTGTATTGGTAGGCAGGGCAGTGCGTTTGCTCAATCCCCAACCGGGCGAAAACATTGCTGACCTGTTTTGTGGTCTGGGTAATTTTACGTTGGCTTTGGCGGCACGTGGAGCGCAGGTTCTGGGGGTCGAAGGCAGTGCGGCTCTGGTGGAACGCGCTCGACAGAATGCGGCTCATAACCAATTGGAGGGACGTACGCGGTTTATGACGGCGAATCTCTTCGAGGTGGACGAAACGGCGGTGGCCGCTTGGGGGAAGCAGTCCAAGTGGCTCATCGATCCGCCCCGGGATGGGGCCGTGAATTTGGTCAAGGCGATAGGCTCTGCTGGGCCTCAACGTATTGTGTATGTTTCCTGTAGCCCGGCAACCCTGGCGCGGGATGCGGCGATTCTGGTCAGTCAAAAGGGCTATCGGCTCACAGGAGCAGGGGTGTTAAATATGTTCCCTCATACAGCACATGTGGAGTCGTTGGCATTGTTCGAGCGCGAATGATCTCCCCATGAAAAACTTCCCCGTGATTCTGGTGAATCACGGGGAAGGGATGCAGCGCTCAAACTTTAAGAAGGAAATTCCTCAGCGGCGATCGCCACCAAATACCCCAAGAAGTTGGAGCAAACTGACAAATATGTTGTAGATGTTCATGTACAGGCTCAGGGTCGCCGTAATGTAGTTGGTTTCGCCGCCATGTACGATGGAACTGATATTGAACAGGATCATCAAGGACGAAAACAGCATGAAAGCGCCACAAAGAACCAGTTGGAACAGCGGCAACTGGAGAAATATGTTGGCAATCACGGCCACCATCAATACGACGGAACCCACCATCAAAAATTGCGCCATTCCGGTGAAATTACGCTTGGTGGAACTGGCGAGAGCGGACAGTGTGAAGAATACTGCGGCGGTACCGCCTGCAGCCAAGGAAATCAGCTGTGCTCCATTACGGAAGGCCAGGGTAAACTGCAGCAAAGGTCCCAGCATAACCCCGAGAATGAAGGTCAGCAGCAGCAGCAGATAGACTCCCGTAGCGCTGAAGCGGTTGGCCTCAATGGCATAGAACAAGCCGTAGATGGCACCCAGAAAAAGCAGGCTTGTGAGCATGGGGCTAACCGCCATGAAGGCGAAGCTCAAATTGATGCCCACCATGGCACCTACGGCGGTAGGAATGAGGGATAATCCCAAAAGCCAGTAGGTATTGCGCAACACCCGATGTTGAAGGGTGTCCAGCTGACCTGCCTGATTGTAGACATTAAAATCTTTTTGCATGGTATCAAACTCCTTGAATGTTGACCCCAGACTACAGGGTTCGCCCCAGTAAGACAACGGTAGGGCGGTGGAAGTTGCAAGCCAAAGGGGTACATGAGCCCAATTTCCGCTTCCTCGCTCACCATATGGGGGCGGCTATAAGATACCACAATAGGGCGGAGCATGGTATCCTACCCACCTTTCTGTTGCGGGACCCCGCCTGTCTTGGGAGTGGGTTGTTTCGCAAGTCGCCCCCGGAAGCGTGGCCGAGCGGTTTAAGGCACTGGTCTTGAAAACCAGCGATGGGAAACTATCCGTGAGTTCGAATCTCACCGCTTCCGCCAATTTAGCATCCATAGTTGTCCGGTAATATCCATAACGCCTTGCAATTACAGTGATTTGCCTGAATTGCGGTCCGGAATAGTCCACTGGCATCCCTCTTCATCCAAGCTCGAACCGTGGTAACTCTCCAGTGTTAACGGTAGTGAATAGGCTTCAAGACCATGAAGTATCATTATTCATTTGCAGAGAACATTTGTCGGAGTTAGCATTGATGCACTTATCCGTGGGAGGAAATGGATGTGTCGCTCGGTTGTTTATCATTGCCCTCAGGGGGAACGCGGTGCTCGTCTCTTACGAAAGGAATATTCGCCCGTAATGTCCATGACATGTCAAAATTTTCCCGACATGTGCTATCGGGTGGCTTGTTGATCGGCCCAGGCTTTCCGTGAGTAAACCCGACGATCTACCTAGCCTGCACGCCCAGGTTCGCGACGCTGTGCATTGCCACTTTGACGAAGGAAAATTGCCCGACCTGATCTGCCTGCACATCACCCGTGAAGAAGTGCTGACGGCATGAGAGTGCCGCGTGATCTCTTCGGTGGGGGATCTGGTCAAACGCCTTGAGCGAATGGGATGCGGCGTCACACGCCAGACGGGCTGCCATCTGCGGCTGACTCGCACCGTTTGTGGCGAGCATTACATCACCATCCACAATCACGACCCGTTCGGGCTGGGCACGCTCGTTAGCGTAGCCGCGCATCACGGTTTCGCGCGCGATGAATTCATCCAGCGATTGTTTGATTAAGTGGCAAATCCTGCAGACGAAATTGTCGCCCTCTCTGCCCTGCAACACTGGATCTACTGCCCGCGCCAGTGCGGGCTGATTCTCTGGAACAGGCGTTCCATCCGGACGGCAGTGTGTATCCCGTCGAGTTTAAGCACGGTGCGAAACGGCAGAAGTTGCACGACGACATCCAGCTCGCCGCGCAAGCAATTTGCCTGGAAGAAATGCTGAACCGCCTCTTGCCCAAAGGCGCAATTTTTCATGCTACCAGCCACCGGCGGCGAGAAGTGTCCATCACGCCGGAACTCAGGCAACGGGTGGAGGAAACCGCCGATGCTATTCGCGCCATGCTGGCCTCGGGGAGACTCCCGCCGCCGGTGAACGATGCCCGCTGCCGGGAGTGTTCGCTGAAAGATATTTGCCAGCCTGAGGCGCTGGCGGAACGACAAAGGCTGAAGCGCTTGCGTGAGGAATTGTTCAGTGCTGCGGGGTAAGGTATTGCGCCATGCCGCAAACACCCAGAAAGGCGCGCTCGACGTTTGCCATTTCCTCTTCGTTCAATGTGGTCAGTGGCCCCTCTCCAAAGCGCTCACGATCCAGCGCGCGGGGTTGATCCACGACCACCTGGCAATCCACCAGCAAACGACCTTTGGCACGAACTGATACTCGCCAAACGCTATAGTCGGGATACACCTGCGTTGTAATCGGCAGAATGACAACCATGGGTGTGCCGATTGCGCTCAGCTCATCGGCCTGCAAAACCAGCACCGGTCGGATCTTGCCGATCTCCCGCCCGCGACCGGGGTTCAGGTTGGCTACCCATATCTCGCCACGCCGCATCATTTCCACCACTGCTCAGGCTCAGGGTCGCCTGGCTTGCGGCCTTCGGCGATATCCAGTGCTTCGTTATCCAACGGCAAAAACTCCTCCGCAATTTCGCGCGCGTGTTGGCGCACGGCTTCATCCGCATATGCGGCTTTGGCTTCGGCAACCAGCGCATCCATCAATTGTTTGCGTTCCAACTCGCGCAGAAATTTCTCCAATGCCGTGCGCGCCATCTCGGAACGATTCTGGTGGGTCTGTGCCGCCAGTGCGGTTAATTGTCGGTCCAGATTATCCGGCAAGCGTAAGGTCAGGGTCGCCATATCATCTCCTATGAACTGCTATTTGTGACTCACATTGTAATACAAAAACGCATACAATTCAAAACACGCTTTACGTCATGACGCCACACGGGCGTACTGATATCTATCAGTGCCGGTTAAGCTGTCCATTGTTTTGCTCGTTCGGAACCTGATTTTGCGGGTTCGGGTTTTGTCCGGGACCGGGCATCTGACTGCGCAGTTGTTGCATGCAAACTTTTAATGCCTGTGGTTGTTGAGCGTTGCTGACACACTGAATTGCTTGTTGAATCGCGCTTTGTCGTTCTTGTAACCTTGCCAGAATGTTGTCCTTTCTGGCAGAAAAACCTTGCCCTTCTGGATACACTGGTGGTGGGCCATAGGGATCAGCGTATGCGGCAGACGATGCCAACAAAGCAAGGCCACAAATGACAGCGGGTTTGGCGAAAATTTTTTTCGATTTCAAGATAATCTCCATCATTATATTGCGCAACGGAATGATTACTCAGGGTATGTTGAGATTTTTAGTCATTGCGCTTCAGAAAATCCTGAGTGAAATTGTACTGGATTTTAGTGCCGGCGTACGCGCCTCATTAACATAAACCGCATGAGATTTAATAAGATGCAGTTGGGCCAAGGCAAGTAAAAACTTCTGCTGGACCACTTGCGGAATTGAATGCCGACACAGGATTATAGACTTGCTTGTTGAGTCGTAACCCGTCCTGCGCTACACCCATGGATAGTACCCTGCTTGCATTTCTATTAAAAACGAACTATATTTCTACTTTTATAGAAATACACGGTTCGGTCATGTTGAATTCACCCGATATGGACGAGATCATCAAGGCGTTGGCTCATCCCCTGCGCCGTGAAATCTTGGTCTGGCTCAAAACTCCCGAAGTTTCCTTTCCTGCTCAGGTTCATTCCTTCGAACTGGGGGTGTGTGCGGGAAAAATTTTCGAAAAAGCCAGTTTGTCCCAATCCACCATGTCGACTCATTTGGCCATTTTGCAGCGGGCCGGGCTGGTTACGACCAAGAAGGTGGGGCAATGGATATTTTATGTGCGTAACGAATCTATGATCGAAGAATTTCTTAACAGAATTACTACAGAACTTTAATTTCACATCATCCAGTATGGAGAAACCATTGAATACATTATTTGAACCCCTCAAAGTCGGCGATTTGACCCTTTCCAATCGCGTCATCATGGCCCCTTTAACTCGCTGCCGGGCCAGTGCTGGGCGCGTACCGAATCCTTTGATGGCTGAGTATTATGCGCAACGGGCCAGTGCCGGGATGATATTGGCCGAAGCCACCGCGGTGTCTCCACAAGGCGTGGGTTATCCGGATACTCCGGGGATCTGGACTGAAGCCCAAGTAGACGGGTGGAAGTTGATCACCCAAGCCGTTCATCAAGAGGGAGGTATTATTTTTTCTCAGTTGTGGCATGTGGGCAGAATTTCCCATCCGGTTTACTTGAACGGTGATCTGCCTGTAGCTCCCAGCGCAGTGGCCCCCAGTGGTCATGTCAGTTTATTACGTCCGCTGCGCGATTACTTGACTCCTCGTGCCCTGGAGTTGCATGAAATTTCGGGGATTGTTGAGGCGTACCGGCTGGGAGCAGTCAATGCCAAAAGTGCGGGTTTTGACGGGGTTGAGATACATGCCGCCAACGGTTATTTACTGGATCAGTTTTTGCAGGATAGTACCAATTTGCGCCAGGATGCCTATGGAGGTCCTGTGGAGAATCGTGCGCGTCTTTTGCTGGAGGTGACTGATGCTGTTGTGTCGGTGTGGGGTGCTGGACGGGTGGGAGTTCATTTGGCTCCCCGAGGAGATTCCAACAGCATGGGGGATTCCAATCCGAGCCACACTTTCGGTTATGTGGCGGATGAGTTGGCTAAACGCGGTATTGCTTTCATCTTTACCCGTGAACATCAAGGGCCGGATAGTATCAGTCCGGAACTGAAACGGCGGTTTGGCGGAGTGCTCATTGCCAATGAGGGCTTCGATCGGGATACGGCTCAGCAGGCCATTGCCCATGGGCAGGCCGATGCCGTTTCTTTTGGGAAGGCATTCATTGCCAATCCGGACTTGTTTCAACGTTTGAAACAGAATGTGGCTTTGAACCCCTTTCATCCAGAGACTTTTTATGGTTACGGTCAAGCAGACCCGCGTGTGGGTTATACCGATTATCCGTGTATGTCGCCAGAATTTGCCTAAATCAACAGGCTGGTTTTCCAGGAGGGATTTATGAATCACATTTCGCGTGTTGCCATCATCACAGGGGCCTCTTCGGGCATAGGGGAAGCCACGGCTCGGCAATTTATTGCTCATGGGTACGGCGTAGTGGGGAATGCTCGCAATGCCGATAAATTGCGTGCTCTCGAACAGGAATTGGGGCCGTTATTTGTGGCTGCAGCGGGAGATGCTACGGACCCAGTATTGCAGGAGCGGTGGTTCGCTCTGGCACAGGAGCGTTTTGGTCAACCCGCAGACATTGTTGTGGCTAACGCAGGCCGTGGTCTTGGAGGGGCGGTGACAGAGGCGGATCTCTCAAAATTTGAGGAAATCCTGAAATTGAATGTCACGGCGACTTTGGCGCTTTTGCAGAAAGCCGCCAGAAAAATGCTGGAAGAGGTCCAGTATCCCCAAAAAGCCGCCGATATCGTTATTATTGGTTCCGTCGTTGGCCGTCATATTTCCCCTTTCAGTGCTGTCTATGGGGCCACCAAGTTTGCCGTGCATGCACTGGCCGAAGGATTGCGCCGTGAGGTAGGGCCCAAAGGAATTCGAGTTTCCTTGATTGAACCGGGAATTGTGGTCAGTGGTTTTCAGGAAGGGGCAGGCTATAGTGATGACATGGTGCAACACTTTGACCAAAAATTCGGTCCCTTGCTGCATGGGGAAGATGTCGCCAGTGCCATCAATTTTATCGTCAGTCGCCCCCCCCACGTGCATATCAGCGACATCCTGGTCAGGCCTACTCGGCAAGACTATCCTTGAGGTCCAAAGCTGGGCTTGTGGGTTTTTGATTGGGCCAGACTAATCCGCTGTGCTGGGGTGGCACAGCGGTGCATCGGTGGGGGCAGTGTAGCTGTCGATAATCTCTGTGACCAAACCGTGAATTTCATCCGGAGTGAAGTGTTTTGACAGCCGCCGTCCTAAAGCGCCCTTGATGCGAATGAGTTGGGGTTTGCCATCTACCCCTGTGACGGAGATGCCCAAGACCTGAAAGGCTTGTTCGTCTTCGGCGTTGGCATGCATCACTTGCGCTTCCACGATGTCGTTGTACTCCTCTTCGATGAGGTCAAATACAGATTCCTCCAGGTCGTCCGGGATTTCAACCACAAATCCTTCCGGTTCCTGTTTGTATGTCTTGCCAGGAATGCCATGGGAAGTGACGAAATTCAGAAAGCGATCACAAAAGCTTTGGTCAAAGAAAATAAACTGAATGCCCATGGTGAAGGAACTCCTGTCGATTGGATGTGTTCTGTGCCCCCGTTACAACCTTTGACGAAATCCTAATCGGAGCCACAAAATGGAACATAAACCTGCAGGATACCTGACTGGATTATGACCGTCTACTCCCGCTGTATGGGTTTCTTGACTATGGTTATACTGACGCAATTACCAAGCAAAGAGGGTGCAGTGACATGGGGAATAAAGCAGGTTTAACCGAACTACAGCGGCAGCGCCGGCAGTTGCTTTTGGCGGGAGGCGCTGCGTTGTCTGCAACGTTATTGCCCAACGCAGGGCAAGCCATGAGCGGGGTGGCTGCCGAGTTTCCCTATGGGTTTTTATGGGGGGCAGCGACGGCGGGACATCAGGTGGAAGGTGGGAATATCAACAGTGACTCCTGGTTGCTGGAAAACATGGAGCCGACTCTGTTCGATGAACCTTCGGGTGATGCGTGTGATCACTACTATTTATTCGATCAGGATATCGCCATGTTGTCTGATCTGGGGCTCAATACCTTTCGTTTCTCCATAGAATGGTCACGCGTTGAGCCTGAAGCAGGGCAGTTTTCTCGGGCACAAATCGATCACTATCGGCGTGTGCTGGAATCCTGCCAGCGACATGGTGTCCATGCTATGGTGACTTTCAATCATTTCACTACGCCACGCTGGTTTGCAGGGTTGGGAGGATGGGAACATCCTGAGTCGAGTCGGCTATTTGCGCGCTATTGCGGTTGGGTGATGCGCCATCTCGGTGAATGGATGAGTTATGCCACAACCCTGAATGAGCCTAACTTGATGCAGTTGCTGTTTGGAATTCCCGGTCTGGAACAAAGTAAGCTGGGTACGATCAAGGATCAGGAAATCATCCGTAAAGCGGGAGAACGGGTGGGGACAGGGCGGTTTTCTTCCTGGGTCTTCGGCGATATGGAGCCAATCCGTCAAGGATTGCTGGCGGCCCATCAGGCCGCCTATGAGGCCATCAAGACGGTACGGCCCAATCTTCCGGTGGGAGTTTCTCTGGCCATGGAAGACGATCAGGCAGTAGGGCCTGGGGCCGAAGCCATGCTCGAACGCAAACGCCGTTTGGCGTATGAGCCGTGGTTTGATATGGCGCGACGACATGCTGATTTTTTGGGGGTGCAAGCCTATTCGCGGGCGCGAATAGGCAAATACGGGCGGTTGCCGCCAGAACCAGGGATGCCGCTCACAGATATGGGCTATGAGTTCTATCCTGAAGCGTTGGAAGGGGTTATCCGTTATACCCACGCACATCTGAAACTTCCTCTGTATGTTACGGAAAACGGGGTGGCAACGACGGATGACAGCCGTCGTGTCACCTATATTCATCGTGCCGTGGCAGGAGTGGCTCGATGTTTACTGTCTGGCATCGATGTGCGCGGATATGTCCATTGGTCCTTACTGGATAATTTCGAGTGGCTAGAGGGGTACCGTCCACGTTTTGGTCTGGTGGCAGTGGATCGCCAAACCTTTCAGCGTCATATCAAACCCAGTGCGACGTATCTGGGGGAAATTGCACGCCAGAATCGACTGGTGCCACTCCCGAGGTCGGTGTGAGTCCCGAGCGGAATTCTGAGCAGCAACGCTGGATGATGGGGGTAATCAGCGTTTTTTTTTGCTGGGGGATGGCAACCGTCTTGATTGATTCGTTGGTACCAAAACTCAAGGAGCTGTTTTCTCTAGGATATGCTGAAGTTTTATTGACGCAGTTCAGTTTTTTTATCGGTTACCTAGTGTTTTCTTTGCCTGCAGGGCAGTGGTTGGTTCGGTTTGGTTTCATACGCAGTATTGTATTGGGACTGTCCATTGCCATTCTCGGGTGTCTGCTGTTTATTCCCGCCACCCATTTTCGTCAGTTTCCCTGGTTTCTTGGGGCGCTCTTCATTTTGTCAGCGGGGATCACCTTGCTTCAGGTTGCCATTAATCCCTTGGTATTGGGACTGGGTCCCTCGGTGCTGGCATATAGCCGGTTGACTCTGGCTCAGGCATTTAATTCTTTGGGAACCACTTTGGGGCCGCTCATTGGCGCAGCCGTCATACTGCGTCAAGCCACCTTTATGAATATGGACCCCATGCGCTGGCCCTTTATGGTCATTGCCGTGGTTTTGGCGGGATTGGCTGGGCTGTTTTGGATGGGGCGGAATTCCGTCGCCATTCCCGAATTGCAGGATTCTTCCTCTGAGGTGGACTGGGGTCTCTTCAGGGTTCCGCGATTCTTCTTTGGGTGGTGTGCAATTTTTTCCTATGTGGGAGCGGAAGTCACGCTGGGGAGTTTGTTGGCCAATTATCTGATGCAGAATTCGGTTCTGGGTGTGAAAGCTCCTGTGGCAGGAAGTCTGGTGAGTTTATATTGGGGGGGGGCCATGGCGGGCCGATTTTTGGGTGCATGGGTCCTGTCACGAGTGTCTGCGCAGCGTGTGCTGGGGGTTTGTGCAGGCTGCGCGAGCGTATTGGTCCTGACTTCATCCCTGACCCAGGGGGTTTTGGCGGCGGTCACTTTGATCGGGGTGGGACTGTTTAACTCCATCATGTTCCCCGTTATTTTTTCCCTGACGCTGGAAGGACTGGGCAGTGCTGCTGCTAAAGGGTCTGGCCTGCTGTGCATGGCCATCGTCGGTGGTGCTGTCATTCCACTGTTGACGGGTGCCGTAGCGGATCATGCGACGCTTTCTTCAGCGCTATTGATCCCAGTGGCGTGCTATTTTATGATTGCTGGATTTTCTAGGGTGAAATAACAAAGGAAAATATGTTCCCACGATTTGTTGGTGTTACAGGGTTACCGCGGTCTGGTTCCACTTTGCTGGGGCAATTACTGAGTTTGCATCCCGATATCCAGTGCGAAGGGCAGAGTTCCCCGTTGTGTAATTTATTGTTGGGATTGCGTCGAATGGTCAGTGACGACCAGTTTTTTTTGTCGCAGCTGGACTACTCTTTCGAGCAAAGTTATGGGCATTTGAGTGGTGCCATGGAAGGGTTTTTGCGCGGCTGGTATGGTTCATCAGATAAGTCTGTCGTGGTCGATAAAAATCGTGCCTGGCTTCACTGCATCGAGCTTTTGTTAAAACTGGCGCCTGAGGCACGGCTCATCGTAACCCTGCGTGAGTTGGGGCAAGTGTATGGGTCTATAGAAGCCCAACATCAAAAGTCCATTTTGTTGGATTTTATCGATCATCTGGCCGATTATGATCGGTTTGGCAGGGCCGATGCTTTGTTTGCCAAAGACAAGGTGATTGGAGCTCCCATGATTTCACTGCATGCGGTGCAAGATCTCCCTGATGATGTGAAAAGCCGGCTGTTTTTCATGCGGTTTGAAGATTTGATGGCCAATCCGGTGCTGGTGATGAAAAAGATTTTTCAATGGTTGGGAGTTGAACCCCTTGCCATCGATCCGGATCATTTGCCGGTGAAGCGCGAAGTAGAGAGTGACAGCCATTACCGCATGAAGTATTTGCATCATTATCACGGAGTACTCAAGATTCCCCAAAGGCATGCCGTTCCTCCACGCATTCAAGCGCAGATCGAATCCGCCTGCGCTTGGTACTATCAAGCGTATTACCCTTAATACGAGTAGAAGCACAACCCAGTATGGAATCCGTGACTGTATCTAATGGCTCATACCAGCACTTTGATTTGTGATGGTTGGGCTATGGGCGCCTAAAAACGCCTTCAAACCCCCATGGATACTGGTGTGATGGTGGAGGTAAGCGGGATCGAACCGCTGACCTCTTGCATGCCATGCAAGCGCTCTCCCAGCTGAGCTATACCCCCCAAAAGAAGCCGCGATCATACAGGTTTCCGCATCGCTCTGCAAATTTTTTATTTGTCCGAAGGAACGCGCCTGTAGAAATGTCGAGGGGGCGAGAGAACGGTGGCGTGGTAAATAGGGGTTCTGGATTATTAATTGCGTTGCGGACATAACAGGTGTTTATTAGAAGGGGAAATTCGTTTGATTTATCCTAATCATGAGTCGCGTGTTATCTGGTTAATCGTGGCTTTTGTGCGGGATTTTTGGCATAAAATGCCCCAAGTAATATGGGAATTTTTAGCACCAGAGAAGATTTCTATTAGAAAAAATAAAATATTTTTGTGATATATTATGAGTACTCTGCTTTGCCTATATGAAGAGGTAATGCGGTTATGAAGTTTCAATAAATTGAATTTTCAGAAGAGGGATAATCATGGCAACTTATGAAAAACTGATGGAACAGGCTGAAGAGTTGAGAAGGCAGGCTGAATCTGTCCGGCAACAAGAAATTCAAGCGATAGTCATGGAAATTCGCGAAAAAATTCGCCAGTTTGGAATAACCGCTAAAGATCTGGGGTTTTCAACAGCGGCAGGAAGTCGAGGGGCAAATAAGGCAGGTACGGTGCGGTATCGCGGTCCTAATGGCGAGATCTGGAAGGGTAAAGGGCGGCGTCCGGAGTGGTTGAATCAAGCCATTTCTGCGGGGCGCAATAAATCGGATTTTGCTGTCTGAATTTCTTGAGTTTGTGTTTTATTGGGGAATCGGGTCGAGGGAATAAACGCTCACTGATTCCCCGTTATTTTTTTGAGGATGCATCCAGTGTCCGCAGAAAATGAAGCTTTTCCGCGATCTTTATTTCCAGGCCGCGAGAGACGGGTTTATACCAGCGTGGTTCTTTCATGTCGTCTGGTAAATAGCGTTCTCCGGCGGCATAAGCGTGGGGTTCGTCGTGGGCATATCGGTATGCATGACCGTAACCCAGTTCTTTCATCAGTTTTGTTGGTGCATTGCGCAAATGAACAGGAACATTGCGGCTCTTGTCCTGTTTTACAAACGATCGTGCCTGATTGTAGGCCGTATATCCCGCATTACTCTTGGCGGCCATCGCGAGGTAGATCACCGCTTGCCCCAAGGCCAATTCTCCTTCAGGGCTACCCAGTCGCTCAAAAGTCAGTGCGGCATCATTGGCTATTTGCAGGGCCCTTGGATCAGCCAGACCAATGTCTTCCCATGCCATTCTGATAATTCGTCTGGATAGATAGCGTGGATCTGCTCCCGACTCCAACATGCTGCAGAGCCAGTAGAGTGCTGCATCTGGATGGGAGCCTCGAACCGATTTGTGGAGCGCCGATATCTGGTCGTAAAAATTGTCCCCTCCCTTGTCAAACCGTCGAGAATTTAAGGTGAGTGCATTCTGGATGAAGGCGGCATCAAGGGATGTGATACCGGTAGCACTGGCTGCGGTACTGCACTGTTCCAGTAAGTTCAAAAGCCTTCGCGCATCGCCATCGGCATAGCCTACGAGAGTATCGACGGCTAAGTCGTCAAACTGAAGATGACCCAGTGATTTCTCCCGCGCCCGCTGCAGCAATTGTTTTAACTCTTCTTCGGTCAGTGATTTCAGGACATAGACCTGCGCACGAGACAACAAAGCCGAATTTACTTCAAAAGACGGGTTTTCTGTGGTGGCCCCTATGAAAGTGATTAACCCACTTTCGGCGTACGGCAGCAGTGCATCTTGTTGCCCTTTGTTGAACCGGTGAATTTCATCCACAAACAGGAGGGTGTGCTTCCCCTGAGTCAAATTCAGTTGGGCTTGTTCCATCGCTGCGCGGATATCTTTGACGCCGGAGAATACGGCTGACAGGGCGATAAACTCACATTCAAATGCGGTAGCCGTCAATCGGGCCAATGTTGTTTTCCCCACCCCAGGGGGGCCCCATAAAATCATGGAATGAGGGATTCCACAATCAAAAACCAGGCGTAAGGGTTTGCCCGCGCCCAGCAAATGGGACTGACCGATGATTTCGTCCAGAGAGTGTGGGCGCAAGGCTTCAGCCAAGGGGGTAAAGGAGCGGGGAACTGGGGCGGTCATGGGGATAAATTTAGTGGAGGGCATCACAATGGGCCCTTGCATTATAATCAATCGCACTTGTCACCGATGACTTATAGCAGGTCATTTCACCATTAAGGATTGAAGGTCCATGGATTTCTCTGCCCATACCCCCGTCATGCGTCAGTATCTGACGCTCAAAGCAGCGCATCCTGATCGCCTGGTATTTTATCGAATGGGTGATTTTTATGAGTTGTTCTATGAAGATGCGGAAAAGGCGGCGCGTTTGCTGGACATCTCTCTCACCCATCGGGGCAGCTCAGCCGGTCAGCCCATTCCTATGGCGGGGGTGCCTTATCATGCGGCAGAAAATTATCTGGCGCGTCTCGTGCAGTTGGGGGAATCGGTAGCGATTTGCGAACAGGTCGGGGACCCAGCCACCAGCAAAGGTCCTGTGGAGCGTCGTGTGATGCGTATAGTCACGCCGGGGACCTTGACCGAGGCAGCGTGGTTGGAAGAGCATCGGGATGCTCCTTTGGTGGCGCTGGCGCCTCATGAGGGGCAGGTGGGTGTCGCGTTGTTGACCTTGAGCAGCGGCAGGTTTGCGGTGATGGAGTGTTCACAAGAAGGGTTGGGGGCGGAGTTGGAGCGATTGCAGCCACGAGAGCTCTTATGCCCTGACCTGATGTCTGTCGTGAGTGGTCGATGGGTAGTCCGGACGCTTCCTCCATGGCAGTTTGATGAGGCTACAGGGTTGAGGACGCTGTGTGAACATTTTGGGGTGCATGATCTTTCCGGTTTTGGGGTATTGTCGCCCTCCATGCAGGCGGCAGCAGGTGCTTTGTTGTCCTATGTGCGTCAAGCTCATGGAGAGAGTTTGCCGCACATCGATCGTATCGAAGTGGAATCCTCTGGGGTGTGGGTCAGACTCGATAGCGTCACGAGGCGCAATCTGGAAATCACGGAAACTCTGCGTGGCGAAGAGGCTCCCACACTGTTTTCCACTTTGGATACCTGTGTCAATTCCATGGGGCGTCGTTTGTTGCGGCATTGGTTGCATCATCCGCTGCGTCAGCGAGAGCCGCTGGTGGAGCGCCAGGGGGCCATTCGGATCTTGCTGGGTGCGGGAGATGGGCATGAGGCGCGGAAACTCCAGGTCTTGTTGAAGCCAACGGGGGATGTCGAGCGCGTTGGGGGACGCATTGCGTTAGGAACGGTGCGCCCTCGGGATTTGATGGCATTGCGTGCAACGCTGCGGAATTTACCTGCCATTCTGGGTTTTCTGGAACAGGAAGGGGGGGGCAGTGAGCGTTTGCGGCAAATGGAAGAAATCTTGCGTGGATTTCCTCCGGGGGTAGTCGCGTTGCTGACCCAGGCCATTGCTCTGGAGCCGGCGGCGTTAATCCGCGAGGGAGGGGTGATTGCTCCGGGGTTCGACCAGGAGCTCGATGAATTGCGGGCCATACAGACAGATTGCAGCGACTTCTTGCAGGCATTGGAATTGCGAGAACGGGAGCGTACGGGCATTCCTACACTGAAAGTTGAATATAACCGTGTGCATGGGTTTTATATTGAGGTCACTCATGTGCATCGTGAGCGAATTCCCGCAGACTATCACCGTCGTCAGACGCTAAAAAATGCCGAACGATATCTTACCCCTGAGCTCAAAGCTTTTGAGGAAAGAGCGCTGGCAGCGGGGGAGCGCGCTCTGGCTCGTGAAAAATGGCTGTATGAAAAGGTGATCTCTGCATTGCTGGGGTATTTGCCCGCATTTAAGCAATTGGCAGCGGTTTTGGCAGAGCTTGATGTGCTGGCTTGTTTGGCCGAGCGCGCGGCTACTTTGAGGTTGGTGCAGCCAGAGTTTTGTGACGATTTTCGAGTGGAAATTCGTGGGGGGCGGCATTTGGTGGTGGAGCAACAGGTGGAGCGCTTCGTCCCCAATGATACGGATTTGCATTCTGCACGCCGCTTATTGCTCATCACGGGCCCCAACATGGGGGGGAAATCCACGTATATGCGCCAAACGGCACTAATCGCTTTGTTGGCCCATACGGGGAGTTTTGTTCCGGCGCAGAGGGTACGTCTGGGGCCGCTGGACCAAATTTTTACGCGCATTGGTGCCGGGGATGATCTGGCTTCGGGGCGTTCGACTTTTCTGGTGGAAATGGCAGAAGCTGCTTACATTCTTAACAGCGCCACTGCGGCCAGTCTGGTGCTGGTGGATGAGATCGGGCGAGGAACCTCGACCTTCGACGGGTTAGCGTTGGCCCATGCGATTGCGCGGCATTTGCTGGAAAAGAACCACAGCGCCTGCCTGTTTGCTACCCATTACTTTGAGTTGACCCATCTGGTACGAGAATTGCCAGGGGTGGCCAATGTGCATCTGGATGCGGTGGAACATCATGATCGCATTGTTTTTTTGCACGCCCTTGAAGAGGGGGCGGCGAATCGCAGCTATGGCTTGCAGGTTGCCGCCTTGGCTGGAATCCCGCGGCAGGCCCTGCGTTGGGCGCGGGATTACCTGCAATTTCTTGAGGCAACACAGGCAGAACAGTCTGCCCAGGGTGATTTGTTTCATCCTCCCCGGGAAGCGTATCAGGAACGTGCGTTGGCGCAGGTCGCAGTACCTTGCGAGCATCCGCTAATCGCGGAATTGCGGGTCTTGGAGCCGGATAAACTGAGTCCTCGTACGGCGTTGGAATTGCTCTATTCTTTCGTGGAAAAGGCAAAAACTTCGGGAAGTGTACCGTGATGCAGGATTTTTTCTTCCGGCGATAACTTCAGGTAGAATGCGCCATAGTTACAGGAGATACCTCATGCTATCGGTAGGAGAACTCGCTCCATCATTTGAGTTGCCCGATTCGGAAATGGCGATGGTGTCCTTAGAAGGGTACCGGGGTCAATGGATCGTGGTGCTTTTTTTCTACCCCCGTGACGGATCTCCCCAGTGCACCGAGGAGGCCATTGGCTTCAGTGATCACGAAGACGATTTTCGCAAGCTCGGTGCGAAAATTGTTGGGGTTTCGCGGGATGATGTTCTATGTCATGCCGATTTTTGCGAAGCCCATGGATTGAATGCTCGTCTCCTGGCGGATGTGGAAGGCGAGGTTTGCCAGCGCTACGATGTCCTGCATGAAAAAGAAACGGCCGGATTCAAGCGCGCTTATGTGGATCGTGTGACGTATGTTATTGATCTCCAGGGGGTGGTACGATTTGCTGTACCGGTGACCAACAGCCGTGACCATGTGGTTGAAGTGTTGAATTTAGTTAAGGAACTTGGGAAATTATGATTATTGCAAAGAATTCAGTCGTCACGCTGGCGTTTGCCATTCGGGACGAACAAGGGACTCTCCTCGAGGAAAGTGATCCGACCATCAGTTATCTGCATGGTGGTTATGATGGGATTTTTCCCTTGGTGGAAGAAGCCTTGGAGGGGCAGAAAGAAGGATATTCCTGTTCTCTCACCCTCAGTCCTGAAGAGGCTTTTGGTGAGTATGATCCCTCGCTGAAGCGCACCGAACCCCGTTCCCTGTTTCCTCCCCAGGTCAAAGTGGGTATGCAGTTTGAGGGCGGAGAAGACGGACAGGAAAGCCATCTGTTTGTGGTTACGGAGGTGACTGAGGAATCCGTGTCCGTAGATGGCAATCACCCGTTGGTGGGTAAGACCTTACTGTTCGAATGCACGGTCGAGGGGGTACGGCGCGCGACCGAAGAGGAAATGCACCATGGCCATGTTCACGGTGAACACGGCCATACTCACTGAGTTGGGAAATCAGTCGTTTTTTAGATAATCCGGCCAAGGAATCCCCAGTTCATTCTGGGTGATTTCCGGATTCTGGAAGATGGTCCATTTCCCGATCAGGCCTTTGGTCCATATTCCCAGAACCAGTTGTCCGTCACGGTATTCGCACCGATAGGTGGCGGGGATACTGGTGGAACCGGTGCCGAAAGGCACGCCGGTAATTTCCGCATCCGTCTCGATGATGACGCCATCAACGGTGCGGAGGAGGCGTTCCTGAATGTTCTTTGCAGCCTTTCCCGGGGAAGCATTGACCATGCTAACGGGGCAAGCAGCTTGCATGGCGTCAAGCTCAAGTCCGGGGTTGTTGGCGACATGGCGATGGTCAGGGTGTTCCAGCGTGAGTTCGCTGGGGATGCTGTCGCTGGCGTAAGCGCGGAAAGAGCTCGCCGTCAGCAAGGCCAAGGTCGCCAGTGACTGGCGTAACAGTGTGGTGGTCATGCGGTTCTCCAGATGGGCTTGTTGTGGGTTGCAGTGCACAGGAAAAAACCCTTTTCCAGGCGCGTGTCCTGATTGTACTGCATTCTTTTCAAGGCTGTGGTTGATTGCATGGAGGAGGTGCAACTTTTTTCGATTACGGTGATAATAGAGCGATTGATCATCGAGTGGGGCAGGGTATGTCGGTGTGGCTTGTATGATGAGAGAAGACCAGTTTAATTCTGACGATCTGGTCGACGAGTCCCTCCTTTTGCAGATTCGTGCCTTGGGTCATTTGCCTTCACCCTCCTCGTCGGCTTTGAAGCTGTACTCCTTGATTCAGACCGAAGATGCGGACATACGCGAAATGGCCGCCGTCATCAAGGGTGATGTGGCGCTGACGGCGCGGGTGTTACTTATGGCCAATCGTGCGGGCGCTGCTGCAGGAAGACCCGTGGCGGCAGTGGAAGATGCGTTGGTTCGACTGGGTTTGAAAACCGTAGCGAGTTTGGCAATCGGCCTTTCTGTGATTGACGAGGCTTTGGCGTGTAAAACTCCAGACAGTCGGGCTTACCTCGACATATGTTACCGCTCATTGGCGGCTGGGGTGCTGGCGGAATGGTTGTCTGATCGACCAAAGGTTCCGGCCTGCGCTGCCGACATGTTTACCTGTGCTTTGTTGGCGCATTCGGGTCAGATGGCTTTGTTGCGATTTTACCCGCAGCCGTATGCCGATATGCTGTGTCAAAAGCGCGAGTCCTATGAGTTGCTCGAGCTGGAAAAAAACCAATTGGGCATCAATCATCAGCTCATCACCATGGCTTTGTTGCACGAATGGGGATTTCCTGAAGTATTGAGCGAAGCCATCCGCTTGTCCGAGGCTGAGCCGGAAAAGCGGTTGGGAGAAGAACGCCGACAGATCATGGCGCAAATTCTGAATTTTGCTTGGGAAGCTTCAGCATCTCTGGTTGAGGGGAATCGAGCACAATTACTGAATTTGTTGCCCGGAGCCTTGGCGCGTTTGGGGCAGGACGTTGCAGAGGGTGATGTGGTCCAGATGGCGGACAATCTGCAAAAACGTTGGGGCGAATGGTGTCCACAATCCGCCTCTCAAGGTGAGCGTACCATGAATCAAGCAGCACTTTCTGCAAGTGAAGAGCAACCGGTTTCGGGCCAATTGGCCTTGTTGCTGGTGGGGGTCCCAGAACCCGAATTGTCGGCGTGGACAGAGATATTTCAAGCACGGAAATATGCGGTTGATTTTTGTAGTAACCTCCACGAGGTGGGGCAACTGCTGATCGGCCAGGTCGTGAATATTTTGTTGGTGTGGCAGCCGCCACAGGCTGGCTGTAAACTTCTTGAAACTTGGGTCAAGGATTCGGCGCGCGCAGCTTTGGTGATTCAAGAAGATTTGGATGAGGCGACACAGATCGAATTTTTGAAGCTGGGAGTGGACGCAGTGGTCCCCCGGACTGTCAACCCTGAGTACTTGTTGGCACAAGTGGGGAGATTGGCGGCCAAAGTCGGTTTGTTCCAGACGCTGGAAGCAGAGCGCGATGCTCATCGTAAACTGCTTGCCGAATTGGTGCTCACTACGCGTAAATTACACTTGCAGACCTTGACCGATCCGTTGACGGGGTTGGCCAACCGGCGCATGGCGGACGCTTTTCTGAAACGGCATTGGGCTCAAGTGGAGCGGCGCAAAATCAAACTCAGTTGTTTGGTGATAGATCTTGATAATTTCAAGAAAATCAATGATCTTTATGGTCATGATGCGGGAGATTCGGCGTTGCGTGCTTTTTCGACCATTCTCAAACGTCATGTGCGTCAGGAAGATCTGGCTGTGCGCTTGGGGGGGGATGAGTTCCTGGTTATCTGTCCTTTAGCCACTGCTGCAGACTTGGAAATTTTGCGCCATCGTCTTATGCGGGCAACGGGCCAACTCAAGTTGGAGACGGGTTCATTGGAGTTTTCCATGGGAATTGCCGAGAGTGACTTGACGACGATGCGGTCTTATACGGATTTGTTGAAATTGGCAGATCAGCATCTGATACAAAGCAAGCGGATGCGGTAAAGCAAGAGCGGTTTCTATAATAATAAAGTTTGATGGTTTTTATTAGAATTATTTAATTTACTTATGTTTCGAATGCTTTAATATACACCACAGCAAGACCCTGAGTGTAGTTAACCCTACGGAGGAAAACCATGGCAGTGAAAAAATACAATGCTGGTGTGAAAGAATATCGCCAGACCTATTGGACCCCTGAATACACCCCGAAAGAAACGGATTTGTTGGCGTGTTTTAAGATCACCCCGCAACCTGGTGTGGATCGTGAAGAAGTCGCTGCTGCAGTGGCAGCAGAATCTTCAACGGGAACATGGACCACAGTGTGGACCGACTTGTTGACGGATTTGGACTATTACAAAGGCCGTGCCTACAAGATCGAAGATGTGCCTGGTGATGACAGCTGTTATTACGCTTTCGTGGCCTATCCTATCGACTTGTTCGAAGAGGGCTCTGTGGTCAATGTGCTCACCTCCTTGGTGGGCAATGTGTTTGGCTTCAAAGCGCTGCGTGCCCTACGTCTGGAAGACGTGCGCTTCCCCATTGCTTATGTCATGACCTGTGGCGGTCCTCCCCATGGCATTCAGGTAGAGCGGGATGTGATGAACAAATATGGTCGTCCAATGCTCGGTTGTACCATCAAACCCAAGCTGGGTCTGTCGGCCAAGAACTACGGTCGTGCTGTGTACGAGTGTTTGCGTGGCGGTCTGGATTTCACCAAGGACGATGAAAACGTCAACTCCCAGCCCTTTATGCGTTGGAAGCAGCGTTTCGACTTTGTGGTAGAAGCCACCGAGAAAGCCGAGCGGGAAACGGGTGAACGGAAAGGTCACTACCTCAATGTCACTGCGCCCACCCCAGAAGAAATGTACAAGCGTGCTGAATATGCGCGCGACATCGGTGCCCCGATCATCATGCACGATTACCTTACGGGGGGCTTGACCGCCAATACCGGTTTGGCCAACTGGTGTCGGGATAACGGGATGTTGTTGCACATTCACCGTGCCATGCACGCTGTGCTCGACCGCAACCCGCACCACGGGATCCATTTCCGCGTCTTGACCAAAATACTGCGTCTGTCCGGTGGTGATCACCTCCACTCAGGTACGGTGGTGGGCAAACTCGAAGGGGATCGTGACGCGACTTTGGGGTGGATCGACATCATGCGTGACAGTTATGTCAAGGAAGATCGCAAGCGCGGGATTTTCTTTGATCAGGACTGGGGTTCCATGCCCGGCGTGCTTCCCGTGGCTTCCGGCGGGATCCACGTATGGCACATGCCTGCCCTGGTGAACATCTTCGGCGATGATTCCGTACTGCAGTTTGGCGGCGGAACCTTGGGTCACCCCTGGGGCAATGCCGCAGGTGCGGCGGCCAATCGTGTTGCTCTGGAAGCTTGTGTTGAAGCGCGCAACCAGGGTATCGCGGTGGAAAAAGAAGGAAAAGCCGTTCTCACAAAAGCTGCCGAACATAGTCCAGAACTCAAGATCGCCATGGAAACCTGGAAAGAGATCAAGTTTGAGTTCGATACGGTCGACAAACTGGATGTGGCCCACAAATAAATCTGCCCCAGGCCGCAGGGGTTCGCCCCTCGGCCTTGCAAACCTTAATTGAGGAATGAGTCATGAGTGAAGTGATGGATTACAAATCGCGCCTGAGCGATCCTGCCAGCCGCAAGTTCGAAACCTTTTCCTATTTGCCAGCCATGAGCCCGGATAATATCCGCAAGCAAGTGGATTATCTGGTGAAAAAAGGCTGGAATCCAGCCATCGAGCATATCGAGCCTGAGTATCTGATGGATTCCTACTGGTATATGTGGAAACTGCCGATGTTCGGTGAAACCGATGTGGAAAGAGTGTTGGCTGAAGCCGAAGCGTGTCGGCGTGCCAATCCAGATAACCATATTCGCCTTGTGGGTTATGATAACTTCAGTCAGTCCCAAGGTGCTTCCATGGTGATCTTCCGCGGCAAGACTGTGTAACGGGGGAGTTGTCAGATCCGCCCCCGTGGCCTCTCTATGAGGTGCGGGGGTTTTTTTTGGGAAACCAGCTGAACCCAGTCGCTGCGGTGCCAGTCAAGAGGCTTGGGTCTACATCATTGATTTCAGGACAGACAAGGAATTTGCTATGAGTGACATCATTTCCCAGTATCAAATTAGTACGGCGCCTTACTACCGTCCCGTGGCGGATGAAGTAGAGCTTTTTCAAGCGGCTTACAGCGTACGTATGCCCATGATGTTGAAAGGGCCTACGGGGTGCGGTAAGACACGCTTCGTCGAGCACATGGCGTACTCCCTGGGCAAGCCTTTGATCACGGTGGCATGTAACGAAGATATGACCGCTTCTGATTTGGTGGGTCGATTTTTGCTGGACGCGCAAGGAACGCGTTGGCAGGATGGCCCATTGGCCATTGCTGCGCGTTACGGAGCCATTTGTTATCTGGATGAAGTGGTGGAAGCGCGTCAGGACACCACTGTGGTGATTCACCCGCTGACGGACAACCGTCGAGTCCTGCCTTTGGAAAAAAAGGGCGAATTGATCAAGGCGCATCCTGATTTTCAGTTGGTCATTTCTTACAACCCCGGTTATCAGAGTTTAATGAAAGACCTCAAACAGTCCACCAAACAACGTTTTGGTGCGCTGGATTTCAACTACCCGGCTCACGATGTTGAAACCGAGATCATTGATCATGAAACCGCTGTTACCGCTGAGGTGGCGAGCAAATTGGTATCGATTGCTGAACGGGCGCGAAATTTGAAGGGGCACGGTCTGGACGAGGGAATCTCGACGCGGATGCTGATTTATGCGGCCAGCCTGATCGTTGCAGGAGTCGATGCCAAAAATGCCTGTCGTGTGGCATTGGTTCGACCCATCACCGATGATCCCGATATGCGCGACGCGCTGGATGCTGCAGTAACCACATTCTTTTGATGGGGGCGGGGTTCCATGGCAATTCATCTCGAAGATTATCAGGAATTATTGTCCGACTTGCCATCGCCCTGTCAGCAAGGATTGCGGGATGAGTGGCATGAGGCTACCCGAGCCCTCTCCTCTCGTGGTTTAGACAACTACCTCAAGGGGGCTGCGGCTCTCCAGAGTTTGGGCAGAGGGAATGAGGTTGTATTGGGTTGGATCGAAGCCGCACCTCAGGTGGCGCGTGTCGTGGGTGAGGAGTGTCTGACGGAATTGGTCCAAATTGCCCTGGGCTTTTCCTCGAGGACGTCAGGAGCCGTGATTGAACGACTCCTGGCTACAGCTCCTGTGGCGGCAAATCGATTGGGCGACGGCGATCTTTTTCTGGGGTATCTGCAGTTTCTCAATCATTTGTTGGGTCAGGCACCGCGTGGGATTCGTCCGTTGCTCGACAATCTTGAGGTATTGCTGGGTCAACTGACGCTGGGAGGGTTGCGGCGTTGGGCGTCCTGGGGAGCCCATGCCCACCGTACCGATTATGCGGCTCAAATTGAGTATTTCAGTCTGGCTTCCAAAGAAGCGCAGGCTATGCTTCAAAAAGAACGTAAGGGAACGCTGTTTATAGATATTCAGCGGCGCATCAATATGTATCTGCGTGCGTTATGGGGCAGAGATTTTTTTATGCGGCCCACCTCCGGAGATTTTGAGCGGAGAGAAGGCTACAAGCCTTATATTGAAAGCTATTTCTTCCATGTTCCCGATGCTTTTGACGATCATGAGGGGATTTCCGGCCTGACTTTATACCGGGCCGCCGCAGCTCATTGCGCAGCGCACTGGGTGGCGACTACGGCACCCATCTCAGCCGAGAATCTTAACCCGTTGCAAATGGCGCTTATCGAAGTGGTGGAAGATGCCCGTGTGGAAGCCTTGGCCATCCGGCGTTTTCCGGGGCTTGCACAGATCTGGGCGTCCTGTCACACCACTGAGGCGACGGCGGCAACGACGGCAGGAGATTACTTCAATCGCCTGAGTCGAGCCCTCCTCGATCCCGAATACGCGGATCCGGATCCCTGGATCAGTCATGGACGGATGTTGTTTGCCATGGTGGACGATCTGGAAAACAACCAAATCTCTTGGGATATCGGGGTGACCTTGGCCCATGAATTTCGCGGCAAAAAAATCGCCTATAACCCCAGAACCGATGGGCAGCGCCCCCTGTACCGGGATGATAATCGTTTTATCTGGGAGTTTGACGGCTTTGATTTCGATGCGGCATTGGCTGCAGGCTATGATGCGCCACGACAAGTGAGGCGCAAAGTCAATTTGATGGAAATGGTCAATGAGGTCGATACCGAATTGGCCGGGGACGATGCACAGGAAATATGGGTATTGGGGTCCGAACTTTTTCCTTATGAAGACGATGGTGTGAGTTTTAATGAGCGGGAAGGAAAAGAGCCGGTTTCAGACCCTTTTCATTATGCCGAATGGGATTACCAGATTCAGTTGGAGCGCCCCGCTTGGGTTACGGTGCTTGAACGTCATCCTCAACGGGGCGATATCGGGCTTATAGAGGACATTGCTTTTCGCAACAAGCAATTGATTGCGAGAATGAAATATATTCTGGATGCGATGCAGCCTCAAGGGGTGACGCGATTGCGCAAACTGGAAGAAGGGGATGATATCGATTTGAATGCGGCCATCGCCAGTGCCATCGATTTGCGTATGGGGTTACAACCCGAACCGCGCATCATGATGCGCAGTGTGCGTAAGGTGCGCGATATTTCTGTCATGGTTTTGCTGGACTTGTCTGAATCTACCAATGACAAAGTGTCCGGACAAGATTATTCGGTGCTGGATTTGACGCGCGAGGCCACGGTGCTATTGGCAGATGCCATTCATAAAGTAGGCGATCCCTTTGCCCTCCATGGGTTCTGTTCGGATGGTCGACATGGCGTATCTTATTACCGTTTCAAGGATTTCGATCAACCTTACGATGATATTCCCAAGGCACGATTGGCTGGAATGAAGGGTCAGTTATCTACCCGCATGGGGGCTGCCATTCGACATGCGGCACAGCATCTGCGTTCCCAGCGTTCTGCCAAGAAGCTCTTGCTCGTCCTGACGGATGGGGAGCCCGCCGATGTGGATGTGCGCGATCCTCAGTATTTGCGTTACGATACCCGTAAAGCAGTGGAAGAAGCGGGACGTTCTGGAATTCTAACCTACTGTCTGAGTCTGGACCCGCGCGCCGATCAGTATGTTTCCAGAATATTTGGCGCCAAAAATTTTTTGGTGGTGGATCAAGTGGCACGCCTCCCAGAAAAGCTTCCTCTGCTGTATGCTGGTCTGACGCGGTAATTAATTTTCAAGGATGATATGGATCAACGATATAAGGGCGTGTTTTCCGATATCAATGGGGGCATGACGCATCTGGCGCAGGTTTTTAAGGACGCATGGGTGTTTGATTTGGTTCCTGAAGAAGAAGACGGTGCAGGGTGGAGTGGCGGGCAGATTCAGCAACTGTACGACAAGGTGTCCGTGGCGTGGGAGAAATACGGGCATTTGCCTAGCCGTTTGCCTTCAGAGCTTCAGGCGCGGCATCAGCGCATCCACGGCGCAGCCATGGAGAGGGCGCGTGCCACAGGATGGAATCCGGAATTGGGAGAGGATGATTGACGGATGAATGATCCCAGGATCATGAACCTCCTTGGGATATTGGCATTTTTGTTGTGATTGTGTATAATCCGAGGTTTTTCAGACGAAACCCCACAGCATTTGGAGATAGACATGGCTGCAACCGCCGCTCAAAAAGCGCAGATCATGAGTGAGTATCAGAGAGCCCCCAGCGATACGGGTTCGACGGAGGTGCAAGTTGCTCTGTTGACTGGTCGTATCAATCAGTTGACGGATCACTTTAAAACCCACGTCAAGGATCATCATTCACGCCGTGGTTTGCTGAAGATGGTCAGCCAGCGTCGCAGCCTGCTGGACTACTTCAAGCGTACCAATGTGGAAGGATACCGCCAACTGATCGCCCGCCTGGGTTTGCGCAAGTAATCACAGGGTGGTGTGTTCCATTCCAGAGATGCGGTGCGATGCTTGACGCGCGCACCGCATTTTTGCTTTATAAAAAATCATTGAGGATGAACGAGTGAATCCGATTCGTAAAACATTTACCCTTGGGCGCCATCAAGTCACTCTGGAAGCTGGCGAGATTGCGCGTCAGGCTGACGGGGCGGTGATGGTGACCATGGAAGATACGGTGGTTCTGGTCACTTGCGTGGCATTGAAAAAAGCCAAATCAGGGCAGGACTTTTTTCCGTTGACAGTGGATTATCAAGAGCGTTTCTACGCCAGCGGTCGGATTCCCGGTGGGTTTTTCAAGCGTGAAGGTCGTCCTTCAGAAAAAGAGACCCTGACTTCGCGACTCATCGATCGTCCTTTGCGCCCACTCTTCCCGGAAGGCTTCTATAACGAAGTTCAAATCGTGGCAACGGTGATGTCGTGTAATCCCGAGATTGATCCCGATATTCCAGCCCTGATAGGGGCTTCGGCAGCAGTGGCTTTGTCTGGTGTGCCGTTTAGTGGGCCGATTGGGGCAGTGCGAGTCGGCTACCAGGATGGGAATTTTGTGCTCAACCCCACGTCCAGTGAATTGGCGACTTCCCAGATGAATCTGGTGGTAGCGGCAACCGCAGATGCGGTACTGATGGTGGAATCTGAAGCCACGGAACTGTCCGAAGAAGTGATGTTGGGCGCAGTGGTGTTTGGTCATGAACAAATGCAAGTGGCTATTGATGCCATCAACGAACTTGCTGATGAAGCGGGGCGTGAGCCGTGGGCATGGAATCCTCCCGTGCGCGACGAGGTCTTGGTACAACGCCTCGAAAGCCTGGCCATGGACCCCTTGCGTGAAGCCTATCGGATTCGGGCCAAGCAGGCCCGTACCGAACGTATAGATGCCATTCGTGGTGAAGTACTTCCCCAATTGTTGTCTGCCGACGCGGATGCCGACCAACAAAATCACATGCGCAGCTTGTTTGGTGATCTGGAAGCGCGGATTGTGCGTCACCAGATTCTTGACGGCGAACCGCGTATCGATGGGCGCGATACGCGCACGGTCCGGCCGATTTCCATTCGTATGGGGGTATTGCCGCGGACCCATGGTTCGGTGCTGTTTACTCGGGGTGAAACTCAGGCGTTGGTCATTGCCACTTTGGGAACAGGGCGCGATGAACAAATCATCGATGCCATTCAAGGAGAGTATAAAGACCGCTTCATGCTGCATTACAACTTCCCACCCTATTCCACCGGAGAAACTGGGCGGGTGGGCAGCCCCAAACGCCGTGAAATCGGTCATGGGCGTCTGGCCAAACGGGCCTTGGTGGCGACTTTGCCCACTCCGGAAGAGTTTTCTTATAGCTTACGTGTGGTATCGGAAATCACCGAGTCGAATGGTTCCAGTTCCATGGCTTCCGTATGTGGGGGGTCTCTGGCATTGATGGATGCAGGTGTTCCAGTGAAAGCGCATACTGCTGGTGTGGCCATGGGCTTGATCAAGGAAGGGAATCGTTTTGCGGTATTAACAGATATTCTTGGGGATGAGGATCATCTCGGAGATATGGATTTTAAAGTGGCGGGAACCGAACGTGGTGTTACTGCGCTGCAGATGGACATCAAAATCACCGGGATCACCAAGGAAATCATGCAGGTGGCACTGGCTCAAGCGCGCGAAGGGCGGATGCACATTCTGGGCTTGATGAAACAGGCCATGCCTATGGTTCGTGAGGAGCTGTCGAGTTTTGCTCCGCGCATCATCACCATGAAAATCAATCCGGAAAAGATTCGCGATGTCATCGGTAAGGGCGGGGCAGTCATTCGCGCCCTGACAGAAGAGACGGGAACCACCATCGATATTCAGGAAGACGGGACGGTGAATATTGCTTGCCTGAGTTCGGAAGCCGGTGCTCTGGCCAAAAAGCGCATCGAAGATATCACGGCAGAAGTGGAAGTCGGGCGGGTGTATGAAGGAACGGTTCTGAAATTGTTGGATTTTGGGGCTATTGTCAGTGTCTTGCCAGGTCGGGACGGCTTGCTACATATTTCCCAGATTGCCCATGAACGTGTCAATGCGGTCGCCGACTATCTAAAGGAAGGGCAGCAACTCCGGGTGAAAGTGCTGGAAGCTGATGATAAAGGGCGCTTGCGCTTAAGCCTCAAAGCATTGCTCGAACCTCCTGCCGCGCCTGTTTGATCTGTCGTGTTAGGATGGGAACGAGTGCACAGTGTAATGGAATGACTAAACGGTGAATTGCCATGGTTGAAGCCACGCTCAAACATTTTTCCCCTTATGTTCCTAAAGAGGGGGAAGATTATATGAATGAACAGCAATTGGCGCATTTTCGTCTTTTGCTGGAAAGCTGGAAGTCGGAATTGGGGGAAGATATTGACCGGACGGTTCATACCATGCAGGATGAAGCCACGGTATTTGCCGACCCCAATGATCGGGCGAGTCAGGAATCTGATATGGCTTTGGAGTTGCGCAATCGTGATCGCGAACGCAAGCTGATCAAGAAAATTGATGAGACCATCGCTAAAATCGAAGCGGGCGAATATGGTTATTGCAATAGCTGTGGGGTGGAAATCGGGCTCAATCGTTTGCAAGCCCGCCCCACGGCCAGTTTATGTATCGACTGCAAGCAACTGGAAGAAATGCGCGAACGTCAGGTCGCCAAATAGTTCACATGCGGGTCATGGGCTTTAATAATGCCCAAAGAATATCCCAGTCCTGTGTGGGAGAGCGCCTAAAATGACTGGCAGTGAACTGATGCCAACGTCCCAGTACCACATTCATCAATAGGTTGGCCTGAACGGACACGCCACGGTCACTGGTGATTTCCCCGTGAGTGGTGGCGAGTCGAAGACTCTGCCTCAATGAGGTTTCAAGGCGGTCGCATAACTGGTTGACGCGTGCATCCAGTCGCTCGTTCTCATAAAGTAGCGCCTCTCCAGTGAGCACTCGGGTCATCCCTGGATTTTTGTCGGCAAAAGCCAAAAGTAGGGAGAGGATGGCTTCCACTTGGCCGAGACCCGAATGAATTTCTGTGGAAATACGGTTGATTCGAGTGAACAGCGTTTCTTCAATGAACTCGATCAGGCATTCAAACATCTTGGCTTTACTGGCAAAGTGGCGGTACAGAGCGGCTTCTGAAATGCTCAAACGGGAAGCCAGCAAAGCGGTGGTGATCTTCTCACCGCGAGGTTGTTCCAGCAAGGTGGCCAGTGTTTGTAAAATTTCCTGTCGCCGTTCCCCAGCCTTCAGTCTTGTGGGTGTTTTGGGTTCGCTGTGGGTCATATCCATCCTGTTCTCTTCGTGCCGAGGCAAAGTCCCACATTATAAGTCTCATGACCTAGGCTTGTAGGGTTTTGCCAGTCTTATGGTGGGCGATCATATTCGAGGCTGCACTGACCGTGGTAAAATAATCCTCATTCATCAGTCTATCATTCAGAGGTTGAGCAATCGTGGCAGGACATTCCAAGTGGGCCAATATCAAGCATAAAAAAGCCGCAGCTGACGCCAAGCGGGGGAAAGTTTTTACCCGTCTGATCAAGGAAATAACCGTGGCTGCCCGAATGGGGGGGGGCGACGTAGCGAGCAATCCACGGCTGCGTCTCGCCGTAGACAAAGCTTATGATCAGAACATGCCCAAGGACACCATCGAACGTGCCATCAAGCGCGGGAGCGGCGATCTTGAAGGGGTCAACTACGAAGAAGTGCGCTACGAGGGTTATGGTATCAATGGCGCTGCAGTTATGGTGGACTGTTTGACCGATAACCGTACCCGTACAGTGGCTGATGTGCGTCATGCTTTTACCAAGTTCGGAGGGAATTTGGGCACCGATGGTTCAGTAGCCTTTTTGTTTACCCATTGCGGACAGATGCTCTTTTCTCCAGGGACGGATGAAGATCGGTTGATGGAGGTGGCTTTGGAGGCCGGGGCAGAGGATGTCATCCGCCACGATGATGATAGTTTGGAAGTTCAGACTCCTCCCTATGAATTTTCGGCAGTGCGTGCGTCTCTGGAAGCCGCAGGATTCAAGGCAGAGTTCGCGGAAGTGACCATGAAACCCCAGAATGAAGTTGAATTTGCTGGAGATGAAGCGGTGCGGATGCAGAAACTGTTGGATGCCCTGGAATCTCTGGACGATGTTCAAGCCGTGTATACCACCGCGCTTGTGACGGAGTGAAAACTCCAGTGCCTCTGCGTATTCTGGGGGTAGATCCTGGGTTGCGTTGTACCGGATTTGGGATCATTGAGGATGTGGGACAGGGAAAGCCGTTGCGTTATGTGGCCAGCGGAGCGATTCGCACCTCAACCACCGCCACATTGCCTGAACGGCTCAAAGTCTTGTTTGAAGGATTACAGAGTGTCATAGCCAGTCATCAGCCTCAGGTGATGGCCATCGAATTGGTTTTTGTCAATGTCAATCCCCAGACCACACTGTTGCTTGGCCAGGCCCGCGGGGCCCTGATTGCCGCAGCCGTAACCTGTCAGTTGGCGGTTCACGAATATACTGCGTTGCAGATCAAGCAGGCCGTAGTGGGCCATGGTCATGCGGGCAAAGATCAGGTTCAAGCGATGGTCAGTCGTCTTTTGGGGTTGGCGGAAGTTCCCAGCACAGATCCGGCTGATGCGTTAGCCTGCGCTATTCGTCATGCTCATGGAGACAATGTTCCCCTTGCCGCTGTCCGCACACGCACCAGACGCTGGACACATGTGCCAGAGATGCAGAAGAGGTCATCATGATTGGCCGTCTGACGGGGATAGTCGTGCAAAAAACCCCACCGCAACTGGTGCTGGAAGTGAATGGGGTAGGCTATGAAGTGGAAGTTCCCTTGGGCACTTTCACGCAACTTCCTCCATCATCACAATCGGTACTTTTGTTCACCCATTTTGTCGTGCGGGAAGATGCGCAGTTGCTCTATGGGTTTATAACCGAAGAGGAACGCGCGGCTTTTCGTCAACTTTTGAAAATTTCCGGGGTAGGGCCCCGTTTGGCCTTGGCAGTATTATCTGGGTTGTCGGTGGCCGAATTGAGTCATGCGGTCGAACGCCAGGAAGTTGACCGATTGGTGAGTATTCCGGGCATCGGTAAGAAAACTGCGCAGCGTTTATTGCTCGAGCTCAAAGAAAAACTTGCGCCATCATCGGCGGCTACTGACGTGTTTGTGTCCCACGCATCAAGTGTTGCTGCGGAACTGGGGCATGCGTTGGCCTCATTGGGGTATCATGAGCGCGAAGTGAGTTGGGTATTGAAGCAGTTGCCAGCCGAAGGGATGGTGCTGGAAGAAGGAATTCGTCAATCCTTGCGCTTACTTGCCAGAAAGGAGGGGTAAAACCCCATGTTCCATGCTCGGTTGAAAGGTCCCAATGATTGAAGAAGAGCGTCTGATGGCAGGGAAAGTGGAGTCGCGCCAGGAAGAAACTCTGGAGCGTGCTTTGCGCCCACGTCAACTGGAAGAATATGTGGGGCAAATGAAGGTCCGTTCCCAGTTGGAGGTTTTCATCGAAGCGGCACGCCGTCGAAAGGAACCCCTCGATCATACGCTGTTGTTTGGTCCCCCGGGATTGGGGAAGACTACGCTGGCACATATCATTGCGCGCGAGATGGGGGTGAATCTGCGACAGACTTCCGGTCCAGTGTTGGAGCGTGCGGGGGATTTGGCGGCACTGTTGACCCATCTGGAACCCAACGATGTCTTATTTATCGATGAGATTCATCGTCTCAGCCCTGTGGTGGAGGAAATTCTCTATCCGGCGCTGGAGGACTTTCAGATCGATATCATGATTGGCGAAGGGCCAGCAGCCCGCTCGGTCAAACTGGATTTGCCACCCTTTACCTTGGTGGGAGCGACGACGCGGGCCGGGATGCTGACCAATCCTTTGCGTGATCGATTTGGCATCGTGGCGCGTCTGGAGTTTTATACGGTAGACGAATTGGCTAAAATCGTGGCACGATCAGCTCGGCTACTCGATATGAATATGGAAGATGAGGGGACTCGTGAAGTGGCTCGCCGTTCACGGGGAACCCCACGGATTGCCAACCGCTTGTTGCGACGGGTGCGTGACTATGCTGAGGTCAGATCGACGGGCCCTGTGACTTGTGCCGTGGCTGATGCGGGTTTGCATCTTCTCGAAGTAGACGCCCAAGGGTTGGATTTGATGGATCGCAAATTGCTCCAAACGGTCATTGAAAAGTTTGCCGGGGGCCCAGTGGGGGTAGACACACTGGCAGCAGCCATTGGTGAAGAAAGAGATACCATTGAGGACGTATTGGAACCCTATCTCATTCAGCAAGGGTATCTCCAGCGCACGGCACGGGGACGTAGAGCGACTCCGTTGGCCTACCAGCACTTTGGGATCATATTCAAGCCTGGAGAGTCAGCCCTTCTCGAGTATGAGGAGCGAGCATGAATGCTTATCGTGCGGAAGTGAGTCTGCGTATTTATCATGAAGATACGGATGCTGGCGGGGTGGTTTACCATGCCAACTACTTGCGTTACATGGAGCGGGCGCGTACGGAGTGGCTTCAGTCCACCGGTTTCAATCATGACCGTGTGGCACAAGAGCTGGGTGTTCTATTCGTGGTTCGCCAGGTAGATATGAAGTATTTGCGACCGGCGCGTTTGGGGGATGACCTGGTGGCTCGGGCTGAACTTGTCGGGGTTCGGCATGGTCTGATGCGTTTTGATCAACGAGTGTCTTGCAAGGAACACGTACTGGTACGGGCACAAGTCACGGTGGCTTGTGTTCGTTTGAGCGATTTTACGGTGGCAGCCATACCCGCTACCTTGTTATCTGTTTTGGGGGTTGAAGGGTGAATATAACTTCGGATATTTCTTTGGTCAGCCTAGTGCTTCAGGCCAGTGTATTGGTACAAATCGTCATGGGGTTGCTGTTGCTGGTTTCCCTCCTATCCTGGAGCTATATCTTTACCAAGATGCTGACTCTCGGTAAAGCACGTCGGCAAACTGTCAAGTTTGAGGAAGAGTTTTGGGCTACCAATGATATCGCCGCATTGTATCAGCGATCATCGCAACACGGAGAGTCGGTGGGGGCATTGGAACGCATTTTTGAATCGGGTTATCGAGAGTTTTTGCGTCATCGAAAATCGGGTACAACGGATACCTCGGCTGTGACCAGTGGGGTGCAGCGCGCCATGAAAGCCACTTTCCAGAGAGAAACGGATCAACTGGAGTCCCATTTGGCATTTCTGGCTACCGTGGGATCTGTCAGCCCCTATGTGGGATTGTTCGGTACGGTTTGGGGAATCATGAACGCTTTTCGCGGGTTAGCCAATGTGGGGCAGGCGACGCTTGCCCATGTGGCCCCGGGAATTGCTGAAGCTTTGGTGGCGACTGCCATGGGATTGTTTGCCGCCATTCCCGCGGTAGTGGCGTATAACCGTTATGCTCATGATACCGATCGCCTTTCGAATCGCTTTGAAAGTTTTATGGAAGAGTTTTCCAATATCCTGCAACGACAATTTAAACCTGCGGTTAACGGACGTTGATCATGGCCCGTAAACCTCGGCGCATGATGAGTCAAATCAATGTGGTTCCCTACATTGATGTGATGTTGGTGTTGCTGGTCATCTTCATGGTGACTGCACCCATGATCAATCCCGGGCAGGTGGACTTGCCTTCTGTGGGACAGAATTTGGCGCAATCTCAAGATCCGATACAGGTGACTTTGCATCTTGACGGTCATTTGAGTGTGCGAGATTCCCGTCATGGAGGTGAAGATGAACCCATTGCGCGTGATCGTCTGGTGGCGCAAATGGTAACGATGCAACAAGCTGATCCCGAACGTCCGGTAGTGATTGCGGCAGATCGTGCAGTGCGCTACGAGGAAGTATTGCAGGTAATGGATTTGTTGAAAAAAGCCGATGTTAAAAGAATCGGTTTGCTGGCGCGAGGGCGTTCAGGTTGACTCGTACTCCCGTCGATGTTGATAAGGGTGTGCGCCTCTGGGCTTGGCTTTTGGCGCTGGTGGTGCATGCTCTGTTTATCGGCGTTTTAGTATTCGGTGTTTCCTGGCAGCGCCATCCCGAACCGGCGCCCATGGTGGCGGAACTCTGGGCAGATATTCCCAAACCTGCCACCACCGATAAGATTACTCCAGCGGTTCCCGTACCTCCAGAGACTCCTGCCCCACCACCGCCTCCCAAACCGGAGCCGGCTCCGGTCACCCCCACCCCTCCAGAACCTGCGCCTAAAATTGCACCACGCGTGAAATCTCATGAAGCCGAGATTGCCCTGAAGGAGAAAAAAGAGAAGGAAGCGCAGGAAGCGAAGCGTCAGGAGATTCAGCGGCAGCGGGATAAAATGTTGTTGGATCAGTTGCGTCAAGAGCGTCTAGAAGCCCTGAAAGAACAGCGTCAAGACCAAAAATTGAGGGTAGATGCCGAAATTCGTCGGCGCCAGGCAGAACAGGTGGCTCAAAATGCTCAGGCTGCCCAGGCGGCGGCGGTAGATCGTTATAAACTTGCCATTATTAACAAGATCCGCGCCAACACGGAAGTTCCTGAAGGGGTGGCGAACGGATTGGCACTCGAGGTGGATGTGACCATTCTGCCTGATGGCGGGGTGCTGGAACCGGTTCGCGTGATAAAGTCCAGTGGAGACTCGCGCTATGATCAAGCCGTCATTCGCGGTATTCTTCGTTCACAACCTTTGCCTTTGCCGGCCGATGTGGCTTTACGCCGTCTTTTCCGACTGACTCACTTACAAATTCATCATGAAAATTAGATTTCTTCCCGCAATTGGTATGTTATTCCTGGTGCTCAGTCCTTGGGCACAGGCCGATATGACATTGGAGGTGGTGACCCAGGGAGCGCAACAAACTCCTATTGCCGTGTTGCCCTTTGCTGGAGATGGGGTGGGTCCTCATGATTTGTCGGCGGTTGTCGCTGCCGACCTCAAGCGTTCGGGATTGTTTGACCCTCTCGATACCCATGGAGTCAATCCCGCGCCGGCAGATGTGGACACGGTACATTGGGAGGATTGGCAGGCACAGCATGCGAATTTCGTGGTGGTGGGCAATGTTCAGGAAGACCCCGCCAGCCATCACGTCAAGGCAAATTTCAGACTGGTAGAAGTGGTTACGCGCATGGCTCATCTGAACTTATCCTTTGAGGGGACAGGCGATCAGTACCGGATGGTGGCACACCATATCGCCGATGCCATCCTGGAAAATATCACTGGGTACACAGGGATGTTCAGTTCGCGTATTGCCTACATTACCCAGCGTGGAGCAGCGCATAGTCTCAAAGTGGCCGATAGCGATGGTTTCAATGAACAAACCATGCTTAATACCAATGAGCCCATTATGTCGCCCAAATGGTCTCCCGACGGACAGCGTATGGCCTATGTCACCTTTGAGCTCAATCGCCCTATGGTAGTGGTGCAAACATTGGCAACGGGAACTCGTAAGGTGGTGGCCCGCTACAAGGGGAGCAACAGTGCGCCCGCATGGACCCCGGATGGCAAGCATTTGGCTGTGGTATTGACCAAGGACGGGCATTCGCAGATATACCGCATTGCGGTTGATGGCTCCGATGCACCCGAACGATTGCTGGTGAGTGGAGGTATCGATACCGAACCCTATTATTCTCCAGATGGGCAGATGTTGTATTTTACTTCAGACCGAGATGGCGGGCCGCAGATCTATCGTATCGCTTTGGATGATTTGCGCGGAGTTCCAGAGCGTTTGAGTTTTGGCAGTACTTATGCGGTTTCTCCACGGCTCAGTAGAGATGGCAAACAACTGGCTTATGTTCAGCGTGACGGTGGGGCGTTCCACGTTATGTTGATGGATCTTGCCTCCAAGCAGGCTCAAGTCATGACGGATACCACACTGGATGAATCGCCAACTTTTGCGCCCAATGGACGATATATTTTATATTCGACCCAAGTGGGAGGTCGAGGCGTATTGGCGGTAGTCAGTACGGATGGGCGAATTCGCCAAAAACTCACCACGCAGACGGGCGATGTATATGAACCTGTTTGGGGTCCCTTGCAGTAAACCAATTGTCACTACTGTGCGTTATACTGATTCATTGAGAGTTTATCGCTCCCATGTGTGCCGTTGACCCGATTTTAATAGAGGATAATCATGAAAAAAACCCTTCTCGTTTTGGCTGTAACCAGTTTCTTGGCCGCTTGTAGCAGTACCCCCGAAGAAAAGCCTGCTCCTGTAGCAGCCCAAAAAACCGAAGCGCCGCAAGCTGTTGTTGCTCCGGCAGCTCCATTGGCTAAGGAACCCGTTACTGTTTCCATGTATCCTCCAAAGGGTGTGGGCGGTGCTTTGGGTCAGCGCACCATTCATTACGCGTTTGATAAATATACGGTAACCGACGAGTACAAGCCCGTGGTCGATGCTCACGGCGATTTTTTGACCAGCCACGGTATGGCTAAAGTAGTTCTTCAAGGAAGTTGTGACGAACGTGGTAGCCGTGAATATAACCTGGGCTTGGGCCAACGTCGTGCCGACAGCGTCCGCAAAGTTTTGCTGGCCAAAGGCGTGAAGGATAGCCAAGTAGAAACCGTCAGTTTCGGTAAGGAAAAACCAGTGAATCCTGGCCATAATGCCGCTGCTTGGGCAGAAAACCGCCGTACTGAAATCGTTTATCAAGGCGAGTAATTCTTTTGTGCATGGCCCGGCGAGGACGACCTTCGCCGGGTTTCCTATTTATACTGGACATGAATAATCATTTCCTAAAAATTTCTGTGGCATTGATCATGGGTGGACTGACGTGGTCTTTGCCGGCGCACGCGGGTTTGCTCTCGGATGAAGAAGCACGGCAAGGCGTGGCGGATCTCAAAACGCAACAGTCTGTGCTGAGTCGTCAACAGCAAACGCTGGATGAGCGGGTGACGCGGATGGAATCTGCTTTGCAGGGCTATCCCGACCTGGTGATGAGGCTGGATAGTTTGAGCCAGGATATGGCCCAGTTGCGCGGTCGGGTGGATAGTCTGGCCAACCAACTGGATGCGGAAGACAAGCGATTTCATGATTTGTATGTTGACCTAGATTCCCGTCTCAAAGTCATTGAGAGCGCTTTGCCCAAGCCAGAAGGGGCACCCGACGCGGGTGTCGGCACCCCTCCTCCTCCTGCAGCGGGAGATGCCAATCCTTCCGCACCGAAAGTGGCGGCGGAAAATGGTTCGTCAACCGGGGTAAAATCAGCCGATTCTGGAACCAAGGGGTCGGTTGCCGATGGAGGCGCAGAAGTTAAGGCACCTCCCTCAGATTACGATGCGGCTCTTGATGTGTTCAACTCGGGAAATTATGCTAAGTCTCTGAAATTATTTGAGGGTTTTCTCAAGGCCAATCCAAAAGATGAAAAAGTGCCAAATGCGCTTTATTGGGTGGGAATGAATCAGTTGCTACTCAAAGATTACAAAGGAGCTCGGGTCAGCAATCAGCATCTCTACAAGTCTTATCCCGAGTCGCCCAAAGCGCCCGATGGGCTGCTGAATTTGGCCGCAGCTTGGATGGGGTTGGGGGAGCCGGCGACTGCAAAAGCCACCTGGAAAATGATCATTGCCAAATATCCCAAGAGTTCGGCAGCAGCCAAAGCCAAGGTCAGACTGCGAGAGCATTGACGGTTTCTTCCTGATTGACTATAATTGCGGGCTTCGTTGGGTCGTTAGCTCAGCTGGTAGAGCAGCGGACTTTTAATCCGTTGGTCGCAGGTTCGAATCCCGCACGGCCTACCAATAAAACAATATGTTGCGAGAATTCCTGGTTTATGCAAAATCCCCCGTGGGGGAATTAACCATATCACGCCACATCTTCTCAAACATGATCTCTCGTTTCTGACCACTGGAGCCGTCACTTTCTCAGTGTGGTCATGATCCCCATGCCTCCATGCGTACCGGCACTCAGCGGTTAGGTATCGAATAGTGGTTGGAGAGATAACCTGTCTTTCTCTTCAATAGGGTTTTCAAGCGCGTGGTGCAGGCATTCGCAGCGCGCGGGTCACCGAGTCAGGCCATTAGGAAAGCTCCCAGCCCCACCAGAGACTGACCAGGAAACACTTACCGAGGAGGGGAGTATTCACGACATCCCATCTATTGAGGTATGCTTCAACGGTTGCGCCATTCGCTAATTTGCGGCTGGGATTTTGTTCTGGATGATGTGGTGATGACAGAGAAGTCAGTCCTCTTCGCTTGCTGATTTTAAGACGGGAATGAAATTGAACGAGAACTTTCCAAGATATTAGGAGTAAACCATGAATTTGGGTGTGAGGGTGAAGAGCTATTTCTGGGTTTGTCTGATGATTATGGGAGTGCAAGGATTGACTCATGCCGAAATGACCCCCGTAATTCGGCAACCCGATGGGACGGGGGCCGTGCCAAAAGTGGAACTGCTCTGGCTGGGCCAATCAGCGATCCGGTTAACGACTCCTGGTGGGAAAGTTATTCTCATCGACCCTTTCATCACTCAGAATCCCAAAACCCCAGAAAAGTATAAAGATCTGGATGCCCTAGGGAAAGTAGATTTGATACTGGTGACCCACGCGCACATGGATCATCTGGGTGATGGTCCCGCACTGGCCAAGAAATTGCACATACCGCTGATTGGGCCAGCGGGCATGAATCAGTCTCTAGTAGCGCTGGGTGTATTGCCCTCTGATCTTGCGGTGATGATGAATAAGTCCGGGACGGTTTCCCCTCTGGGGCCCAATATTCACATCACCATGGTGCATGCTGAACACAGTTCGGAACTCGACTGGGTCAATCCAGAGACAGGAAAGCATGAAACCCATGTTGGCGGTGAGCCAGTGGGATTTGTCATTGAGTTGGAGAATGGCTTCAAGATATATGACATGGGAGACACGGGGTTATTCAGCGACATGAAGTTTATCGGGGATTACTATCGTCCGGACCTCGTCTTGATTCCCATCGGCGGACACTTTACCATGGGGCCCACCGATGCAGCTTATGCCATTCGTTACTGGCTGCGTCCGCGTTTCGTCCTTCCTTTCCATTATGGAACATTTCCCCTGCTGACAGGAACCCCAGAAGAATTTGAAAAGGCTCTTGGTCCGATTCGGACTAAAGTGCTGGAGCTCAAGCCTGGCGGTACTGTGACTTTTTAATCAATTCTCGTGAGAGGTATTTTTATGCATTCTGTAGTTCCGGTGATTTTATGTGGGGGTTCGGGAACCCGACTGTGGCCATTATCCCGAGCAGGATTCCCCAAACAGTTTCTGGCTTTGACCGGGGAGGAAAGTCTTTTTCAACAGGCTGCACTTCGGGCACAAGCGTTGGCAGATGCAGATATCCAGCTGTCTGATTTGCTCTTGGTGATGCACGAGGATCATCGCTTTCTGGCACGGGATCAACTGGATGAGTTGCGTGTGGGGGGGAATGGAGCGCACTTCCTGCTCGAACCCATGGCGCGAAATACGGCTCCCGCGTTAACACTGGCTGCAATGCAAGCCCTTGAACATGGGGAGGATCCGATTCTGGTGGTGGCCCCAGCAGATCAAACCGTCGGTTGTCAGGAAGTCTTCATCGATGCCCTCAGACGGAGTATCCGTGAAGCGGCAACGGGGGCTATTGTCATTTTGGGAATTCCCCCGGAGAGAGCAGAAACCGGTTACGGCTATATCCGTCGAGGAGGGGAAGCCAATGCTCACGGTGCTTATACCGTGGTGCAGTTTGCCGAAAAACCGGATGCAGTGACAGCTCAGAGCTATGTGGACAGCGGGGATTATGCATGGAACAGCGGTTTGTTCGTGTTGAGTGCCAGCCTTTGGCTTGAGGCATTAGAGGCTTTTCGTCCGGATATATTGCACGCGGTACAACGAGCATGGGATCAGCGTACCATCGATGTCCCTTTTATTCGTCCCGATAAAAATTGCTTCATGGATGTTCCCAGCGACTCAGTGGATTATGCCGTAATGGAACATTGCCCCAATTCCGCATTTCCCATTCGCATGATTCCATTGCAGGCCAAATGGAATGATTTGGGGGCATGGGATGCGGTGTATCTGGCGAACGAGGCTGATGGACAGGGCAATGTCACCCAGGGAGATACGTTGCTGATGGATACCAGTGATACGCTGGTTCACGCCACCCATCGGTTGGTGAGTACCGTGGGGGTTAATCATTTGATTGTGGTGGAAACTCCCGATGCGGTTTTGGTGGTAGATCGTTCAAAAAGCCAGCAAGTCAAACAGGTGGTGGCGGCACTGCAGCAACAAAAACGCGAAGAACATAACCTGCACCGTAAGGTACATCGACCATGGGGATGGTACGACAGCATCGACGAAGGGGAACGATTCAAAGTCAAGCGCATTCAGGTCAAGCCCAAAGCCAGTCTGAGTTTGCAAATGCATTACCATCGTGCCGAACATTGGATCGTGGTCCAAGGTACAGCAGAAGTGACCTGCGGTGAAAAAACTTTCCTGCTCCACGAAAATCAGTCAACCTATATTCCCCAGGGGGAGGTTCATCGCCTGGCTAATCCGGGGACGATCCCCTTGGAAATCATAGAAGTTCAATCGGGCGGCTATCTGGGAGAAGATGATATCGTGCGTTTTGGCGATGTCTATGGTCGTCAGTGAGAGACGCCTTCGCGTCGTAGTACCTGAATCGCTGTGCGCCACAGAATCTGGATATCGAAGGCTACGGAGCGATGATCCAGATAATACTGATCCAATGCAACTTTTTGCACTATGGGAATTTCATCTCGGCCATTAATTTGCGCCCAACCCGTTAATCCTGGAACCAATGCCTGAACTCCGCAGGCATTGCGTTGCTCGATCAGATCTGTTTGATTAAATAGCGCCGGTCTGGGGCCGACCAGACTCATATCGCCCGTAAGAATACTCCACAGTTGAGGGAGTTCATCCAGGCTGGCGCGGCGCAGAAATGATCCTATGGGGGTTAGGTATTGATCGGGGTTGGTCAGGAGATGTGTCGCAACTGCAGGAGTTCCTACGCGCATGGTTCGAAACTTGGGCATGGAAAAAATATTATTATATTGACCAACCCGTTCGGACCAATATAGTACGGGTCCTGGGGAAGTCAATCGCACCAGCAGAGCGACGACGATGAAAGGAATGGCGAGGATAATGGATGCCATGAATGAAATCATGAGATCTAACCCCCGTTTGGTCAATGGATACATCGTGTTAATCCTTCTTGCCAGAAGCGGCTGAAAATTTTTCGGGGGTCCACCATAGGGGAAGACCGGCCTGTGTGGTTTGGGCGGGTTGGTATTCGCATCCGATATACCCCTGATAACCGAGTGCCTCGATGAGCTGAAATGCGGCAGGATAATCAATGTCTCCTGGAATGGGCTCATGGCGCCCAGGAAATCCCGCGACTTGCATATGTTTGACTTTCCCCGTAGGGAGCCAGCGGTGGATTTGCTCAAGGATATGGCCTTCCACTCGGTGGCAATGGTAGAGATCCATTTGCACTCCGAGATTGGTCGCGCCGACCCATTTTACCAGTTGATGGGCTTGAGCTTGACGGGTCAAAAAATAGTGAGGCATATCTACCGGATTGATGGGTTCGAGGGTAACGGCGAGTCCATGGACAGCGGCTTGATGGCAGGCCCAGGCAAGGTTGTCCAGAAGAGTGTTTTGGAGTAGAAGGAGGTCATCATGGGGATAGCAACATCCTGACATGATATGAAGTCGGGGGCAGCGAGTGGCGATGGCATAGGGCAACGCAATGTCAACAAATCCCTGGCGAAATTCGTTCTTGCGCTCGGGTCGGGCGGCCAAGCCCCGGTCGCCTTTAGGCCAGTCCCCCGGAGGCGTGTTGAACAATACGAGATCGAGTTTGAATTGCTGGAGTTGCTCCGTCAGATGATGAGCATCGAGATGCTGATAGGGAAACAGGCACTCCACTGCGCTGAAGCCATCCGCATGGGCCAAAGCAAATCTTTCGGAGAAAGAGGCCTCGGTATAGAGCCAGCTCAGATTGGCGGAAAAATGGAGCATGGTTCACGCAGGATCGGCCTGAACACCGCCTGTTACCAATACCAGAGCGCGTACCAGAAGTAAGGCGCGGGCTTGCATATGGTGGGTGGTGCGGGCAAGAGGATCGCCCTTCAGGATCTTACGCGCACTCCAGATTTGTGCGGCTTCCAAGGCATAGAGGGTAATCAACAGACCAAAGTGCATCCATATGCCGAAGGAAAAAATATCATCCTGCTCAATCAATCGATGCCACCAATGGCGATGAGTGTATAAAAATATCGGCATCGAGACATCAAATACGATGGTGGCCACCATGACGGGAATATGAAAATAACGGTGTCTTGGCCGATAGAAAGCCACCAGCATGAGGGCATAACTGAAACAGGCAAGAACAAAGGGATTAAGCATGGGAAGGGAAAGACCTAAATCAATGAGTTTTGAAAAATAACTCCCGACTCATACTTGCGGTAGCGGGGGTTCGTCTTGTGCCTGTGCCACCATCCATTGACTCAGTGCTCGCAGTGTAGGTTCATTGGCGCGGTGTTGTTGAGTACATATGGCAAATTCTGAAGGTCCTTGGGTGAAGCCCAAGGGCGCAATGAGTCGACCTTGACTCAATTCACGCTGGGCCAGTCGTTCTGGGGCAATGGCAATGCCTAATTTGGCGACAGCCGCTTCCAGCATCAATTGCAGATTATCAAAGTGGCGCACAAGATGCAGCCGAGGGCTTTCCAAACCGTTCAATTCGGCCCAGTCAGTCCACGCACTGCGCCGCGATAGGGTGTAGAGCAGGGGTTGCCCGAGAAGTTCAGCGGCGGTTTTGGGAAAAGGATTCCAATCGGGAGCGCATACTGGGCCGGCACGATCGGAAAATAGGGTTTGAGCTTCTACTCCGTGGGGCCAAGGGGGGCGACCGCTGACCACAAGGGCATCGATGCGATCTGTAGCCAAGTCATGAAAACTTCCCTGAGTTTGTAGCTGGAGCCGGAGATTTGGGTGCTGTTGTTCGAAGTTTTCCAGTCGCCGAATCAGCCAAAGAGCCATGAAGCTCCCTGGCGCAGCCAGAGTCAGGAGTTGTCCGGGCGGTGCAGAAAGCAGTTGGTGACACGATTCTTCCAGAGTTACCAGAGCTTGAGTGGCGGCTCGTTGTAACGTTTGCCCGGCAGGGGTTAAATGAACGCCGGTGGCGTGACGAGTGAAAAGCGCTTGCCCTAACCACTCTTCCAATTGGCGGATTTGATGACTGACCGCGCTGTGGGTCAGGCAGAGCTCCCGGGCGGCTAATGAAAAATTTAGCACCCGGGCGCAGGCTTCAAAAATCCTGACGGCGTGGAGAGGAGGCAGTTTTCTCATAGAGGGGGGGGTGAAAAAAATTTATACCAAGATGATGCAGTATAAAAGGCTTTCCAGAGATTGCCTACCCATCCGCGAGAAACACTTTTTCTCAGTTACATTTGCTGTCGCCACAGTTGAGACAGGTCAGGCAGCCGTCCATTTTGATGACCGCCTGGGTAGAACATTTGGCACAGAGCGTTGCCCCCGTTGGGAAGCCAGTATCTCCAGCAGGAGACACTCCGCTTTGACGCTCGACATATTCCTGTCGTTTTGCGTCGATAAACGCTTTTTGATGGGACTCCTGTTGGGGTTTCTGCAGCATGCCGATTTCGTACAAGTGTTCTTTCAACACTTCGCCGATCTCAGCCACCAAACTGGGAATGTATTTTCCGCCCTTTTTGAAGTATCCCCCTTTGGGGTCGAACACGCTATGTAGCTCTTCTACCAGAAAGGTGACATCACCACCCTTGCGGAATACGGCGGACATGACCCGGGTGAGTGCCACGATCCACTGAAAATGTTCCATATTTTTGGAATTGATGAAAATTTCAAAAGGGCGACGGTGTTCTTGAGGTGTGCCTGGATTCATCACCACATCGTTGATGGTGATATACAAGGCGTGGTCGGTGACGGGGGTTTTGATCTTGTAGGTATTGCCCACCAATTTGTCTGGCCGCGAGAGAGGTTCGCCCAATTGGTGAACCTCTGCAGGGGCAGAGGCGGGGGGGGCAGCAGTCTCTTCGCTGACGACGCTATAACTTACGATTTTCTTGTCAATTTTTAATGTCATGGTAGGTTCCTCAGAATTTTCCGTAGTAGCCTTCTTTGAGGGCATCGTAAAGATTGGCAGCACTATGCAATTCACCATCGTATTCTATGGTGTCATTGCCTTTGACTTCCACGGTTGAACCGTCCTCGAGGGTAAAACGGTAAGTAGTGTTTTCCAGATCCTTTTCGGTGACCAGCACTCCCTGAAAGGCTTCGGGATTAAAGCGGAAGGTGGTGCAGCCCTTTAATCCCTTTTCATAGGCGTAGAAGTAAATATCCTTGAAGTCTTCATAGGGATAATCGGTGGGGACATTGATGGTTTTGGAAATGGAACTGTCGATCCATTTTTGTGCGGCAGCTTGAATATCTACATGAGCTTTGGCAGGGATGACGGATGAGTCGACAAAATAATCAGGCAGGCGGGTATCTTCATCCGTAGCAAAAGGCATGGCCTTGGGGTTGATGAGACTGCGATAGGCCAGAAGCTCATAGGAAAACACATCCACTTTTTCCTTGGATTTTTTTCCTTCGCGGATGACATTACGGCTGTAATGGTGGGCAAAGGAAGGCTCAATGCCGTTGCTGGCATTGTTACCCAAGGATAAGGAAATGGTCCCGGTGGGCGCGATGGAGGTGTGATGTGTGAAACGCACTCCCTGAGTCGCGATGCGTTCACGCAAAGACTCGGGAAATTGCTGGAAGTAGCGGCTATAGTGTCCGAGAAGGACCTTTCCCGGAACTTGATCGCCGATTTTCCAGCCGTCCGTCACCATTTCAGGGCGTTGTGCGAGTAATGCACTGGTGACGGTAAAAAGTTCTTCCATAATGGGGGCCGGACCTTTTTCTGCAGCCAGTTCCAGTCCCACTTCCCACCCTTCTTCCGCCATGATGCGGGTGACCTCTTCAGTGAAGTGCAGGGATTCTGGGGAGCCGTACGCCATTTTCATCAGTGTCAGGGTCGACCCCAGTCCTAGGTAACCCATCCCATGACGGCGTTTGTGGGTAATTTCCCGTTGTTGTTGAGTCAGGGGCAAACCGTTGACGTCTACGACATTGTCCAGCATGCGGGTAAAAACCCGTACCACTTCGCGGTATTCATTCCAGTCGAAACGAGCTTGTTCCGTAAATGGGTCACGTACAAATTGAGTCAGATTAATAGAACCCAGTAAGCAGGCTCCATAGGGCGGGAGGGGTTGCTCTCCGCAAGGATTGGTGGCACGAATGTTTTCACACCACCAATTGTTGTTCATTTCATTGACACGGTCGATGAGGATGAAGCCAGGTTCGGCATAATCATACGTGGAGGACATGATGACATCCCACAGCCGTCTTGCCTTGAGCGTTTTGTAAATGCGACAGGCAACTTTTCCATCATCGCGGGTGACATATTTCTCCTGACTGGGCCATTCGCGCCACACAATATTTTCGGCAAGCCCCAAGGTATCAGCCTCAGCATGGCTCATGGGGAAAGCCAGGCGCCATTCATCATCCGCTTTTACGGCTTCCATGAATTCACGGGTGATGAGACAGGAGAGGTTGAACTGACGCAGACGTCCTGCTTCACGTTTGGCCTTGATGAAGTCCACGATATCTGGGTGGGAAATGTCAAAAGTGGCCATTTGTGCGCCACGTCGACCCCCAGCAGAGGAAACGGTAAAGCACATTTTGTCATAGATATCCATAAAGGACAGGGGTCCGGAAGTATAAGCCCCAGCTCCAGCGACGAAGGCCCCTTTGGGGCGCAAGGTGGAGAATTCGTAGCCGATGCCGCAACCGGCTTTCAACGTTAGGCCAGCTTCATGAACTTTTTCCAGAATGCCATTCATGCTGTCTTCCACGGTTCCGGAGACAGTGCAATTGATGGTGCTGGTCGCGGGTTTGTGCTCCAGCGCGCCGGCATTAGAAGTGATGCGACCGGCGGGAACTGCACCGCGGCGCAAAGCCCAGAGAAAGCGTTCATTCCAGAAGGCGCGCTTTTCCGGAGTGGCTTCCGTTTCAGAGAGCGCTTGAGCCACGCGTTTTAGGGTATCGTCGATGTCCGCATCTACGGCTTCACCCTGCTTATTCTTGAGACGGTATTTTTTGTCCCAGATGTCGAGGGAGACGGGTTGCAGGGGGACTTCAGCACGGGTCTGGGCGGCAGATTTGACGGCGGTCAGCATGGGACTCCTCGATTTTTTTTGTAGGGATGCCAAAAAATGAAACAAAATAAAAAAACAGAAGAAATTTAAAAAAACCACAATATGTTGTGGTTATTATTCAAAGTTACCCCATTTTGTAGGTTTCGTCAACGAGGTTTTTCAGCCCGATCTACCCCTAGGGCCAGTAGGGGAAAGTAGAGTCGCCGTGGGAGCCACTGCAATACTTTGAGCAGAAAGGTAAAGTGCCGAGGGAAGTGGATTTCGAAGGCTCCCCGCGCCAAACCGGCAATAATTTCATTGGCTGCATCATCAGCACTGATCAGGGCCGGCATCGTGTAGTCCGCCTGGGCAGTCATATCGGTGGCAACGAATCCGGGACAAATGCGCGATATTCCGATTCCCAGGGGGCGTAATTCAAAATACAAGCCTTCGCAGAGGTTGTTCAAGGCAGCTTTGCTGGGAGCGTAGGCCAGTGCGCGGGGCAATCCGTTGTATCCTGCCACGCTGCTGATGATCGCTACATGGCCATGGCGTTGAGTGCGCATGCGGGGTAGGATGGCGGCGAGAACATGGTAGGGGCCGAGCAGATTGATGCCGATGGTTTGTTGTACGCTGGGGAGTTGCTCAAGGCAAAAATCTGTAGCTCGAAGTGCGTCATACACTCCTGCTGCAATCAGTACGAGGTCGATATGTTCCCAGGCCCCATGAATTTTCTGTGCGGCATGACTGACTTCCTGAGAATTTTCAATATCCATCGGAAGAAGAATGACGTGCTCTTGCTGGGACTGAGGTAAAGAATCATGCCAGAGGTTTAGCGGGGTGCAGTCACGGCTGGAAAGATATAAATGGGCGCCAAGGGATGCCAGGCGCTGAGCAACCGCAGCACCGATACCACGACTGGCGCCGATGATCCACACGCGTTGACCGTTCCATTGACAAATGGGACGGTTAAGGGGAGGGAGCAATGGCATGCAAATTCCTCGTGAAGATAAGATGAATACACGGGTTTGCGCTTGATCAAATACAAATGTTAGCGAAATCCGTTAGAATGTATGGCATTATTGGCTAAAACTGGATAATACAGGAACTATGGTAGAAAACACTCCAACCCTTGAAACGCCTTTGATCCCGATAATTGCGCCTGAGTCGCCCTTCCCTGGACGAAAGACCGTGCGCTCTTGGCTGATTCCTTTGTGTGGTAAACGGACATTACTTCCCGTTGCCATGATTGCTTTCGATTTTTTACTATTCTTTTCAGCTCTGTGGGCCACGGTGTGGTTTTCATCTTTCTGGGCCAAAATGGGCATGGGAATGGTGGCTGGGTTTGTTATTGGACGACTCTTCATATTGGGTCATGATGCGTGCCACCAGAGTTTGACTCCCCGTCGCGGTCTCAATCGGATACTGGGCCGTCTGGCATTTTTGCCCTCACTGACACCTTACAGCTTATGGGATATTGGGCATAACCTGGTACATCATGGCCAAACAAATCTTAAGGGTTTCGATTTCGTGTGGGCGCCTTTTTCCGTAGAAGAGTATCAGGCGTTGTCGCCGACGCGCCAGTGGCTGGAGCGCCTCTATCGGAGTGGATGGGCACCTGGTTTGTACTATTTCATTGAAATGTGGTGGCTAAGAATGTACTTCCCGGCCAAAACCTATATGGGGGCGCGTCGTTCCGCCTTTGTCTGGGACGGAGTTTTAGTGACGGTTTTTGCTGCGCTATGGATGGGGGGGCTTGCCCTCATGGCGGTCAACTCCCATCAAAGCATTCTGCTCACCGAGCTTGCTGGGTTTGTGATGCCGTTTGTGTTTTGGAATTTCATGATAGGCTTTGTGGTCTATGCCCACCATACCCATACCAGCGTTGCGTGGTATGACAACAAGGTGGAATGGATGCGAGCCCAACCTTTCGTAACGACGACAGTACATTTGATCTTTCGGTTCAACATGGGTGCTCTGATGCACCACATCATGGAACATACGGCACACCACCTGGATATGGGGATTCCCCTTTATCGATTGAAGGAGGCGCAAAAGTTTCTTGAGACCCATTTGCCTGGACGCATCATTATTCAGAACTTCTCGTGGGCGTGGTACTTCAAGACGGCGCAGTTATGCAAGTTGTATGATTTCAAGGAAAAGTGCTGGCTTGATTTTGAAGGCAATGCCACCAGTCGTTCGCTGTCCACTAATGCCTGATGGGGGGGAAGAGGTGCTTCTCTACCCTGAACACGTATAAGGTGCAGCGTTACACGAAAAAAAAGCAACCCGAAGGTCGCTTTTTTTTCGCCTAGCAAAAACCTTACTTGGCGGCCTTGTCTGCAGCAGGAGCGTCGGCTTTCTTTTCTTCGGCTTTCTTCTCAACCTTTTTGGCGTGATGATGTTTCTTCATCTTCTTTTCTTCTTTCTTAGGCGCATCCTTAGGTGCGTCAGCGGCAGGAGCGTCGGCAGCGAAGGCGGTGGCAGTAAAGGCGGCCAAGAAAGCGGCGATAACGGCGGAACGAATCATGGTAATTTCCTTTTTAATAATAAAAACAATTGGCAAATAAACCCTCTGAGGGGCGCAGCATTGTAACACTACACAGACGGTTACAAGAACCACACCCTATCAACGCGCGGTGACCAATCGCGTTGACACAGTCGAATTATTGGCCCTTTTTAAAAAAATGAAAGAAACAGTTGACGCCGTCTGTGGGCCATGTATAATGGCGATCTTTCGTTGCTTAAACGCAGTTAAACAAGCGAAACGAAATGCTCTTTAAAAATTTGATACCGATAGGTGTGGGTACTACGAGGGAGTAATAATCGTAGTACTCACGAAGAAATAACCGTTAGGTTACTTTGAGTGAG
>JAAGNR010000038.1 GCA_010435995.1 Ferrovum sp. | reverse complement strand
CCCCCTCAAGACAAGCCTCATACAACTGGGACGGATGACGAGGCCAAAGGTCTACACGGGGAAATACCATACCCCAGGAAACGGAAGTGATACGTCCCGGCAGTTCCCCGTTGATACAGTTTCCCACCCGCCCAAAACCCAACCCGAAAGGCACCAGAGGCGCGACGAAATCCGTGACTTCCAACCAACGACGGTGTTCGCGGCGCGCATACAGCCAGCCCCCGATGATCACACCAAGAAATCCTCCGTGGAACGACATCCCTCCCTGCCACACGGCAAAAATATCGAGGGGATGAGAAAAGTAAAACGCAGGCTTATAAAACAGCACATACCCCAGGCGCCCTCCTGCCACGACCCCCACCACCACGAAGGTGAGAAAACTGTCCACCTGCTCTACGGTCCAGTTCAGCCAGGGCTGAGTCTTGATACGCCAACGCGCAACCCCAGCCCCCGCCATAAAACCGGCCAAATACATCAGTCCGTACCAACGCACGGAAAAGGGGCCCAAATGAATGGCCACCGGATCAAAGTCAGGGTGAATCAACATAAACCGCACTCCCCTCCCGCAGAATAGAACCTTGGGATAAAATGGGAGATTATACTCACCTTGCCCCTCAGGAGAATTACATGGCTGATAATCGCCGCAGTCAAACCATCACCGCCGGTATCCAGCGTTCGCCCAATCGCGCCATGTTGCGCGCCGTAGGCTTTGGTGACGACGATTTCACCAAACCCATCGTCGGAGTGGCCAACGGACACAGCACCATCACCCCGTGCAATGCCGGCCTAGGCGCCTTGGCTCAGCGTGCAGAAAGTGCGCTGCGCACCGCTGGAGCCATGCCTCAGACCTTCGGCACCATCACCGTCTCCGATGGCATTTCCATGGGAACCCAGGGGATGAAATATTCCCTCGTCTCGCGCGAGGTCATCGCTGACGCCATCGAAACCGCCACCAATGCCCAGAGCATGGATGGGGTCATCGTCATTGGCGGTTGTGACAAAAACATGCCTGGGGGAATGATGGCCATTGCCCGCATGAACATTCCGGCCATCTATGTTTATGGCGGTACCATCAAACCGGGTCATTACAAAGATCAGGATCTGACCGTCGTCAGCACCTTTGAAGCCGTAGGACAGTACACCTCAGGTAAAATGTCAGAAACGGATTTTAATGCCATTGAACGGCACGCCTGTCCCGGAAAGGGGTCGTGTGGTGGCATGTACACGGCCAACACCATGTCCGCCGCCATAGAAGTCATGGGCATGGCCCTGCCCTATTCCTCGACACAAGCAGCCGAGGATGAGGAAAAAGCCGTCAGCGCGGAAGCCAGTGCTCGAGTTCTGGTCCAAGCCATTCACAACCAGCTTTTGCCACGCCAGATTCTGACCCGCAAAGCCTTTGAAAATGCCATTGCCGTCACCATGGCCATCGGCGGTTCCACCAATGCGGTCCTGCACTTGCTGGCCATTGCCCAAGCGGCTGAAGTTCCTCTGATTTTGGACGACTTTGAAGTCATCCGCGCCAAGGTTCCCGTCCTCTGCGACCTCAAACCTTCAGGCAAATATGTCGCCACCGATCTGCACACTGCTGGCGGCATTCCGCAAGTCATGAAAATGCTGCTGGTACAGGGACTGCTCCACGGCGATTGCATGACCATCACTGGAAAAACCGTGGCAGAAAATCTGAAGGACATTCCTGACGCTCCTTCCCCAAACCAGACAGTCATCCGCTCTTGGGACAACCCCGTCTATGCCCAAGGTCATCTGGCCATTCTCAAGGGAAATCTGGCCACCGAAGGCGCCGTGGCAAAAATTACCGGCGTCAAACACCCCCATATCACCGGACCAGCCCGGGTATTCAATTCCGAAGAAGAGGCCATGGAGTCCATTGTGAACCATCGCATTCAGCCTGGCGATGTGCTGGTGATTCGCTACGAAGGCCCCAAAGGGGGACCGGGGATGCGCGAAATGCTCTCTCCCACCTCTGCTCTGATCGGTTCAGGATTGGGGGATTCCGTAGGATTGATTACCGATGGTCGCTTTTCAGGCGGAACCTACGGCATGGTAGTAGGTCATGTCGCCCCAGAGGCTTTCGTGGGGGGGACCATTGCCCTGGTGGAGGAAGGCGACTCGGTGACCATTGATGCCACTGCCCGCCGGTTGCAACTCAATGTGAGCGAAGAAATCCTCTCTCAACGGCGCGCCCAGTGGGTCCAACCTGCGCCTCGCGTCACTCGTGGCGTACTGGCGAAATACGCTCGATTGGTCAGTACCGCCAGCAGGGGAGCCGTCACCGACGAAAACCTGTAAATTTTTCCTCTGCCCCCCCATACTCCTCAGAAACTCTGAGGAGTATGGGGGGCTGGAACAGGTTAATGTGCCAAATCTACTCCCGTACTTTCCATGATGCGCCGAAAGAGTTTCGGGAAATTGGTCAATGTCCCCATGACCGCGTAGCCATAGGGCAACTGAGGGGCGGCAGGCACCTGTTCTAACCCATTGAGATCCTTACCTGGATTGATATGGTGGTCTACATGACGACAATTATTAAAGGATACCAAGGTAGTTATCCAATTGCGGCAATCCCAAGTATGTTGAGGACCCACCCTCTCAAAACGTCCGTTGACCTCTTTGCGATGCAAGGCAAAATGTTGAATAAAGGTGATAGAGGCATCCACCATATACATCACCAGAGTCTGCACCGTGAGAAAAACCACCCCTTTCCATCCCGCCAGATATCCTATGGACAGATTGATCAAGATGTAGAAAAAAATTGGACCATATACCTCGGACCACAGGTTGCCTCGGGTAGTGGCAAGTTCTATACCCAACCGAAACTGTTTGACCATGTTCCGATGGGAAAAGCTGCTGAGGGTATCTGATATATAACTATACAAACTGTCTTTAGGGGTCCCTACCAAGACATGATGACCGGCCCCATGCTCCTGAGTATAGTGTCCAAAACATACGGTGGTGAAAAACCACTTGGTCAGACGTCGATCCCAGAGCGCGCGACTGTGCCCCAACTCATGGCCCAAAGCGTTCCCCGACCCCCCAGCCGCATACCCCGACCCTGCAGCAGCAATGATGACCAGCCACCAGGAATAATATTGGGAAAAATACGCGCCCACCAAGCCCTGCAGAGCAATGCCCGCCAAAATAACGCGCAGGGACCAAAAATTCCAATAAGGGATCGGCCCCTGATAATCGCCTACCAACCATTCCAGAATAGGCAAAGCCAAAAGTCCCAGGAATAGAGGCCAGGCTGGATGACCGAGCACCAGGAAAATGGCTGGCATCCAGGCGAAAAAGAGCGCCAAGAGTGCCCCACCAAGGGCAACAGGATTACTCAAAGATGCGCGAGAATTTTTCATAGCTCGTATAATACACCCACCATGGGGGGTTAGCTCAGCTGGGAGAGCGTCTGGTTCGCAATCAGAAGGTCGTGAGTTCGATCCTCATACCCTCCACCACCACATCAATAAACACAGGCCTTCACAGCCACTTTTTTTATCCGCCCATCATAACGCCCACCATAAACGAAAGTGCTTGGGTGAT
>JAAGNR010000037.1 GCA_010435995.1 Ferrovum sp. | reverse complement strand
TTCGAGTACATTGGTATTAAAACCCGTTTTGGCGATGTTCAGGTGGATAATAAACTCTATACCTACGCCTACTATCATAATGGCTACAATGGGTTGCAACCGGGTTATGGCACTTATCCGGGAACTGGGAATGGAGCAGGATTGCCTGCAACGGGCACCGTGGTGGGCGGAACAGCCTATCCCGGCGACATCCCAGGACAGACCATGAGTATGAACTATCGTTCCGTGGGGGACTTGTTGAGAATGTCGGAAATCTTGGGCCAGGGCCAGTTGGATTACGGTACCTGGATCGATTATCAGAATAATAACCGTTCGCAGTTGGAGACCGATTGGACTTTGAACGGAGCGTATAACTCGGGGAATCAGATTTATGCGGCTTCGGGTAATCTGGCCTATACCGATCGCTTGATGCAGGATACCCTGACCACCATTCAGCCCTATGTGCAGTATGAGTGGAAGCCCAACGAGAAGTTGACGGTGACGCCAGGACTCAAATATTCCTATTTTGACCGTTCGTTCAATACTGCGGTTATGCAAGGGACGGGACAGCCTTACAATGGCTCGCAAAGTTGGGCCAAGCTACTGCCTGCGTTGACCACCAACTACAAGGTCAACGGTAATTGGTCCTTCTATGGGGAGTACGCCAATGGGTTTATGGCGCCCAATATGAATTTGTTCACCAAGCCCAACGCTCAAACGGGTACCTTGCAACCCCAGTCCACCCAGAACTTCCAGATTGGGACGGTGTGGAATACTCGTACCCTGAATTTGTCTGCCGATATCTACCGCATCGATTTTACGAACAAGATCAGTCCTGTGGCTTGCGGTATCAATACCTGTTTCACCAATATCGGTGGTGTGCGTTATGACGGGGGAGAAATGCAGGGCACCTGGATGTTCACCAAGGGGTTCAGCCTGTACGGCAACCTCGGTATCAACAACTATTCCACCAGTGATGGCTCGGTGCTTCCTTATACCCCGCGGACCACGGCGGCGTTGGGGGGCATTTATGAACAGGGGGCCTGGTACGGTTCTTTGATCACCAAGGAAGTGGGGGCGCGTAACAGTGGTGCCATGGCTGCGACAAATATTCCCTTTGGTTCTTACGCCATGACCGACTTTGATATGAGCTACAAATTCGCGACCGGTTGGTCTTGGGCGAAGCAAGCCAAAGTGGGGTTCCAGATCAACAATCTGTTTAACCGCAATGACATCTTTGCGTCAACTTCCGGGTTGACCGATCAGAATGGCAATCCGCTGCTCTTCGCCTTGCCAGAACGATCCTATGCGGTGGACTTCTCTGTGATGTTCTAACGTACAGGGTGGTTGGCTTAATTAACCCCGGCTTGGTCCGGGGTTTTTTACTCCAACATTTCCCACCTATTTCTTTCCACCCATACACGGATCCGCAAACAACATCGAAGAAAAGCGCATGTGCTCATGCTTTGCCGATATTCAATCTCAGCATCAGCGTCATTGGATGCAATGGCGACGGCTGAAAACCATAATGTTCGTAGAACTGCTTGGCGCGGTCGTGAAGCGCATGCACCAACAGTGCCCGGACACCGGCATTCTGAGAAACCACTACAGCTCGGTTGACGGCATCTTGCAGTAGGGATGCGCCCAGCCTGATGCCTTGGGCGTGACGGTCAACCGCGAGTCGAGCCAGAACCATCACCGGAACTGGATCAGGCATGTTTCGACGCACAGAACTGGTTGCCGTCTGGTGCGAGACAGCGCCCGCAGCTAGGGCGTAGTAGCCGTAAATGCGGTTGTCCTGATCCACCACTACGAACGTGCGGCTGGCCCCGCTCAATTGATTGGCCATTGCGCGGCGCTTGAGCCATTCATCGAGAATGGCCTCGCCGCATTCAAATTCATCCGGAATATGGGGGGCAGCGAGCGGTTGAGGTGCGTTGAGTTGCAAACTCATGCCTTGACTGCAGCCCAAGGAGCCGTCACGGACATAAGGAGCTCAAGCCCTGGATTGTGACTGAGCGGGGTATCGAGCATTGCAGCGAACTGCTGAAACTTGTCAGTGTTCAATCTGAAGAAAACTTGGTCAAGTACTACCGCCTGCGCTTTGTCGCAGGCGGCCTCAAGCATGAAGTCCGAACGGTTCTTGCCCAGCAGAGTTGCAGCGTGATCAATTAAGTCCCGTTGCTCGGGCAATGCCCGTAGGTTGATGGCGGCATCGCGCATGGAATTCCTTTTTTGATGAATACACAATCGATACACAAAGAATAATTGCATGTGTGGCTGTTGTCAATACGTTAAAAGGTGACCGAGCGGCGTTATTTTCAATAGTCGAGCAAGAAGGTAATATGCATCGGAGATGCCACGCTCCAACTGCGACAAAGCCTCACCTTGTGCGCACGGCGACCATGTTCCTGAGTGGTTTCCAAAAGAGGCAACGAATATGTCAGTTTTTTCCGGGAATAGGTGGGAATTCCTGATTTTGTTTCAATGTTTCTCACCTATTCTGTGAGTTGCCAGACATAGAGCATCCTCGACTCAGGCGGATGCGGGTTCTGTGCTGATCAGGGTCTCAATTTGGCGACGAAACAGACCGCCTCCGCCGTTGGCCGGGTGACGAACCGGGTAAGCCGAGATGTTCAGGGATGCCAGGGTCTCCTGGCTTTTCCGTCCGATGGCGATGATCCGACTGTCAGGGAACAGGGCTATGAGAGATTGCAAGGTGCTTTTTCCGAGCTCCAACTCGGTTTCTGTGGGGGTGCGATTGGTCAGAGGGAGTTGGGGGTGATGGGGGTGCCAGGCATGGGCATTCCACAGCACAAAGTCGTGGCTGTGACAGTGGTTTAGCAGGGCATTCCACACCATGGTGGCCGTGGGTTCGAGAGATCCCAGCGGGTTATTTTTCCCGGAAGAGAGTTGGGTTTTGCTGGTACGGTATTTGGCTCCAGAAAAATAAGGGTTTGACGCGGTGTATTCGGTGCGGGAACCGCGATTGGGGTTGGCGAGGGGTAAGGTGGAGTCTACAGTTTCCAGCAATCGCCGTTCACTGGTCATGGCGCAGCCAGAAAATTTGGCCCCCTGATAGCCAGGAGCTTCGGCAATCAATAGCCAGCGCGCTCGGTGCAGTCGTTCTTCCAGATAGCGACTGAGGTGGGAGCGGCGCTGTGCGGGGGCTTCACTGCTGGCATCGTTGAGGGGGTCGTGATCGCGCCAAGGGTTGAAAACTAAGGGGTGGGACGGTCGTTGATGCAGTTCATGCAAAAAATTGTTTAATGTCATGTAGTGTTCCCGAAGGTTTTACCCAAAACGCGTATGGGTTGTTAATCATACCAAGATGATAAGAGGTACGAAGGTGATTTGTCCCAGGGCATCCCCCATGGTAGGATTGCCCGCAGCCATTGACCATTGTCAAGCGCAGCGGCCGTTAAAGTTTGCTTCGTGGAAACCGATAACGATAAAACAAGCCCAGTCCAGAGGGAGTCTTCATGAAAAATAATGGTCCCGTGACACAGCGGGAGATCGACTACCCCGAGTCGAGTGTGTTTATTACTCGTACGGACCTTAAGGGAATAGTGACTGAGGTCAATGATGCGTTTGTCGATATTGCCGGATATCGTCAGGAGGAGTTGATCGGCACCAGTCACAATCTGGTGCGTCATCCAGATATGCCCCAATGGGCTTTTGCCGACTTGTGGAAAACCATCAAGGCGGGGTATCCCTGGCGTGGAATAGTCAAGAACCGGTCCAAGAGTGGAGATCATTACTGGGTTCGTGCCACGGTATCTCCCGTGGTGCGCAATGGGCAAGTGGTGGGCTATCTGTCCTTGCGGAGAAAACCCACTCGGGCGGAAGTGGCAGCAGCTGAGGCGCTGTATCGCCAATATCCTACGACCCCTCCTCCGGTAAAGTTTTCAGTGCGCCAATGGTTCATGAGGCTATCCATAGGGCTCAAGATGCAGTTGATGATACAACCCATCTTGTTTGTTCTGCTGACTGCATCTACCGTATTGATGTATGGGCAGTTACGCACCATGATTCTCGACGAAGCCACGCGCAAGGGGCAGGGTGTGGCGATGCAGGTGATCGACAGCGCCAATATGCTGATGGAGACAGGATCGATTTCCGATACCCACAACCGACGCCTCATGATTCAGAAGATCATCGAAGGTCAGCAGTTGTCCTCTCTGCGGTTGGTGCGTACCCCTCAGGTGGTGCGTCAATATGGGGAAGGCTTGCCGGAAGAACATCTCGATGATCCTCTGGTGAAAAAAATCATCGAAGATTCGGTCAAGGTGGGTAAGTCGGTTCCTTATGCGGCCGTCCAGTGGCTTGATGGGCGTCCCATGATGCGCGTCATTACTCCCTATATTGAAAGCCACAAGTTCCATGAAACCGATTGTCTGATTTGTCATCAGGTGGAGGTGGGGTCGTCCAACGGTGCTTCCGACATGACGATTGACCTGTCGGACAACTTTCATCAACTGCATGTCATCACTTACTTGATGGCCCTGACCCAATTAGTGCTGCAGGTGTTGTTGTACTTTGTTTTTGGCTGGGTAGCGCGGCGGTTTGTATCCCAACCTCTCAAGGAAGTGTCCGGGCATCTGGAAGAAATCGTGGATGGCAATTTCAGTCGTCAGGTGAATATCGCGGGTCGTGATGAAACTGGCAAACTGTTGTGCGAAATCCAGTCCACCAAGATATTGATGGGGGCCGTCACCGATCGCATCGGGGCCACGACGCGTAATATCGGTGTCAGCACTAGGCACATGGATCAGGCCGTCACCGTGGCGGCGGAAGTCTCGGTTCGGCAGTCGGAGGATGCCCAATCTGCTGCGGCCAGCATGGAGGAAATGTCCACCAGTATCGATTCCACCGCAGACAATGCGCGTATGGTGGAAAAAATTTCCGCCGGCTCCTTATCAGGCGCCAAAGATATTGTCCTAGAGGTAGTGAACAACATGGGGGCCATCAGTCGTGAAGTGTTGCATGCGTCTGATTCGGTGCGCCAATTGGGCGCGCGCGCGGGTCAAATCACCGAATTGGTGAATGCCATCAAGGAAATCGCCGATCAGACCAATCTTTTGGCTCTGAATGCAGCCATTGAAGCAGCGCGTGCGGGCGAACAGGGTCGGGGTTTTGCAGTGGTGGCGGATGAGGTGCGTAAACTGGCGGGACAAAGCGCCCAGAGTGGTTCTCTGATTGGGAAAGTGTCGATTGACATCGGCGAAGGGACCAAGGAGGCGATGGCGCGCATTGAGCTGGCCGTGGAAAAAGTTCACTATGGTGAAAAAATGGCCGAAAAGGCGGGTCATACCATTGATGAAATTGCTCAGAGCTCAAAACAGATCATGGCTGGGGTGGGCGATATCGTGGCCGCAGTGCAGTCTCAAAGCGTGGAAGGACGTGAAGTGGCCAAACGCATCGAGCAAATTGCCCAAGGGGCGGAAAAAAATGCGGAGGTGGTACAAACCATTGAAAGCGCTGAACGTTCTTTGAGCGAGTTGGTCAGTGAGCTGAATAACCTGACCAGCACTTTCAAAACCTGAGCATCGGGAGGGGACGAATGACAAGTGGGGTGGCGGGTAGGGTTATGTTATAATCAGGCACCCAATTGCTGCGTATGCCCATGACCAAATACATTTTTGTGACCGGTGGGGTGGTTTCTTCCTTGGGGAAAGGCATTGCTGCCGCTTCTCTGGGGGCCATCCTCGAATCCCGCGGCATTCGCGTTACCCTCCTCAAACTGGATCCCTACATCAACGTGGATCCGGGAACCATGAGCCCTTTCCAGCATGGTGAGGTGTTCGTGACCGAAGATGGCGCGGAAACCGATCTCGACCTAGGACATTACGAACGGTTTGTGCGTACGCGAATGACGCGGCGCAACAACTTTACTACGGGCCAAGTGTATGACAGCGTCATCCGCAAGGAGAGGCGCGGTGATTATTTGGGCGGTACCGTTCAAGTGATTCCCCATATTACCGATGAAATCAAACATTGCATTCGTCAGGGAGCTGGGGATGCTCAGGTCGCCATTGTAGAGATCGGGGGCACGGTGGGTGACATCGAGTCCTTGCCTTTTCTGGAAGCCATCCGCCAAATGGCGGTGGAATCTCCACGGGAGGATTGCTGTTTCATTCACCTGACTTTGCTGCCCTATTTGCCTTCGGCGGGGGAAATCAAAACCAAGCCGACGCAGCATTCTGTCAAGGAACTGCGTGAAATCGGGATTCAACCTGATGTGTTGATCTGTCGTGCGGATCGTCCGGTGCCTGCCGATGAACAGCGGAAAATTGCGCTATTTACCAATGTTCCTGTGGAAGCGGTGATTTCCGCTCCGGATGTGGACAGTATTTACCGTATCCCTGGTGGATTGCATCAGCAGCATCTGGATCGCATTGTTTGTCGCAAATTGGCTTTGCAGGCTCCGGAAGCCAATCTGGCCTCTTGGGATGCGCTGGTAGACGCCCTTGAGCATCCACTCCACGAAGTAGATATTGCTCTGGTAGGGAAGTATGTAGACCTGACCGAATCCTATAAGTCCTTATCTGAAGCATTGATTCATGCGGGGATTCATCAACGAACCAAAATCCATATTCATTATGTGGACTCGGAACGTTTGGAAAGTGAAGGTATTGGTGCGCTGGCGGGCATGGATGCGTTGCTGGTTCCCGGGGGATTTGGCAAGCGCGGTGTGGAGGGGAAAATTCGTGCCATTCAGTTTGCCCGTGAACAGGGGCTGCCGTTTTTGGGGATTTGTTTGGGGATGCAGTTGGCTGTGGTAGAGTTTGCCCGTCATTGTGCCCATCTCGATGATGCCCACAGCACCGAATTCGTTCCCACCACATCGGCTCCAGTGATTGCCTTGATTACGGAATTTCGTACCGCAGAGGGGCGAGTGGAGCAGCGGTCTGCCCAGTCTGATCTGGGGGGGACCATGCGTCTCGGTGGGCAGGAATGTCTCCTTGAAGAAGGTTCGTTGGCGCGGCGTGTGTATGGTGCAGACCGCATTACGGAACGGCATCGGCATCGTTATGAGGTGAATAACCGTTTTGTGCCTACCTTGACTCAGGCGGGGCTGCGTATCTCAGGAAGGTCTGAACAGGAAGGGCTCTGTGAAATGATTGAATTGCCGTCCCACCCCTGGTTTGTGGCTTGCCAGTTCCATCCCGAGTTCACCTCCACCCCGCGGGATGGTCATCCCTTGTTTACGGCTTTCGTGGCGGCAGCCATGACCCATAACGCAGCTTCCAAAGCACAGGTTTCCTCATGAGAATCGCGGATTTTGATGTGGGGTTGGAACACCCTCTGTTTTTGATCGCGGGACCCTGTGTCATAGAGTCCCGTGAACTGGCATTTGACGTGGCTGGCCAACTCAAGACCCTTTGTCAGGAGTTGGGCGTGCCCTATATTTTCAAGGCGTCGTACGACAAGGCCAATCGGAGTTCGGGGCAATCCTTTCGTGGTCTGGGGCAGGACAAGGGGTTGGAGATCCTGGCAGATATTCGCCGCGAATTGAATGTGCCAGTGCTCACCGATGTGCACGAACGGGAAGATGTGGCGACAGTGGCAGCCGTGGTGGATGTGTTGCAGACGCCAGCGTTTCTTTGTCGCCAGACGGATTTTATTGCGGCAGTGGCGGCGGCAGGTAAGCCTGTGAATATCAAGAAGGGACAGTTTCTGGCGCCTACCGACATGAAGAATGTGGTGGATAAGGCACGTCTGGCCAGTGGTCAGGAGAATATCATGGTGTGCGAAAGGGGTGCATCCTTCGGTTATAACAACCTAGTGTCGGATATGCGTTCCCTCGCCATCATGCGCGATACCCAGTGTCCGGTGGTGTTCGATGCCACCCATTCGGTCCAGTTGCCTGGAGGTTTGGGTGGAGCCAGTGGCGGACAACGGGAGTTTGTCCCAGTACTGGCGCGGGCGGCGGTGGCTGTCGGCGTGGCGGGTGTGTTCATGGAAACCCATCCCGACCCGGCACGGGCGTTGTCGGATGGCCCCAATGCGTGGCCGCTGGGGCATATGCGCGAATTATTGGAAACGCTTATGGCGCTCGATTCCTTGGTCAAGCAGCGGGGGTTCTGTGAGAATTCCCTGGGGAAATAACCATTGGGTCGAGTGATTTACAGATCAATGTATGAACAAGGACAGGTAATCACAGCATGAGTGCAATTGTAGAAATCAAAGGTCGAGAAATTCTGGATTCTCGTGGTAATCCGACGGTGGAAGCGGAAATTCTGACGGAAGCGGGCGTGCGGGTGCGTGCCAGTGTTCCCTCAGGAGCTTCTACGGGGAGCCGAGAAGCCATAGAGTTACGCGATGGGGATGCGCAGCGCTATTTGGGCAAGGGCGTACTGAAGGCCGTAGCCCATGTCAATGAAGAGATTTATGAGACTTTGGCTGGACTGGACGTCACCGATCAGGCTTTGATCGATCACACCATGATTCAGTTGGATGGCACGGAGAATAAGGCACGGCTTGGAGCGAATGCCTTGCTGGCCGTGTCTCAGGCGGTAGCCAAAGCGGCAGCGGAAGAGGTCGGTTTGCCTTTGTACCGCTATTTGGGAGGGGCTGCGGCCGTACAGTTGCCCGTTCCCTTGATGAATGTGATCAACGGTGGTGCTCACGCCAATAATGGTCTGGATATGCAGGAATTCATGATCGTTCCGGTTGGTGCACCGAACTTTCGGGAAGCTCTGCGCTATGGCGCAGAAGTGTTTCATGCCCTGAAAAAAATCATTGATTCCCAGGGGATGCCCACTACGGTTGGCGATGAAGGTGGGTTTGCCCCGCGCTTGCCCAGCAATGAAGCGGGTCTGGGTCTGATTATGCAAGCCATAGAGGCGGCAGGCTATCGCCCGGGTGAGCAAATCGCCATCGGCATTGACTGTGCCAGTTCTGAGTTTTACCGTGATGGGAAATATCACCTCAAAGCCGAGGGTCGGGTTTTGGATTCGGAAGAACTGACGGACTATCTGGCCCAGTGGGTATCCAAGTATCCCATTGTGACGATTGAAGACGGCATGGCTGAAGGCGATTGGGGTGGGTGGGCGCATCTGACGCAGCGACTGGGCGCACAGATCCAGTTGGTGGGCGATGATATTTTTGTGACCAACACCAAAATTCTGGCAGAAGGGATTCGTCAGGGGATTGCCAATTCCATCTTAATCAAGATCAATCAGATTGGCACGCTGTCAGAAACTTTTGCCGCCATCGAGATGGCCAAGAAGGCTGGGTACACCAATGTCATTTCCCATCGTTCCGGGGAAACCGAGGATACGGTGATTGCTGATATTGCGGTGGCCAGTCAGGCAGGGCAGATCAAAACAGGCTCACTTTCCCGTTCGGATCGCTTGGCCAAGTACAATCAGTTGTTGCGTATCGAGGAAGCGCTGGGTCCCGTGGCGGTCTACGGCGGGGCTTCGGTGTTCTTGCGCCGCTAAGGTGAAAACCCCATGACCTCGGCACGCATTTTCCGCTTGTTGTTGATCGGATTGGTGCTGTCGTTGGGGTATGGAAATATCATGGGGAAAGGGGGGTGGATGCGCAAACAGAATCTTGCGCATCAACTGGCTCTGCAACAGGCGGTGAATCTGGCGCTGGAAAAACGCAATCAGGGATTGCGTGCTGAAGTCGCCGATCTCAAATCCGGATCAGATGCCATGGAAGAGCGGGCCCGCAGTGAGTTGGGGATGGTGCGGGAGGGAGAAGTCTACTATCAGTACTGGTCAGGCAGCGGGCATTAAGGTGTTTTGGTTTGCCAGAAGCGCCACCAGGCTGGGGATTTCACCAGGGTTCCCTGGTTTGACAGGTAGCGACTGTTGGGAAAGTCCTGCTTCAGTACGCGTACCGTATCTTGGGATAAGTCTTTTAACCCCATGGCATTGTAACTGCGGGCCATGATGTCGAGGGCATCTTCCTGGGCGGACGAGCGAGGAAATTCACGCAGCACTTGTTGGGCGCGGTTGGCGGCAGCCAGGTAGGCTTGGCGTCTGAAATAATAGCGTGCCACGGCCACATGATTGCGTGCCAGAGCGTTGACCAGATATTTCATGCGCACGATGGCGTCAGGCGTATAGCGGCTGTTGGGAAACCGGGTGATAAGGTCGCGGAAGGCGTCGAAGGAATCCTTGGTGGGTTTCATGTCGCGCTGCACCAGATCATTATCGGTATAAATCCCGAAAAGTCCCAAATCATCACTGAAATTGGCCAACCCCTTCATGTAGTAAGCGTAGTCTACGGCGGGGTGGTTTGGGTGAGCTTTGATGAAACGGTCGGCTTCGCTGACGGCGGAAGCAGATTCATGTTGCTTGTAATACACATAGATCTGTTCCAGTTCGGACTGGGTCGAGTAAGTCCCGTAGGGATAGCGCGACTGGAGGGATTCGTAGAGTTTGGCCGCTTGTTCGTAGTTGCCATCCTGAAGCTCTTTTTTGGCTTCACTGTGGAGTTTGGCGGCCGACCAGTTTTTGGTAGGATCATCTGCCTTTTCCAGATCGCTACAGCCCACCAAGGCAATAACGGCGAGAAGAAGGAATTTTCGGGGTACACTCAAGGCTTTCATGGATCGTTCCGTCATGCAATCTTTTCATTATAACAGTCCTGAGGAGATCGGGCCGCTGGAATTGAGTCTGCCAGACGCGTGTGCTGGGTTGCGGCTCGATCAGGCATTGGTTCGGCTATTTCCTGAGTTATCCCGAGCCCGCTGGCAAGCTTTGATCGAAGCAGGAAAAGTCAGGTTAGATGGCGCTGAGGCGCGCTCCAAAAGTAAAGTCTGGGGGGGCGAATCCCTCTGGTTGGAAAACGAACCTGAGCCTTTTTCCGAGGAAGTGCTTCCCCAGAATTTGCCCCTGGATACGGTGACGCTGGATCCGTCCTTCCGGGTCGTGAATAAACCTGCGGGCTTGGTGGTTCATCCGGGGCATGGAAATCGCGAGGGAACATTGCAAAATGCCTTGTTGTTTCATGATCCGCTATTGCAAGGGGTTCCCCGCAGCGGGTTGGTGCATCGTCTCGATAAAGAGACCAGTGGTTTGATGGTGGTGGCCCGAACTTTGGCGGCCCATGGGGACTTAGTGCGGCAATTACAGGCCAGAACTGTGCATCGTCACTATTGGGCCCTGGTTCAGGGGAGGATGCTGGCAGGCGGTGTGGTGGAGGCGCCTATTGGCCGTCATCCCACCCAGCGAACCCGGATGGCAGTGGTGTCATCAGGACGGCACGCAGTGACCCACTATGACGTGGTGCAGAACTTGCCTTGCCACACGTTGGTGGAGTGTCGTCTGGAAACGGGACGCACCCATCAGATTCGGGTGCATCTTCAACATTTGGGTTTCCCCTTGGCCGCTGATCCCGTATATGGAGGGCGTGAGGCCGTACTGGATGAGGATTCTTTGCGGGCCTTAAAGAATTTTGGACGGCAAGCCTTGCATGCTTTCCATCTCGGTTTCATGCATCCGGTCACTCATCAGCCCTGCGCCTGGGATATTCCCATGGCGGATGACATGGTTCAGTTAATGAAGGTGCTGGCTCATGCATCCTTTATCTGAAGTAATTCCCGGTTTTCATGCCCAGTGGCCCGCTCCTTCCTGGGTTCGTACATGGAGTACTGAGCGCGATTTCGATCTGGGTTTTCAGGGGAGTACGTCACGAGATCAGGTGGAATTCAATCGGCAGCATCTGGGGCAGGTGTTGGGAATGCGGCCTCAGTGGTTGAATCAGGATCATGGGGTTAGGGTCAGGACCGATGACGATACTCTTGTGGCATGTGCCGATGCTGTTGTCACACGACGCGATGGAGTGGGCTGCGGAGTATTGACGGCGGACTGTTTGCCGGTATTGTTCTGTCATACCCGAGAGCCTGTGGTGGCTGCAGCCCATGCGGGGTGGCGGGGATTGGTGGACGGCGTGCTGGAAGCTGCTCTGGAAGCTATGGAGGTAGAACGCAACGGCATCCTGGCCTGGCTGGGCCCAGCCATTGGGCCGGATTCTTTTGAAGTGGGTGCTGAGGTCCGTGAGCGCTTTGTCCAGGCTCAAGCGGCGGCCGAGCATGCGTTCCGGGAGGGGGGTGGGGGCAAGTGGTGGGCTGATCTCTATCATTTGGCTCGATTGCGTTTGCAGCGGGCTGGCGTGACGGCGGTGTATGGAGGAGGTTTCTGCACGCTGCGCGAAGATCAGAGATTCTATTCGTTTCGACGCGAGAAAACGGCTGCGGGGCGGATGGGGCATTTTATCTGGATGCGGTCTGACACCCAAGACAGTCAGTCATTTGGGGAACTGGGGGGGGGAAGGGTATAATCGCTCCTGGTTTTTCGTTACTTGGGTTGCAATGACTCCTTTGTTGTATTCCATCCTGGCAGGTGCGGCGGCAGGTGTTCTGTCCATGATCTGTGCTGCGCTGGTGATTTACACCGCCCGTCCCACTTGGGTGCCGTTGCTCGTCAGCTATGCGATTGGTGCGTTGCTGGGGGCGGCTTTTCTGGAAATCCTACCCCACGCTTTTCATCATGACGCTAGCCCGGAGGCGGTGTCAGCAACGGTGCTGGTGGGAATTCTGGTTTTTTTTCTGCTGGAAAAGCTGGTGCTCTGGCGCCATGTCCATGTTCACGATCTGGCGGGCTTGGAGGCCCATGCCCATGCTCACGCCCATGAGCCTCAGGGACGTACAGGTGCCATGGTGGTGGTGGGTGATTCGGTACACAATTTTGTGGACGGGATCATCATTGCTGCGGCTTTTGTCAGCGATACCCATTTGGGTATGGTGACGGCCCTAGCCATCATTGCTCATGAATTGCCCCAAGAAGCTGGGGATGCTCTGGTGTTGCTTCATTCGGGGCTGTCACGGCGGCGTGCCTTGGCCTTCAATCTATTTTCCAGTCTGGCGACTCTGGTGGGGGCGGTCACTGCCAGTCTGGCGTTGCAATCCCTGCAAAAGGGCGTTCCCTATCTGTTGGCCTTGGCTTCTGCCAGTATGATTTATGTGGCGGTGGCGGATCTCATTCCTGGATTGCATCGACGGGTAGACTTGCGCGCCTCTGCGTGGCAGGTGGGGTTGATTGCTCTGGGGGTGGCCTCGATTCACTGGGCCCATGCCCTGATCATGGGTTGATCGATTGATTTTACGTCAAGGGCGGTTCCGCGTCATGCCGAGGAGGAAGCAGCGAGTCTGAAGAGATCGGGCCAGGGAAGGGGCTTCCCGGCGCTTGTTCTGAGACCTGCTGTTGCAGGATCATCAGCAGTTGGGTGCTCTGTGCCAGATAATGTCCCATCAGATTCTGGAATGAAGTATGGGGGGGTGGAGGAAAATGCGGCAGCTGGGTGTTGGGCGAGTGGGTCAGGGTGGTGGGATCGGTACTGGCTGGGCGAAGTTGCTGTTGCAAGTCTATGGCATAACGCAATCCCTGTTCCAGATAATTGCCCATAAACCCCCGCATCGTATCTCCATAGGAGCGAATCATCTGAGTCAGCATTTCGCAACTGAATAGAGGAGTTTCGCCCATCTCCTGTTCGAGGATGACCTGCATCAGAATGCAGCGGGTCAAATCCTGATGTGTTTTGGCGTCTACTACCCGGAAGGGAACTTGGTCGAGCACCAGTTGTCTCACTTCGCAAAGCGTGATGTAGGTGCTTGACTGAGTGTCGTACAAACGCCGGTTGGGGTATTTCTTGATGATTCTTACAGCTTCCATCGAATCTATTCCTTCGTATGGTGCATCACAATAGAAGGATTATTCCACGAATTTTATATCTTATGGGGGATTTTAATAAAATGTTAATAAAACAAAGTAATAATCGTCATGTTTAGAATCGGAATCATAATGGTGCGATGCACAAATAATGGTTGACATAAGGTTTATGATTGTTTATAGTGTCAATTGTGCGCTGCAGCAATAGCGCCGAAGCAGTGAGGGCCCTAGTGGCTCGGAATACCGTCTCCTCCTCCTTTATTGCAAAGGTTCCCTTTCGATAAAGGCTTCAACCCGCAGACAACGCTCTGCGGGTTTTTTTTGGTGCGCCCGGCAGGGCGCACTTACTTGGACTCGATCCTTCTCACACCTGCTCACGCATCTTTGATATCATCTTGGCACTTGTGGTCAGGAGGCTGCGCTGGCATCTATTGAAGAAATCTCGAGTTTTCTCGCCTCGGTCGAGCGCCGCGCGTATAAACATGCGGTATATTCCGTCCAGGACGAAGCTGCGGCATTGGATATTGTTCAGGACGCTATGCTCAAATTGACCGAGAGCTACGGAGATCGTCCTGAGGGCGAACTTCCTCCGTTATTTCAACGTATTTTGCAGAATACTATTCGGGACTATTATCGTCGTAGTCGAATTCGGGCGACATGGACCCCTTTGGCTGGGTCATTTGGCCGCCAGGGATCGGAAGAGGATGATTTTGACATTCTCGACACGGCGGAGGATCTCGGGGAGGGAAAGGTCACCTCGCCTTTACCAGATATGCAATTAAATCAAAAGCAAACTCTAGAACAGATCGAAGTGGCTTTGCAATCTCTCCCCTCCCGTCAACGAGAAGCCTTTCTACTGCGTTATTGGGAAGAGATGGATGTCGCAGAAACAGCCCAGATCATGGGGTGCTCGGAGGGCAGTGTGAAAACACACTGCTCGAGAGCTGTTCGCGCATTGGCAAACAAGTTGGGCGATCGAGGATTGCAATCATGAACGAAGAAGAATTTGGACGGTTAGTGGGGCAGAAGCTGAATGACGCCGCTCAGGATATGGATCTTGCGGTGGTTGCTCGTTTGCACTCTGTGCGCCATTTCGCCCTGAAGCATCATCAGACCGCACAGAGGGAATCTCGTTTGGTATTGATCTCGGGGCGAGGAAGCTTTCATTGGGATTTTCTGGATGCAGGGCGTTGGTCTTTGGCTACTGTGCTGTTTGTCTTTACTTTGGTATTTTATGGTTTTTGGTGGCAATCCCAGCATCAGGACGGTGATGAGGACTCAGGCTTTCTGGATGCAAAATTGCTCGCCGCTGAAATTCCTCCGCAAGATTTTGCCCAAAAGGATTTTGGCGAATGGCTTCAGGAAAGACGTTAATCGCCCTTTGCCTGCTCGTATGTTCGAGTGGGGCTTGGGCGCAAGTCGCTGTTGCTCCAAAGTGGACAGACTTAACACCCTCACAGCAAGCCGTGTTGGCTCCTGCGGCTCAGGATTGGGACCGTTTGAGTCCTTTGCAACGCACGCGGCTGTTGCGTGCAGCGCAGCATTACCCGAAGCTTTCTCCTGCAGAGCAAGTGCGCTTTGAAAGGAATATTCCGATATGGACCCATTTGCCTAAAGAAACGCGAGACCGGGCACGGCACAATTATCAGGTATTCCATGCGTTGCCACCCGATAAAAAAGCTGCGATAAAATCTCGTTGGCGCGCTCATCAGGCCAAAATGTCCTCGACTCCAAACTCTAGCCCTGTGCCTGGAGTGCCCCCTGCATTACCCACAAATGCTTCACCCAACGGGCTTTCAGGGGTGACTCCTGGAGCAGCCATTCCTTCTGCGAAATCTCCGTGAATGCAGCACGTTTGCCCCTTTGGCCGCGCTTGATATGTGGGGTTTATGAGGCTCTGTTCGTGCTCGGAGTTCTGGTGGCAGCAGCTCTCCCCTTTGTACGATTGACGCAGTATGCCTTACACCCCGAGTACCGGACACTCTATCAGGGTTATCTGTTTGTATCTGTGGGAGGGTATTTCACCTGGTTTTGGCATCGGACAGGCCAAACCATTCCGATGCGTACCTGGCATCTGGACTTGGTCAATCGGTGCGGAACCCCTCCTTCATGGGGGCAATCCATAGCACGCTATGTTCTGTCCGTACTCGGATGGATCACGGGCATCAGTTTGTTGTGGGCGTTGATCGATCGAGAAGGACAATTTCTCCATGATCGGCTACTTGGGCTTACTCTACGCCGCCACTCTTCTCAAAGATGATGGGCGCGATGAACTTCTGCTGAAGGCGTTATGCCCGTCGTTCCATCCAAAAGCCCATGGAGAGAGCCAAGCCCAGAAAACTGAGGCTGGGTGCTAGGGTACTGAATACAGGGCTCCATCCTTCTAGTTGTCCCAGATAAGAAAAGAACCGATTGCTCAGATAGAATCCCAGACCCAATCCGATTCCGACCATGATGCGAAATCCCACGGCTCCGGCACGAGGCCGTTGCAGCGCAAAGGGTAAGGCGAGTAGCATCATCACCAGGCTGGAGAACGGATAAAATATCTTGCTCCATTGGGCTACTTCATAGCGCAAGGTTTGTTGGTGATTGTCGCGCAGATGATGAATATACGTATGCAGGTTCCACAATGCCATTTGTTCTGGCTCTACCAGCAAGGTCGACATCACCTGAGGGGATAGTACGGAATCCCAATGCACATGATCGTCACGCTCTACCGTGACGCCGGTGGGTGAGAAAATGGTTCGCTCCACCTCATTCAACTCCCATTGATGATCGTGAAGGTAGATGGCGCGGTGAGCTGTGCTGATTTTATTGAGGCGGCGGTTCAGATCAAATTCATAGATCCGTAGGTCATGTAAGGAATTGTCTGGCAGCATTTCGTGGATGTTGATGAAACTGCCCTTATCCTTGATCCAGATTCCTGAGCGGAATTGCGTGGCCACGACATTATTCAATGCTTTCAGGCGCCATTGCTGGGCGGCTTCTTCCGATAAGGGCATGATGAATTCTCCCAGAACGAAGGCAATGATGACAAATATAGCACCAATACGCATCAAAGCCTGCCCCAATCTTTTGCGCGACATTCCTGAGGTTCGCATCACCGTAATTTCAGAATGTTGGGCTAGGTTGGTCAATCCATACAAGGTACCAATCAGGGTGGCGATGGGAAAGAGTTCATAGGCATGGCTCGGCATGGCCAAAGCGACGAACACGCCAATTTGCCATAGGGCATAGCCGCCTTTGCCAATATCATTGAGTTCGTGAATCAAATCAAAAAAAGAAAACAGGAACAATAAGGCGGAAAATATCAGTCCCGTACCATACAGTACCTCACGGGCAAGGTATCGGTCCAGCAGGGTTCCTTGCCACCAGAGCCAGAGTTTCACAGGGTTTCCTGCAGTTGCTCAAGAATGGCAGGGTTTTCCAAGGTGGAAGTATCCTGGGTTAAGGCTTCTCCCCGGGCTAGGCTGCGCAACAGACGGCGCATGATTTTTCCGGAGCGGGTTTTGGGGAGATTATCCCCGAAGCGAATTTCCCGGGGTTTGGCAATGGGGCCGATTTCCTGTCCTACCCATTGGCGCAACTCGTTGGCTTGTTGTCGAGCCAGTTCACCGGCCGGGCGTGCTTGTTTCAATACTACGAAGGCGACGATGGCTTCCCCAGTGACATCGTCCGGTTTGCCCACTACGGCAGCTTCAGCCACCAAAGGATGGGCGACTAAGGCAGACTCCACTTCCATGGTCCCCAGTCGATGTCCCGAAACATTGAGGACATCATCGATACGTCCGGTAATGGTGAAGTAGCCGGTATGTTCATCGCGCACAGCCCCATCTCCTGCCAGATAGTAGCCTTTGAGTTCGGCGGGGAAATAGGTTTTCTGGAAGCGTTCCGGATTACCCCAGAGAGTTCGCATCATCGCAGGCCAAGGGCGCCGAATCACCAGCAGCCCTCCGTGACCCGGAGCAACTTCGTGACCGGATTCATCTACCACGGTGGCATCGATGCCGGGCAGAGGAAGGGTACAAGAACCGGGAACCAGAGATACGGCCCCGGGCAGGGGAGCAATCACATGGCCGCCGGTTTCGGTCTGCCAGAAGGTGTCCACGATGGGGCAGCGACTCTGTCCCACTTCTTGGTAGTACCACATCCAGGCTTCAGGGTTGATGGGTTCTCCTACGGTTCCAAGGAGACGCAAACTGGATAAGTCATAATGTTGCGGGTGACAGTGGGGAGTGAGATTGCTGGCTTTGATCAAGGAGCGAATGGCGGTGGGTGCCGTATAAAAAATCGACACGCGGTGGCGCGCAATCATGGACCAGAAGCGGCCACTATCGGGGTAACTGGGAACGCCCTCATAGATCACCTGGGTGGCGCCGATGGCCAAGGGACCATAGTTGACATAGGTATGTCCTGTGATCCAGCCAATGTCAGCAGTACACCAGTAAATGTCGTCGGGGTGATAGTCAAATACCCACTTCATGGTCAGAATGGCCCAAAGCAGGTACCCTGCGGTGGCATGCTGGATTCCTTTGGGTTTTCCCGTCGAACCCGAAGTGTAGAGAATGAATAAGGGATGTTCGGCATCGACCCAGGTGGGTTCGCAGGTGTCGGACTGATCGGCTTCTATGGTGTGCATCCACAAGTCCCGTGTGCTGTTCCACGGAATGGGCTCGCCGGTACGCGCATAGACGATGACGTTTTTTACTGAAGTTTCTTGTTCCAGCGCCAGGGCTTCATCCACCGCTATTTTTAGAGGGATCATTTTCCCTCCGCGATATTGGCCATCTGCGGTAATCACCAACGAAGCTCCGGTGTCGACGATGCGCTCATGGAGTGATTTGGCAGAAAACCCCCCGAACACCACAGAATGGATCGCCCCGATACGGGCACAGGCCTGCATGGCGATAATGCCTTCAATGGACATGGCGATATAAATAATGACCCGATCTCCCCTTTGTACTCCCAGGGATTTCAAGGCATTGGCAAAACGACAGACGCGTTGATGCAGGGCCTGATAGGTGATGGTGGTGACGGTTCCATCATCTGCCTCAAAAATCAAGGCGGTTTTGTGGCCGTGGCCTTGGGCAATGGGGTGATCCAGACATAGGTAGGAGGCGTTCAATTGCCCTTCTGTGAACCAGCGGTAAAACGGCGGGGTGCTGTCATCAAGGATGGTGGCGAAAGGTTTATGCCAGACGAGATGTTCTTGTGCCAGACGACCCCAAAACCCTTGGGGATCCTGTGCAGCTTCCGCACACAGCGCTTGATGCTGGTTTGTGCCGGAAATGGTGGCGCGTTCTGCCCACTCGGCTGCGGGAGGAAAAAAACGTCGTTCATGGTGCAATACAGGCGATGACATGAAATCTCCCTGAAATCATTTTGGTCTGAAATGAGCATGGTATGGTCGGAAAGTTCCAATCGATACTCATTTTGAGCTTGAAGCGTTATTATAGTCACAGTCGGAGGTTCATTCTTGGTCATCATCCATGAAAAGGAGCTATGTGGTGCGAGTGATTGACGAAAAAGATCTGGTGCAGAGCATCGCGGAGAGTCTGCAATTTATCTCCTACTATCACCCCGCAGATTATATCCGTGCTCTGGGAGTGGCTTATGAGCATGAAGAATCGGAGGCGGCGCGTGATGCCATTGCCCAGATTCTGACCAATTCCCGGCTCTGCGCGGAAGGTCATCGGCCCATTTGTCAGGATACGGGTATCGTCAATGTCTTTCTCAAGGTGGGACTGGGGGTTCATTTGCGCTTGTCTGGCTCCCTTGACGATGCGATTAATGCAGGAGTGCGTCAGGCTTATCTGGCTCCCGACAATCCCCTGCGGGCCTCCATTGTGGCTGATCCGGCAGGGCTGCGGTGCAATACTCGGGACAATACTCCCGCCGTGATTCATGTGTCTCTGGTTCCCGGCGATACGGTGGAAGTCATCGTGGCGGCAAAAGGGGGGGGGTCGGAGAATAAGGCTCGTCTGGCCATGTTGAATCCCACGGATTCCTTGGTGGACTGGATTCTGTCTACGGTCCCAACGCTGGGGGCAGGATGGTGCCCTCCGGGAATTTTGGGTATTGGCATTGGCGGTACGGCGGAGAAAGCCATGCTGTTGGCCAAGGAAGCCATGATGAGTCCCATCGATATGGGGGAGCTCAAGTCCCGTGGACCTCAGAATGCCATCGAAGCACTGCGCATCGAGCTGTACGACAAGGTGAATGCCTTGGGGATTGGCGCTCAAGGATTGGGCGGTATGACCACCGTACTGGATATCAAAATTCTTGATTACCCTACCCATGCAGCATCTCTTCCGGTGGCTTTGATTCCCAATTGCGCAGCCACCCGTCATCTGCACTTTACCCTGGATGGATCGGGCCCGGCCCAATTTGCCCCACCCCGCGCCAGCGATTGGCCTGCGGTGACTTGGCACGCTTCACCCAGTGCTCGACGGGTAAACCTGGATAGCCTTCACAAGGAAGACTTGCTGACCTGGCGGCCAGGAGAGACGTTGTTGCTGACGGGAACTTTGCTGACGGGGCGGGATGCCGCCCATAAGAAAATCAAGGAACTGGTGGACCGGGGTGAATCTCTCCCCGAAGGTCTGGATTTTACGGATCGCTTTATTTACTTTGTGGGGCCGGTGGATCCGGTGCGGGATGAAGTGGTCGGGCCTGCCGGTCCCACTACGGCCACACGTCTGGACAAGTTCGCCGATTTCATGCTGGAAAAAACCGGGTTGCTCGGGATGATCGGTAAGGCGGAGCGTGGTCCCGTTGCGGTGGAAGCCATTCGCAAGCATCGCTCGGTGTCTTTGATTGCCGTGGGGGGCGCTGCTTATCTGGTGTCCCGGGCGATTCGTGCGGCGCGAGTGGTGGCGTTCCCCGAGTTGGGGATGGAAGCGGTATATGAGTTTCAGGTGGAAGATATGCCTGTGACCGTCGCCGTGGATACTCAAGGGACTTCCGTTCACCAGACAGGGCCAGCGGAGTGGCGCATCCGTTTGGCTGATATCGCTCACTCCCATCCTGATGGCAAGGACGGTAGCGCGGGTTAGGCTGAGGGTCTCACCAAAGGAATAAGCAGCGATAGGGTTTGTTGAATCTGGTGCGCGCGTTCCAGCGCTTGCGGGGCCTGATAGAGTACGCGCAGCCGGTCGGGGCCTGCCAGACGAAAGTTGGGTTGTTTTTGCAGGAGCAAAATAAAGTCATGGGGTTCAAAAGGGGGCTTTTCACCGAACTGAAGTACGGCAGCTTCTTCGTGAGCATCGATTTTGCGGATTCCCAAGGGGGTCCCAAGAATTCTCAGACGGTGACTTTCCAGAAGAACCTGGGCCGCTTCGGGGAGTAGTCCGAAACGGTCATTCAACTCTTCCCTGAGCGTGTCGAGATTGTCCAGTGAATCGCAGCTGGCCAAGCGTTTATACAGCACCAGACGTTCCTGAACGTCGCCGCAATAGTCTTCAGGAAGCAGGGCGGGGGCATGCAGGTTGATTTCCAGGGATATATCAAAGGGCCGCTCTGGGTCCCAGGATTGCCCATGGCGCAAGGCTTTCACTGCCTGGGTCAGCATCTGGGTATAGAGGTTGAACCCCACGCCTTGAATGTCTCCACTTTGAGAGTCCCCCAACACTTCTCCGGCCCCGCGAATTTCCAGATCCTGCAACGCCAGATAGAAACCGGCTCCCAGTTCTTCCATCTGCTGAATGGCTTCCAGCCGTTTTTTGGCGGTGGTGCTGAGGGCTTCTTCCGGCGGAGTCATGAGGTAGGCATAAGCCTGATGATGAGAGCGACCTACCCGGCCACGCAATTGGTGTAGCTGGGCCAGTCCAAAACGGTCGGCGCGGTGAATCAGAATGGTGTTGGCTGTGGGGACGTCGATGCCGGTTTCGATGATGGTGGAACAGAGCAAGAGGTTGGAGCGTTGTTGATAAAAATCGCGCATCACCTGTTCCAGTTCTCGTTCCCGCATTTGTCCATGGGCAACAGCAACGCGCGCTTCGGGCAACAATTGTTCCAGATGCTGACGCACATTCTCCATGGTGTCGACTTCATTGTGCAGATAGTACAATTGCCCGCCCCGCTTCAGTTCGCGCAAGGCGGCCTCGCGGATCAATCCATCCGATTGCGGGCGTACAAAGGTTTTGATGGCCAGACGTTTTTGCGGGGCCGTGGCAATGACCGAGAAATCGCGTAAGCCTTCCAGCGCCAGTGACAGGGTGCGGGGGATGGGGGTGGCGGTGAGGGTCAGTACATCCACCTCGGCGCGCAAGGCTTTGAGGCGTTCTTTCTGGCGCACGCCAAAACGATGTTCTTCATCGATGATGACCAATCCCAAGCGGGCGAAGCGTACCTCATCGCTGATGAGTTTGTGGGTGCCAATCACCAGATCTACCTGCCCCGCCTCTAAAGCCTGAAGGGTGGTGGCAACCTCCTTGGCAGAACGGAAACGGGATAACTCCGCCAAGCGGATGGGCCAATCGGCAAAACGGTCGGAAAAGTTTTGATAATGCTGTTCCGCCAACAGGGTGGTGGGGACCAGCAGTGCGACCTGGCGGCCCGCATGGATGGCCATGAAAGCTGCGCGCAAGGCGACTTCCGTTTTGCCGAAGCCAACGTCCCCACAGACCAGACGATCCATGGGTTTGCTCGCCGCCATATCATTCAGTACGGCCTGGATGGCGGCACTTTGATCGGGGGTTTCCTCGAAGGGGAAACTTTCGGAAAAAGCCGCGTAAGCGTGTTCATCGAGGGGGCAGGACCAACCTTCGCGGGCGGCACGGCGAGCATACAGATCAAGCAATTCGGCAGCCGTATCTCGTGCCTGACGTGCGGCCTGTTTTTTGGACTTTTCCCACTGTCCGCTGCCCAGTTTGTGCAAGGGGGCCGATTCGGCAGGACCTCCCGAATAGCGACTGATGAGTTGAAGTTGGGCAACCGGAACATACAACACATCGTCATTGGCATAACGCAGTTGCATGAATTCGGTCGTGCCTTCTCCAAGGTCCAGATTCACCAGTCCATGAAATCGTCCCACCCCGTGATCCTGATGCACTACGGGGTCGCCGATCCGAACTTCCGTGAGATCGCGCAACAAACTGTCGCTGGAGGTGCGCATCCGTTCGCGCCGGCGGGTTTGGCGTATCTGCGTTTGATACAGTTCGCTTTCGGTGATGACCGTCAGGTTTTCTGCGGGAAGAATGAATCCCTGAAGCAAAGGGCCAACCGTGAGAGTCAGGGGTTCCTGTCCGCGCAAAAATGCGGCCCAGTCGCTGCCGATGGTCGGTGTCAGGTCATATTCCGTGAGTAGCTGGCGCAGGGTTTCGCGACGTCCCAGACTGTCTGCGAGAATCAGAATGCGACCCGGAAATGACTCACAAAAAACCTGTAATTTGCTGAGGGGGTGCGGTGAGCGGCGTTGAATATCCAGTGACGGTAAGGTGGTCACCGCAGAAGTATCCAGTGCGCGTTCGCGGGGGTACGGCTTTAATTTGAGAAAAAATTCTTCTTCAGTTAAAAAAAGCTCGGCGGGATCGAGGACTGGGTAACTCCGATCTCCTTTGACCAAATCCCAGCGCTTGAGAGTGGAGTGCCAAAATTCCCGGATGATGGGGGTCATGTTCCCCTGGGTAATGACGGTGAGCGTATGGGGGAGGTAGTCGAAAAGGGTGGCGCAATCGTCAAAAAATAACGGCAAGTAGTATTCAATTCCTGCCGGAATCAGGTCGTTTCCAATGTCGCGATACAGTGCGCAGCGGGAAGGGTCTCCCTCGAAGCGTTCGCGGAAACTGGCACGAAAATGGGTACGTCCGGCTTCGTTGAGGGGAAATTCGCGAGCCGGCAAGAGGCGAATTTCCGTGACGGGATAGAGCGTGCGTTGGGTATCCACATCGAAGGTGCGCAAAGTGTCGATGGTGGTGTCGAAGAGATCGATGCGATAGGGCAGCACGCTTCCCGTGGGGAATAGGTCGAGGACGCCGCCGCGCAGGCAAAATTCTCCCGGTTGGGTGACTTGTTGTACGGTTTCATAACCAGCGGTGACCATTTGCTGGCGCAGGGCATCAATTTCCAGGTGTTGTCCGCGTTGCAGAAGAAATGTATGGCCAGCGAGATGGCTCAGAGGCGGGAAGCGATATAAGGCGGTGGTGACCGGGACCAACAGTACATCAAAATTCCCCCGGGATACTTGCCAGAGGGTGGCCAAGCGCTCTGACACTAGATCCTGATGCGGAGAGAAGCGGTCATAGGGGAGTGTTTCCCAGTCGGGCAAACAGCACAGGCGCAACGCATTATCCAGCCAACCCATCTCCTCCATCAGGCGTTGAGCCTGAGCGGTACTTTCGGTCAGTACCAGCAACGGGGACGATTGGCGCACAAGACGGGCGAGCAGCCAAGCATCGGCTGGGTTTGAGGAAGGTTCTGGATTCATGCGCGATGAGTAGGTTTGAAGCAGTACGACAAAGGGAAGGGATCAGGCCGCACGGGTGGTGAAACTTTCTCCACAACCACAACTGTCCGTGACATTGGGGTTATTGAACTTGAAGGCGCTGTTGAGTCCGGTACGTTGATAATCGATTTCTGTACCATTGAGAAAGGACAAGTGGTCCCGATGGACAACCACGGTGGTGCCATGGGATTCAAAAGTCAGTTCCCCGTCGCGAACCTCGTCGGCATAGTCGACCACATAGGCCAACCCGGAACATCCTGAGTTTTTGGTCCCGAAACGCAAGCCAATTCCCTTTCCCCTTTTGGTCAATGCTTGTTGAATTTGTTGTGCAGCGGATGCGGTCAAGGTGATGGTCATGGTTGTTCTCCAGAAGCGGTTGAGTCTGTCTTGGTAAGGGTCTCAATCCGGCGCAAAAGTTCCTCGATCTGTTGATCTCGGAGTTCGTTTTGGCGTACCAACTCCATGACCGTAACGGCCAGGGGGTCCTTGTCGTCCGTGGATGACCCATAAGCGGTAAATTTGGGTGCGGATTTGAGGGTTTGGTGCTTCTCATCCTCCAGTAATCGACCGGGAATGCCGATGACTGTGGCTCCTGGAGGAACGGGTTTGACCACCACAGCGTTGGAACCTACTTTAGACCCTTCGCCGAGAATGATGGGGCCGATAACCTTGGCTCCCGCACCGACGATGACTCCCTGGGCCAGGGTGGGATGCCGTTTGCCTTTGTTCCACGAGGTTCCTCCCAGCGTAACACCCTGATAGAGAGTGCAATCGTCGCCAACTTCGGCGGTTTCGCCGATGACGATTCCCATGCCATGATCGATAAACACGCGACGCCCCAGAGTGGCGCCCGGATGAATTTCTATGCCAGTGAGGAAACGGGAAAACTGGGAAGTTGCCCGTCCCAGCCACTTGAAGTTTTTTTGCCAGAACCAATGGGCCAGCCAGTGCAGGAGAATGGCATGGAATCCAGGGTAAAGCGTAACGACCTCCCAGCGGCTACGTACCGCCGGATCTCGGTCAAAAACACAATCAATTTGTTCGCGAATGCGTGCCAGCATGGGGGACATTCCTGTCAATGAGAGGGGTACTGCCATCGTCTGAAGGGTAGAGTGTTCTCAGAATACCACGCAAAATGCTTACTTCTTCCCGTTCGACGCGAGCCCGTGAAAACAGTCGGCGCAAGCGGATCATCAGTCGCCCGGGGTGGTCGGGGTCGAGAAACCCGCTGCTCAACAGGACACGCTCCAGATGGGCATAGAATCGTTCCAATTCATCGTGAGTGGCCAAGGGGTATTCTCTGGCTTGAGGTCCGCGATCCTGAAGTAAGGCTTGGCGTATTTCATAGCATACCAGTTGAACCGCTGCCGCCAAGTTGAGGGAGCCAAAGTTGGGATCTGTAGGGATATGGGCCAGCCGTTGGCAGGCATCCAGTTCTGCATTGGAAAGCCCGGACATTTCCGTACCAAAAACCAGGGCGATTTCTCCACCAGAGGAGGTTTCCTCGGGCAGAGTGGCAGCCAGTTCGCGGATTGGCAGCATGGGGTGGGAGAGATCGCGGCGGCGGGCCGTCAAACCCACGCTCAGGGTTACGCCCTGTAACGCTTCGTTCAGGGTATGGCAGACTTGAGCATGCGCCAAAATATCATCGGCCCCGGAAGCGCGAGCACTGGCTTCAGGGTCAGGGAAGTGCCGTGGGGTGACAAGCGTCAGGCGGGTAAAGCCCATGGTTTTCATGGCGCGTGCAGCGGCACCGATATTCCCAGGATGGGTGGTGGTACATAGGACGATGCGAAAACGCGCGAACATGGCAATTTAGGCGCGCTGAATCAAGGGTAGAAGTTGCCCGAAGATTTTTGGGGAACCCGCGACCACATTCCCGCTCTGGAGAAAGTTTCCTTCGCCATCCAGATCCGACACCAACCCTCCCGCTTCTTGAATCAGCAATGTTCCTGCGGCAATATCCCAAGGTTTGAGATCCAGTTCCCAAAAGCCGTCATACCGTCCGGCAGCCACATAGGCCAGGTCGATGGCTGCGGAACCGGGGCGACGCAGACCGGCCGTGCGGCGCATGACCTCGGCCATCATGCGCAGATAGCGTTCCTGATGGGTCATGTGACTATAGGGAAAGCCCGTGCCAATCAGGGCTTCGTCCAGTTGGGTACGACCGCTGACCCGAATACGACGATCGTTGAGGAAAGCACCGCTGCCACGGGATGCGGTAAACAGATCATTATGAGAGGGGTCATAGACCACCCCCTGGGTCACAATTCCGTTGTGCGTCAGGGCGATGGAGACACTGTACATGGGGAAACCATGAAGAAAATTAGTGGTGCCGTCGAGGGGGTCGATGATCCAGCAATAGGGCGAATTTCCGGAGGCTCCCCCTTCTTCTCCCAGAAAGGCATGATCCGGGTAGGCCTCCTTGAGAATTTCTACGATGGCCCGTTCAGCCGCCTGGTCTACCTCCGAAACAAAGTCGGCATGACCTTTTTTGCTGACGGTGAGGCGCCCCAGATCCTGAGCGGCGCGTTGGATGAGGGTTCCGGCACGGCGCGCGGCTTTGATGGCGACATTGAGTTGGGGATGCATAGGATGAGCCTCGCAATCAAGCAGGGAAACCCTTTATTATACTCCGTTATGAGTGAAACCCATAAAACGGCGCGGATTGACCGTGATGCCTTTGGTTGGGATAATCAAAAATTCTTGGTTTAGTGGATGACCCACCGGAGTGATGAATCATGCCTTTTCTGATTGAAACTTGGGATAAACCCGATCATGGGGCAGTGCGTCAGGCCCACCGCCCTGCCCATCTGGCTTATCTGGAAAAAAACCAGTCCCTGTTGTTGGCGTGCGGGGCCAAAATGGATGATGGGGGAACCATCCCCGAAGGGAGTTTCTATATCGTCGATGTGGAGGATCGTGCCGCTGCTGAACGCTTTATCGCGGCAGATCCTTTTACCCAGGTGGGGGTTCCCGCACGCATGACCATCACCCGTTGGCGTTTGGCGTTTCTGGATCGTCGTTCTTATCTGTGAGATAGCGGTTGAGCCGGCGCAATACGGCTTCTCTTCCGATCAGGTGCAGGGTGGCATCCAGCGAAGGGGTATGGGTGGTCCCGCAGAGAATGGCCCGCAGGGGCATGCCAAGCGGCCCCATTTTCAGTCCGTGAGCCTGAGCCGTTTGCTTGATCAGGGTTCCCAGGGTCTCGATGGTCCACTCACAGTGGGCCAAAAGGTGGGGAAGTGCGCCCAAGGCATCGAGCACCGCTCCAGTCGGAGGAGAGGTTAATGCCTCTATAGCCGGGACTGGATCGGTGTAAAAATAGCGGGCGGCAACAGCCAGTTCCGTTGTGCGGGAAACGCGCCCCTTGAGAAGGGACACTACGGCCAAGGGGGCAGGCCCCGAGGTCAATGTTGCAGGGGGTAATGCAAGATCGGCTACAAGTGGTTGAACCAGTCGGTCATCGGCTACGGTTTTGAGATAATGCTGGTTCAGCCATAACAATTTTTCCGGGTTGAAGCGTGCAGGGGAACGATTGACATGGGCCAGATCGAACCATTCCACCAGTTCTTCGCGGGAGAAAATTTCCTCGTCGCCGTGAGACCATCCCAAGCGTGCCAAGTAATTCATCAGCGCTTCAGGCAGGAAACCATCCTCCTGATACTGCAGTACGCTTACTGCCCCGTGGCGTTTTGACAAGCGTTCTCCATCCTGACCCAAAATCATGGGGAGGTGGCCGAATTGGGGAAGGGTGGCGCCTAGGGCTTGCATCAGATGAATTTGCCGCGGGGTGTTATTGACGTGATCGTCGCCCCGAATGATATGGGTGATCTGCATATCGAGGTCATCCACCACTACCCCAAAGTTGTAGGTAGGAATGCCGTCAGCACGCAGCAGCACCAGATCATCCAGTTCGCTGTTGGCTATCGTGATGGGTCCCTTGATCAAGTCATGAAAAGTGACACTGCCGTCCACGGGAGTTTTGAAACGGATGACCGGTTGTACTCCAGTTGGCGGGGTCGCCGTGGAGTCGCGCCAACGGCCATCGTAACGTGGTTTTTCGCCGCGGGCCCGTTGGCTGTCTCGCAAAGCATCGAGTTCTTCGCGGCTGGCGTAGCAGGGGTAGGCCCAGCCGGATTTCAGCAGATGGTCGGCGATTTCCTGATAACGCGCCAAACGGTGCATTTGATGAAAGGGGCCTTCATCATAATCCAGGCCCAGCCAGGCCATGCCATCCAGAATGGCCTGGGTGGAAGCGTCGGTAGAGCGTTCGCGATCGGTGTCTTCGATACGCAATACGAAAGACCCTCCGTGATGTCGGGCAAAAGCCCAGGAAAACAAGGCGGTACGGGCTCCGCCAATGTGGAGGTAGCCGGTGGGGCTGGGAGCAAAGCGAGTGCGAACCATGGAAGGCAGTCCTGATTAAAACCCCTATTGTAACTGGCTCGCTTCGGCATGGCGCGGAGTGATACACTTCGAGGTATGGACGATAATTTATTAGGGGGGTTCACCCCGGCGCGTTTTCTGCAAAAGCACTGGCATAAATCGCCGTTGCTGGTGCGTCAGGCGTTGCCGGATTTCCTGGGCTTGCTGACCCCGCCTGAGATCAAGCGGCTGGCCCAGCGTCCCGAGGTTCAATCTCGTCTGGTGGTGCGTCATGGGCAGCGGTGGGAGTTACGGCACGGGCCCTTTCGCCCCATCGATTTCAAAACCTTGCCGGATAAAAACTGGACTATCCTAATTCAGGAGTTGAATCACTGGCTGCCGGAAGGCGAGGGATTGTTGCGGCAGTTTGACTTTCTCCCCCATGCGCGACTCGATGACTTGATGGTGAGTTATGCGGTACCCGGCGGAGGGGTGGGTCCTCATTTCGATTCCTACGATGTCTTTCTATTACAAGGGTTTGGTACGCGCCGCTGGTCCATTGCCGAAACCGACGATCTGGAGTTGTTGCCCGACACGGATCTGAAACTGTTGCAGCGCTTTTCTGCTGAAGCAGAGTGGGATCTGGAAGCGGGCGATATGCTCTACCTGCCACCCCACTGTGCCCATGATGGCATTGCGGTCAGTGAGTGTTTTACGTACTCCATCGGGTTTCGGGCACCGAACTATCAGGAATGGGTAGAGGCCTTTCTGGACTATTTGCGCGATCAGTTGCAGGTTGAAGGGCGCTACGCCGACCCGGATTTGAAGCTGACCAGCCATCCCGGAAAAATCCCAGGGGCTTTGGTCAAGCAGGTGACGGCTTTGCTGCGTCGTGAACTGCGCTGGTCCGAAGCCGACGTGGCGGACTGTGTCGGACGATATTTGAGCGAACCCAAGCCCCATGTGTTTTTCGATACCCCAGAACAGGACATGCCTCTGGAGGACTTTCGGGAGCAGGTGTTACAGCGCGGACTGCGACTCGATGCGCGCAGTCAGTTATTATTCCGAGGCGGGCATTTTTATTTTAATGGGGAACGTCATGCTTTCCCCGAATCGGGGCGTGCTCTGCTCAAACAACTGGCTGATCAGCGAGAAATCACGGCGACAGAGTTGTCTGGAGAAGTTTTGCAGGTCTTCCTGGAAGCCTATCATGCGGGTTGGGTGAAATTTTCATGACAGTCCCTTCGCGGGACTTGTCGCGGTGCAGCAATCTGGTGTAAGCTAATGCGGTCTGATGGCTCCATAGGGGCTGTTCAGGATTTATCGTCAACCTCTACCAATAGGACTCATCATGAAATTGAATCTTCTGATTGCCTCTCTTTTTGCTGTGACCTTGGCTGCTTGCAGCAAGCCCGAAGCTCCTAAGGCAGATGCTCCTGCTGCTCCTGCTGCCGATGCACCTGCTGCTGCTCCTGCTGCTCCTGCCGCTCCTGCTGCTGATGCAGCCGCTCCTGCTCCTGCTGCTCCTGCTGCTCCTGCTGCTCCTGCTGCTGATGCCGCTGCTCCTGCTGCTGCTCCTGCTGCTCCTGCTGCTCCTGCCGCAGACAAGAAATAATCCTGTTTTTTTTCGGGATTTAAAAGCCGGCCTTTGAGCCGGCTTTTTATTTTAAGGCACTATCAATTCATTCAGGGGAACGGGATAGCCGAAATAATACCCTTGAAAGTGCGCGCATCCCCCTTCTTTCAGCCAGTGGAATTGTTCGGAAGTTTCCACTCCCTCAGCAATGACATCCATATCAAGACTCTTTGCCATGGCAATGATGGTACGCACGATGGCGCGGTCACTGTCATCGGTGGCAATGTCTCGAACGAAAGATTGATCGATTTTTAATTGAGCCAGAGGAAGACGCTTGAGATACTGAAGCGAGGAATATCCCGTCCCAAAGTCGTCCAGAGATAAAGTCACGCCGATTTCCTGAAGTTGGGTCATGGTCTCAATGGTCTCCTCGATATCTTCTAGCAAAAGGCTTTCGGTCAGCTCAAATTTGAGGAGTGCGGGGTCAAAACCGTAAGGTTGAAGGGCCGTTTGAATATGTTGCACAAAATTTTTCTGGTGAAATTGTTTGGCGCTGACATTTATGGCGATGGTGAGGGTTCGGGTATTTTTAGATTGTTGCCAGTGGGCCAGTTGGGCGCAGGCTTGTTCAATAACCCATTGTCCCAACGGGAGAATCAATCCAGTTTCCTCCGCAATGGGAATGAACTGACCGGGTGATATCATCCCTTTTTCTGGATGATGCCAGCGAATCAATCCTTCCACGCCAATGACGTTTCTTTGTTCATCTACCTGAATCTGGTAGTAGAGCTCAAATTGCTGGTGGTCAAGGGCGATTCGCAGAGCGGTTTCCAGCGAGGCGCGCTGGTTGATGGTCGCTTGCATCTGAGTATCGAAAAAACGCAGAGCGTTGCGCCCCGCGTTTTTGGCTTGATACATGGCAAGATCAGCCTGTTTCAGGAGTTCTTCCATAGCAATGTGGTGACCATGAAAAAAAGTCACGCCGATGGAAGGTGTGCAGATGAGTGAGTGGTTCGTCAGTTCATACGGTTGTCCCAAGGTAAGGAGAACTTTGTCTCCAATGGATCGGGCTTGTTCGTAGGTTTCCAGCGTAGGCTCCTGGAGATCTTCGAGCAGCACGACAAACTCGTCTCCACCCAGTCGGGCTACCGTGTCGCCTTCGCGTACACAGGCCATGAGTCGCTGGGCGACTTGCCGCAACAGAAGGTCGCCCATGGCATGCCCAAGGGTATCGTTAAGAACTTTGAAGTTATCCAGATCGAGAAAAAACAATGCTCCCGTTCGTTGGTTGCGATGGGTATAGGCCATCGCCTGATTCAACCGGTCGAGAAAGAGGCGGCGGTTGGGTAGGCCAGTGAGTTGGTCATAGTAGGCCAGATGTTGAATTTCTTCCTCTGACTTTTTATGCGAGGTGATGTCCCTCGAGATCATGATGAAATGTTTGTGTATTTTATCTGCCCCAGGTTTCAATGCTGTGGACAGTTCAAACCAATGGCGCCCGTGGGGGAGTTCCAGACAAATGACGTGACCATGGGAATAGCCGTTTTCCCCTGCCTCACTGAGGGCGGTCATCACTTCCTTGGCGGCGTTGGGGGGGAGCATGTCCAGCACCGTTCGGCCCAAAAGCAGGTCTTTTTGCTGCGCCAGAAGTGTTTCATCGTGGGCCCATATGTTGAGATATTCTCCTTTTTCACTGAGTTCGAATAATAGATCAGGGATGGCTTGGAGGGTGGCGGACAAATCGGCATTGGCCTGATTCAGGGCGCGTTCGAAGGCGAGTCGCTCGCCGATGTCTCTAGAGGCATTGAATAAGACCTGCTGGCCATTGAATTGAAGGGGAAATCCGCTGACTTCGACGTCGATCAAGGTGCCATCCTTGCGCCGGTGGCGGGTGATGAAAATGGTGCGGGAGGTTTGACGGAATTGTCCTTTCAGCACTTCATCAAGATCTTCTCTGGTGGAAAATCCCGCATCCCACTGGACAACGTTCATGCCCAGCAATTCATCGTGGGTATACCCCAGCATGGCGCAGAAGGAGTTGCTGGCTTCAAGAATGTTGCCATGAACATCGAGAATATGGATGCCATCGCTGGCATTGTGCAAGTAAGCCCAGTTTTTCTCACTTTCGTGGCGCAACGCCACAATCAACTCATCTTTTTCCTGGCGTGTTCTCAGGGTCTTGATGCCATAGGCCAGGTCATTGGCCAGTTCTGCCAATAATTCGATTTCATCCGAAGAGAAGGCGTTGGTTTCACCAGCATACAGCGTGAGGGTTCCCAAAACATGCGTATCGAGATGCAATGGCAAACTGATGCATGAAAGGTAGCCATGTTCCCAGGCCGCTGTATGCCACGAGCGCATGGAGGGGGAGGCCAGCATATCCTGCACCACGGTGGTTTTTCCGCTACGAATGGCCGTTCCCACCGAGCCCTGCCCCCGAGGGGAATCGTTCCATGTGATATTCGCCTGTTTTAGGTAGGCTTCTTCTGGGCCAAAGCTGGCGATGCATCGAACGCTTTGTGATGCATCGTCTTCGGCATAGCCAACCCAAGCCATGGAATATCCTCCCGTTTCTACAGCCAGTTGGCAGATACGGGTGAGCAGATTGCGCTCATTCGTTTCTCGAACCAAGAGGACATCGCACTGGCGCAGTAGGGAAATGGTTCGTAGGTATTT